>PXBB01000015.1 GCA_003565735.1 Bacteroidales bacterium
GCTAAAGTTGGGCTTTTTATATTCTTCATGCTACAAAAATACAACTTATATTGTTGATATACAAATAAATAGACGTTTATTTGTAGCTTTTTTTAATATATTACCGTGCAACGGTCTTAATTTTATGGGTTTCTTTGCCTTTTCTTCAACTCTATAGCGTTTTATCAAATACTGCCACACAACAATATTTATTAATCGCTTATGTGTTTAAATTTTTATTAGCACTATTTATTAAATAATAACACTATATCCTTTATGCTGTCTGTAAGTTGGATTTGATGAACCAAATTGCCAAAAGGGTAGTTGTAAACATTTACCATCTTGTCATTTGTAGCAACCCACACTTGATTATTAACCTGGTCGTAAGCCATGCTTACAGCTTTGATATTATCAACAAATAAAGTCATGCCATTTGGCTGATAGGTATATCTGTGTACGCTGTTTTCAAAAGCTAAAAGATATGTTTTACTGTCAATCTGGAGAGCATCTTTGAGCTTTTGTTGTGGCAAGGCATAGGGTTGCCAAACGTTATTTGATTGTATTTCATAAATGAGCATACGGGCATAACCGCTTAGATTATTTGCAAAAAAGAAAAAATTACCGGCGTCTTTGCTGAACAATGCGACAGGGGTAAGATTTGTTTTAAGTTGCTGAGCAAAGGCATTTGAACTCAGATAATAAATAACAATGTAGGTATCTATTAATGACAGTGACGCCTGGGAGGTTATAAGGAAGTTGTCTTTAATAAGCAGATGTTGAGGGTACATATTATTCTGGGTTGGCAAGTTATACACCAGAGTTCCATTAGTATTATAGGCTATAATAGCTTGATTTCTTAGAGCTATGTAAGCTGTTTTATTATGCATGATAAGATGTTGAAAGTAGCTGGCAGGCGGTGCCCCTGGGACTTGCGCCTGCCAGATAATCTCTTCTTTTTCCCTGTCGTAGCAAAAAAGGGTACTTTGATACTTCCCGCTGATTAAAAGCCTTTTGCTTATAGGCTCATAACCGGCATATCCAAAATCAGTTTGAATATCTAATAAAGTTTTTGGTGTAAGGGTTTCATCAACTTTTACAAGGCGTATATGATGTGAGGTGTTTTTACAAATGATAATTGCGCCCTCGAGAGTTTTTGGGGCTTCATAAATAGCAATCTTTTTGAAAGCATTTGTATGATTAATACCATCAGAGGCCCTGACATTCACATAGTAAGTGCCTGTTTTTAACTCAATATCATCAAGAAAAATGTAAGTGTCTAGTTCGAAAGAATGACCGGTAGGTGTAAAATGAAATCTTTGTAAAGCCGGCACCATACTTTCGCGCAATATAGCAACCGACACATTTTTCAACTGTTTTTGATGAAGTATGGATGCGACAATATGTACGCTGTCAAAAACATTGAAAACCTGATTTTCTGTCGGCTTTTTTATATCTACTTCCGGATATATACCATTGTCTTCCTTCTTGCATGAATAATATATGACAAAAAGACTTAGAACAATCAGTATTTTGTTTTTGTCACGTAATTTCATAAAGCAAACTGTTAGCTAAATGTATCCCGGCGCAGTCATTTATGAACTTGAATCAAATTCATGTTAATAACATAATCAGGATGTGTATAATTGCAACTGTTGTCTAGCTTAGTCTGTATTACTCATGCCTTTAACTCAGGTCATCCCTACTTGTCAGTCTGCATCACCTATATTAAAAATATAGAACGTTGGTTTTATAAAAACTATTTTGGAGCGTTTTTATACATTTCCACAAAATTTTTGTAAAAATAGGGTATGGTTTCTATACCTTTGAAAAAGTTGAATAATCCATAGTGTTCGTTTGGTGAATGTATGGCATCAGTTTCAAGGCCAAATCCCATCAAAATAGACTTCAGTCCGAGGGCTTTGTCGAAGAAAGCAATGATAGGGATACTGCCTCCACTACGTGTCGGCACAGGTTTTTTTCCAAAAGTTGTTTCCATGGCTTTGGCTGCAGCTAGGTACCCAATAGAATCTGTTGGAGAAATATAGGCATCGCCACCATGGAGTTTGGTAACTTCTACATCAACAGTGTCGGGAGCAATGGCTTTGAAGTGCTTTTCAAAAAGGTCTGCAATTTTATCAGGGTCTTGGTTAGGAACAAGCCGCATTGATATTTTAGCGTGGGCTTTTTCGGGCAAAATGGTTTTAGCACCCTCTTCGGTATAGCCTCCCCAGATGCCATTCAAATCAAATGAAGGGCGAATGCCTAAGCGCTCGAGCGTAGAAAAGCCTTTTTCACCATCAACAGCTTTTACATTGAGATCCTTTTTGAATGCTTCAAGATTAAATGGTGCCTTTGCCATTTCAGCTCTCTCTTCATCGCTTACAAGCAGTACATCATCGTAGAAACCGGGGATGGTTACTTTGTTGTTCTCATCTGTCAGTTGTGTAATCATGTTACACAAAACATTGAGCGGATTAGCAACAGCGCCTCCAAAAACACCTGAGTGCAGGTCTCTGTTGGGTCCCTGAACTTTAACTTCCACGTATGCAAGCCCTCTCAACCCCACATCTATAGATGGCTGATCATTAGCAATCATAGCCGTATCCGACACCAGTATAACATCTCCTTTAAGCCTTTCCTTATTATCTTCTACAAATTTGTACAAGCTGGGCGAGCCAATTTCTTCTTCACCTTCAATCATAAACTTTACATTACAGGGCAGTTCATTATTTTTCAACATGTACTCGAAAGCCTTGACATGCATAAACAATTGTCCTTTATCGTCATTGGCACCACGTGCATAGATTTTATCATTCTTGATAACAGGCTCGTAAGGCGGTGAATTCCATAATGACAAATCGCCCGCAGGCTGTACGTCATAATGACCATATACAATAACAGTTGGTAATGACGTGTCAATAATTTTCTCACCCAATACCACGGGATGACCTTCAGTTTCACATATCTCAGCCTTATCGACACCGGCTTTTAACAAGTGCGTTTTGATTAGTTCTGCCATCTGCCTCATCTCATTGTCGTGCTTCTTACTACCGCTTACAGATGGTATTCGCAGCATCTCAAACAACTCTTCTAAAAATTTTTCTTTGTTTTCTTCAATGTAGTTCTTTAGATTGTTCATATGTTTTTGTTTTTATTAAAAAAATTTTAGTAAAAATATAAAAAAATAGCATACCAATGAAAAATATGATGTAAATTTGCTTTATTGTTTGGGCTTTTTTTCTGTGCTTTAAGGCAACTTTTTTAATAAGCTTGCGTCATATATAATGAGAAGTACGATTAAACCGGCACAGATATGGAGCGGAAAGCTACCGAAATTTGTTATAAGATATTAAAAAGTTTTTATATGTTTCTTTTAAAGCGTTTATTGTGGCATCATTTAGTATTGGCTTTGTTGTTGTTGCTGCTGTGCCACAATAAAACACAGGCCCAATTGATAATCACCCCTAATTCAACGGCACAGCAGTTAGTTGACACCCTGGCAGGTGGTGGTGTGACAGTTTTAAACCCTACATTTGGTGGTGCTGCTAACTCCAGAGGCGTTTTTACAACAGGGCCAAATCCGACCAACTTAGGCATCAGCTCAGGAATTATTATGTCGTCAGGAAATGTTATTGATGCTGTTGGACCTAACAACATGATGGGTACATCAACTGCTTTCGACAATAACCCCGTTACAGCACAACACCCACATCTGGCAGCTTTGGTACAAGGCATTCCTTTGTATGATGTGTGTTATTTAGAATTTGATTTTATTCCCGAATCTGACACTGTTGAATTCAGATATGTTTTTGCTTCTGAAGAGTACCCTACTTTTGTTGGCACCAGCTATAATGACGTTTTTGCTTTTTTTATTACGGGCCCCAATCCTGCCGGTGGCAATTATGACCATGAAAACATTGCGCTTGTTCCCGGCACCAACTTATTTGTTGCTATAAATAATGTGAATGCAGGATTTAATTCTCAGTATTATGTTAACAATCATGCCGTTGGGCAAGGCACTGTCGAATACAATGGTTTTACGACAGTTTTGACCGCCAGGGCTTATGTTATACCCTGCGAAACATATACTTTAAGACTCACTATTGGCGATGCCGGTGATGCTATTTATGATTCTGCCGTATTTTTGGAAGCTCAAAGTTTTGCCTCTACAAATATTTCAATGGATACAGAGTACACTTATTTACCTGTTGATAGTGCTGCTATTAGAGGCTGCAGTGATGCCATTGTCACTTTTACCATCTCTGATAATGTAAGTACTGATCTCACAATTCCTTTTTTAATAGGTGGCTCGGCTGTGATGGGTGTCGATTATCAGCCCATACCCGATTCTGTAGTCATTCCTGCCGGACAGAATTCAGCAACTGTTGTTATAGAACCTATTTACACAGGTCAACCCGACCCTATTGTGGATGTCATTTTATATGCTCAAACCTCTGTTTGTTCTCCTGAACTAGACAGTTTGCAAGTGCTTATTTTGCCTAATGAAGATTTGCACACCGAAGCCATGCTCAATGATACTACTATTATATGCAATGATGATGTGGAGCTTTGGATAGAAGTGGCAGGAGGTGTACCCCCCTACACTTATGAGTGGGATAATGGCGTGGGAGTAGGCAATTATGTGTCTGTGAATCCTATAACTCAAACAGTTTATACCGTGACCGTTACAGATGATTGTGGACAGGTACATACAGACCAAGTTACCGTAAATGTGATTATGGACTACGGAAGTGTACCCAATGACACCCTGATTTGTGCAGGTGATGTAATAAGCCTTACTGCTGAGGGTGGCATAAGTTACTTATGGAGTACTGGCGACACTACTGAAACGATAACTGTACAACCTACCCAAACAACAACCTATTCAGTTACCATATATGATGGTTGTGAAATGGTGGAAAGTGTCGTAGTAGAGGTACAACCCTTGCCGGTGGTAACAATAACGCCTGATAGTGAAACCATTTGTGAAGGTAAAGAGGTTAATTTCATTGTTAACGACGGCGTGACCTATTTGTGGTCTTCCAGCCCTATAGATGCATCGTTAACTAATCAAATTAATCAACAATCAATATATGTAACGCCACAGGAAACAACAACATATACTGTAGAACTTACCGATTCGTTGGGCTGTGTTGGTATAGGAACAGCAACAATAAACATAAGTCCAAGTCCGGTTGCTGATTTTATAGCAGACCCGGAGGCTGCAAATATTCTGGACCCCACTATCAACTTCATTGATAATTCTATAGGAGCTGTTTTTTGGGAATGGTTATTAGGAGATGGCAGTACCTACAGTGTACCAAACTTTCAGCATGTTTTTTCTGACACCGGCAGATATTCAGTAAATTTGTGGATTGAAAATGACTTTGGATGCAGGGATTCAATAACCGGATTTGTTACAATACACCCTAACTACATAATATACGTGCCTTCTGCATTTACCCCTGATGGTGATTACATTAATGATGTTTTTTATGCCTATGGCAAAGGTGTTATTGAGTTTGAGATGCTCATCTTTGACAGATGGGGAAAGAACATTTTTACATCTAATGATATCAATAAAGGATGGGATGGCCGTGTGGAGAATAAAGATGCCCCGAAAGGTGTTTACGGCTATGTTATAGAATACGTGGACGTAATGGGTAATAGGCATTTGAAAAGAGGCACAGTAACTTTGATACGTTAACTTTTTTATTCATCAAAGCCATCGAAATCAAACATTTCTGTATCTTCTGCTTTATCTCTGATGCCGAAATTGTATCTGATATTGATTCCAAAGCGTCTGTTATCGGTGTATCTGCTGCCAGTAGTTTCTATGCTTCCCTGACTTAATTCAAACTCTGTTCCCATTGTTCTCAGAATATCTCTTGCACTCAATGTAATGGTCAATCTTTTATTGAGAAAAGTTTGATTTAAGCCAATGTTCAACAAACCAAAAGTATTGAGGTTGTAAAAGTTGTATTGGCCATTTTGCATCATGAAGCCTGTCAGTGTAAGTCTGGTGTTTTCACCTATGTTGAGGGCATGGTAAGTAAAAAAACGCCAACTGCCTCTTTCATATTTCAGCGGTTCATTTTCATAGAAACCATCATAAGCATTCAGGTTGTACTGAGCGCCAAGGGCAAAAAAATATGTCCCACCAGGTGGAATACCGACAATGCCCCTGAAGTACGTTTCTTTGTTAGTGCCAACGTTATCATACGTTTGCACAGCGATGTTTTCATTAACCTCATCCTGATACACAACATTAGAAAAAACATCTCTGGTGTAATTTTGTCCAATAGCGAAAAGAGGCATATGGTTAAAACTGATGTTAGCCTCGTAATTTTCTGTAAACTGTGGTTGTAAAGCAGGATTGCCCATTTCGTATAGAAATTCATCAATGAATCTTATGTAAGGGTTAAGACTTTGGTAGCCGGGGCGGGAAATGGTTTTGCGGTAAATAAGGTAGCCATCCAACTCAATGCCCATGATATCGATAATTTTTCGGCTAAGGAAAACATAGGGAAACCAATCTATACGATCGATGACAAAGCTTGTGTCAGAGGGCACCGTTTGCTGACCTTTCATATAAGTATGCTCCATGCGGAGGCCTGCTTTCACATGAAAACCTGCAAATATATCACGTGAAGCTTGTAAGTATGCTGCACTGAGACGCTCGTCGTAGTTAAAAGCATTGGTACGCCTATTGTCCAAAACTGTGCCCTTAGGTTTATGTATATAATAATCGGACCGGCTGCTGTAATCTTGAACTGAAATTTTAAAACCCGCTTCAAGATTAAGTTTCCAGGGTAAGCGGTAGCTCAAATCTGATTGCAGAACATAAAAATGACGCTTTTGCAAATTATCCCCATCGCCTGACATAATGGTATCGAAAGGTTTGCGGTAATCATACTTATAATCTTGCAAACCATTATTGTTGTTGTAATTGTAGGAAAAACGCGTCAACAAATTTGAACCATTAGTATCCAAGCTTACCCTTAACCCGATATCCTGCTGTAAGTTGACAAAATCGGAGGTACTGGATAGCTCGTTAAAACTTTCCATGAGAATGACCTCTTCAGCTGTTTTTATGGTATTATGGTTTTCTGTGTTTGATGCTCTTTTACTAATATTAATCCTGCCATCGTAACTGATGTTAAAATTTTCACTCACATCATAATTGATTCCATAACCAACAAAGCCCTGATGGCTTCCATGCTCTGTTACCGGCGCCTGATACATAGATGTGTCAGTGCGCATGGAGCGTGCAATATTGAGTTCTTCTGTGCGTCCATTAAAACTATAGTTGGCATTGATGTATGAGGTACTGTTTTCGCCGCTGTTGTTCAGGCTGAAACCTGCGAATCTGTTTCCGGATATGCCTTGATTCATTCCGGCATTTACAGACCCAAAGCGGCCAATACGCACACCTTTTTTTAGAACGATATTGATAATACCACCTGTACTGGCTGCATCATATTTAGCAGAGGGTGTGCGTAAGACCTCTATTCTTTGAACGCTTCCCGGTGGCAGGCTGCGCAATATGGTGCCTATATCCTGATTGCTCATCTTTTGCTCTCTGCCATTGATATACACCGTGGCCGGTGTTGCACTGGTTAGGTATATACCACCGTCCTGGTCAACAAATAAACCGGGTGTGCTTTCAAGAATTTCCAATGTATTTGTACTGATAGCAGCCATAGGCTCAGGGTCGATAATCATTTTATCGCCCTCTTGTGTTATCAGGGGGCGTCTGCCACTAATGGTAACAGCACCCAGAGAGATGGCACTTTCCTTAAGCGTATATTCCAAAAAACGATGGCCCTCGCGCACATTGATGGTTTTTTCAATTGTCTCAAAACCAATAAAACGAACTGTAATATCGTAAAGTCCGTCAGAAATATTTTCAAAACGGGCTATGCCATTCCTGTCGGTAACATTAAATACCGCATCTTTTTTTTCAACATTTTTTAGCTCGATAGTGGTACCCACAAGAGGCAAACCATCAGTATCTTTAACAAATACCGTCACGTTTTGAGCCATACTCCATTCATACGCAATAATAAAGAAGATGAGCGCTAAAAAACGAAATATTCCCATAGATTTAGTGTAGCTTAATGCCAATAAGGTGCATAAACTCCGCCCTTGTTTTTTCAGTTAAAAAAGCGCCTGTAAAATCGGATGTTGTGCTGACCGAGTTTTGCTTTTGTATGCCCCGCATTTGCATACACAGATGGTGGGCTTCAATGACAACAGCAACGCCCAGTGGGTTAAGTGTATCCTGAATGCAATTTTTTATTTGCGTGGTTAGCCTTTCCTGAACTTGCAGTCTGCGTGCATAAGCATCTACAACCCTTGGCAATTTGCTTAAACCCACTATGTAGCCGTTAGGAATATACGCTACATGCGCCTTACCAATAAAAGGCAACATATGGTGTTCACAAAGAGAATATATTTCAATATCTTTTACTAAAACCATTTGTCTGTAATCTTCTTTAAAGCGCGCAGACATTAGTATATCTTCGGGGTTCAAATCATAACCATGTGTTAGAAACTGAAGTGCCTTTGCAACCCGTTCAGGTGTTTTTAACAAACCCTCGCGCTGCGGGTCCTCTCCTACTGCTACGATAACTTTTTTGTATGCCTCAGCTATGTCATTTATAAGATTTAGATTATAAACATCATGTTTTTCATAACCATCCATGGTGTTTTCTTTTATCATTTCCTTGTTTATTTCATTCATTTTTTTTGCATTTATGAAATTTTTTATTAAAAATCTGGTTTTTATTTAAGTTTATGTTTTCGAAACAATCTCAGCGGGATATTATTTTATAACCATCAGCACAGTTTGCTATTTTTTTCAATTGACGCATCTTACCATTTTATTAAAACTAAAAACCAAAAATAATTAATTCTTTTAAATGCCTAAAAATAATTAAAGGCAAAATTGTGATTTCTTTTTGAGATTTTGTGTTTTAATAAGTTCCGCAGGCTTTTAGAAATCAAAATTAATTTAAACCTTAACAACACTGTTTAGCAAAATATTCTTAATTTTGCTTTTGGAATTAATACCAACAAATACTTATGCTTTTCAAAGATATTTTTGGGCACGAAAACATCAAAAGACGCCTTATAAAATCGGTGACCAATAACAGGGTGAGTCATGCTCAATTGTTTTTGGGTGCAGAAGGTTGTGGTAAATTTGCTTTAAGTATAGCCTATGCCCGTTATATTTGTTGCACTGATAAACAGGAGTTCGATGCTTGTGGGGTATGCAAATCCTGCCAAAAATATAATAAATTAGAACACCCCGATTTACACTTTTTTTTTCCTAATGCTGCTACCACAAAGGTTAAGAAACCATCCAGCAAATCTTTTTTAAATGATTGGCGTGCTTTTGTCAAAGAGAAGAAATTTTACATTTCTCTTTCTGATTGGTATAGCGAAATAAATATCGAAAACAAACAAGGCATCATAAATGCTGAAGATGCACTCGACATTATTAAGGTAATCAACTTAAAATCATACGAGTCAGCTTATAAGATTATCATTATTTATATGGCTGAGAAGTTTTATCATGCTTCGGCACCAAAACTCCTTAAAGCCTTTGAAGAGCCTCCCGAAAGAACGGTTTTTTTGCTTATAGCAGAAAATCAAGATGCCATTCTTAAAACAATTCTCTCGCGTGTACAGTTGGTAAAAGTTCCTAAACATGCAGCAAATGACGTCTTAATGTTTTTAAAAGAGCATAAGTCATTAGAATCGCAGGATGCAGCCATTATTTCAAAAATTGTTGACGGCAACATCGTAGAAGCCATAAGAATGGCAGATAATACTAAAGATGTTATTTTTTATTTTGAGAATTTTGCCAACTGGATGCGCTTGTGTTACACGAGAAACTTTTCCGATTTGATAGTCTGGATTGATGAGATGGCTAAGAAAACGGTAGGTCGTGAAAAGCTTAAAAAGTTTTTTACTTTCTCTTTACGTATGGCCAGAAACAGCCTGCTCATAAACCTCAACAGCAGCTCCATTATGGCTGTACCTAATAATGAAGCTGGTTTTCTCGAAAAGTTTCACCCTTTTATTAATGAACGTAATATCCTTACTATAAATGAAGAGTTTAATAAAGCCTTGTATCATGTCGAACGAAATATTAACCCAAAAATGCTTTTTATGGATTTATCTTTTAAAATGATGAAACTGTTGCGTTTATAAAAACTGGTGAGCGTAAAAAAAGAAAAAAACTAATTGGCATTATTAAACTGTATTTGTAATAGTAAGATAAATTGTAAAGATAGCATTGAAGCAATATAATAGAACTTTTATTGTTTAAAAATAAAAAAGTAATTAATCATGGAACAAAATTTTTTTGAAAGCAGAGGCTGCAAATATGTTCCCAAGTCATATACAAAAAATGAGGGTGTTTTTTCACAAAGCTATTGTAAAATGAGTTCACATGACTGGCTCGAAGGCTTACCAAAGCCTCCATGTCATAAACAATATGCCATAGTAGAAGTACGCTTTAAGAATACCCGTTGCGACTTTTTTATTAAACCCGATGATTTGGAACTTGAAGTAGGAGAATTTGTAGCTGTTGAAGCATCTCCCGGGCACGATATAGGCATTGTAAATGCTGTTGATGATATTGTCAGAATTAAACTCAGAAAGAAAAAGTTTAAACCCAATCATGAGTTTAAAAAATTGTACCGAAGAGCCAAAGCATCAGATATCGACAAATGGGTCATGGCTGTAGAGCAGGAAGAATCAACAAAAATCAAGTCGCGCAATATTGCCGTGGATCTGAATTTAAAAATGAAAATCAGTGATGTGGAATTTCAGGGCGACAAAACAAAAGCCATTTTTTATTATACGGCTGATGAGCGGGTTGATTTTCGCGAACTCATTAAATACCTTGCTGATGCATTTTCTGTCAGAATAGAGATGAAGCAAATAGGTGTCCGTCAGGAAGCCAGCAGGCTGGGCGGCATTGGTTCCTGCGGCAGAGAGTTGTGCTGCTCCACATGGCTGTCGAATTTTAAATCGGTATCAACAAACACAGCCCGCACACAACAATTGGCACTTAACCCCTTGAAAATGGCCGGCCAGTGCAGCAAGCTTAAGTGCTGCCTAAACTATGAAAATGACGTTTACATGGATGCTTTAAAAGAATTTCCTGATAAAAATTTAAAGCTTAAAACACGTAAAGGCGATGTGTTTTTTCAAAAGTATGACATCCTAAAAGGCTTGATTTGGTTTGTTTATGAAAATGAACCTGATAAGCCATTGCCTGTTACAATTGAAAGTGCTAAGAAAATTTTAGCTTTGAATAAAAAAAATATCATTCCTGAAGAAATTGAATCCTATATCCCCGAAAAGGATTTCAAGGCTAATTTTTGGACTTTTGCTAATGAAGAAGATGATATAAGTCGTTTTGATAAAAAAAAGAAAAAAAGAAAATGATGATTCGTTTAGGAGTTTTGTGTTTTGTAGTTTTATTAGTATCCTGCGACCCTAATCGTGTCTATGAAAAAAACTACAGTTTTAAAGATGATACCTGGCACGTGTACGACACCAAAAAATTTAACTTTGAAATTAAGGATTCAACACAGTTGTATAATCTTTTTGTGAATATACGCAACACCACATCATACCGTTACAGCAATTTGTACATATTTATGAATACAACCTTTCCGGACAATCAAATGGCAAGAGATACCATCGAAATAATTGTAGCAGATCCTCAAGGACGCTGGCTGGGCAGAGGTTGGGGAAACTACAGGGTTTTAAAAGCCCCTTTAGGACTTAATCTGCAATTCGGGCTCACAGGTAAATACACTTTCGAATTTGAGCATGCTATGAGAACTCAAAAGCTGAAACATATCAGTGATATTGGTATGAGAATTGAAAAAACTTCAAACGAATAAAAAATGCCTAATAAAGTTAAAACAAAAAAGAAAGTAAAAGCAAAGCCTAATATTAAAAAATATATCAGAGGTTTTTGGATTATCAATGCTTCCGTTGCAGCGCTTGTTGTTTTATTATTTTTCTTCATTTCTATCGGGCTATTTGGTTTTATGCCCTCCTTTGAGGAGCTTGAAAACCCACAAAGCAATCTGGCCTCTCATATTTATTCCGCTGATGAACAACTTCTGGGAACATATTTTATTGAAAATCGTTCCAATATACATTATGAGGATTTAAGCCCCAATATTGTAAAGGCTTTGCTGGCAACTGAGGATATCCGTTTTGAATCGCATGCCGGCATCGACTACAGAGGTGTTGCAAGGGCCGTAATAAAAACAATCTTACTACAGGACAGAAGTGCCGGCGGTGGGAGTACCATCACGCAGCAGCTGGCTAAAAACCTTTTCCCGCGTAATCCTGATGCCTCTAAGCTACAGCTTATCATTACAAAGCTCAAAGAATGGGTTGTTGCTATTCGCCTGGAACGCAACTACAGCAAACAGGAAATTTTGGCAATGTACCTGAACACAGTTGATTTCGGCAGCCATGCTTTTGGTATTAAATCAGCTTCTGCTACTTTTTTTGGAAAGACACCCGATGCGCTTAAACTGGAAGAAGCAGCTACTTTAATTGGGCTGCTGAAAGCGCCTACATGGTTCAGTCCTGTCAGAAATTACGACAGATCTCTTGGCAGAAGAAACGTGGTTATCGGACAATTACACAAGTACGGTTTTATTTCAGAACACGAGCGGGACTCTATTACCCAATTGCCCATTGACCTGTCATCATACCAAATTATTGATCACAGGGCAGGGTTGGCCACTTACTTTAGAGAATACCTTCGAAAACAACTTGTGGAATGGAGTAAAACAACTATGAAGCCTGATGGCACACCATACGATATCTACAGAGACGGTCTAAGAATTTATACAACCATTGATTCACGCATGCAAAGATATGCTGAAGAAGCCGTAGAAGAATACATCGGCGGTGAACTTCAAAAGCAGTTTTTTAACCATTGGAAAGGGTGGCGTAATGCGCCATTTGACAGGCAGATGAGCGACAGCGATGTGCAAAGACTGATAAATTTATCAATAAGGCGCAGCGACAGATACCATAGTCTTAAACGAAAAGGATGGGAAGAAGACTCTATAATCGCTAATTTCAATGAGCCGGTGCGCATGTCTGTATTTTCGTGGGAAGGTAGTATTGATACAGTCATGACGCCTCTGGATTCGATTTGGTATCACAAACACTTTTTGCACTCGGGCCTGATGGCTATGGAACCCCAAACAGGACATGTGAAAGCTTATGTGGGCGGTATCAATTACAGACACTTTAAATTTGATCATGTTAAAATAATGAGACGACAGGTCGGGTCAACTTTTAAGCCTTTCGTTTATACTTTAGCAATGCAAGAAGGGGAGTTTACACCCTGCACAAAAGTGCCTAATGTCCCGGTTACTTTTCGCCTTCACGATGGACAAACATGGACACCACGCAATGCATCTGATGCCAGAGAAGGCGAAATGGTTACACTGAAATGGGCCTTAGCCAACTCAGTAAATTTTGTATCGGCCTATCTTATGAAAAGGTATTCTCCACAAGCCGTTGTCCAAATAGCACGTAAATTAGGTGTCAAAAGCCCTATTGATGAAGTTTATGCTGTCGCTTTAGGGACGCCCGACCTTACTGTTTATGAAATGGTTGGAGCCAACAGTGCTTTTGTTAATAAAGGTATTTACGTAGAACCCATTTTCATTACTAAGATTGAGGATAATAATGGCAACATTATCGAAACTTTTGTACCCAAAACTCAGGAAGCCATGAGCGAAGAAACGGCATACCTCATGATTGAACTTATGAAAGGAGTTGTTGAAAGTGGCACCAGTGTAAGGCTGCGTTTTAGATATGGCTTAAATAATCCTATCGCCGGTAAAACCGGTACAACACAAAACAATTCTGATGGCTGGTTTATAGGCATGACCCCTGAACTCGTTACCGGTGTATGGACAGGAGGCGAAGACAGAAGCATACGATTCAGAACTATTACATATGGTCAGGGTGCGCATATGGCCTTACCTGTATGGGCTCTTTTTATGCAGAAAGTGTATGCAGATAAGTCACTGGATATCTCTAAAGGTGATTTCGAAAAACCGGCCAGCGGCTTACGTGTTGAAACAGATTGTGATAAATATCACCGGCAAAAAAAACAAACTCAAGAAACCCTTTTGTAATGGATTTAGCAATTTATTTTGAACCTGTTGAATACAAGTTTAAAAAAACTATTGATGATGGTGCCCCTTTAAAATTGGGTGATATTATCAAATCTTTTATTGATAAAGATAAGTTCCCGGATATTGAAAATGTTCGCATCGCTATTCTTGGTGTGAAAGAAGAAAGAAACGGCGCTGAAAATGAAGGATGTCTTGATGCTCCGGATGTTATCAGACGTTTTTTTTACGAATTATACCCCGGCAATTACGATATCAAAATAGCTGACCTTGGTAATATTATTGGCGGCCATACACCAAAAGACACATACTTTGCTCTTGCTAATGTGGTGGCAGAGCTTATCAAAAATAAAATTGTGCCTGTTATCCTCGGCGGGACACAAGATTTGACTTATGCCAACTACAGGGCCTACGAACAACTCGGACAGATTATTAATATTGTTGCTGTTGATGCCGGTTTTGATATTGGTTATAAAAATGATGGTATCGCTTCTAAAAATTATCTTAACAGCATCATTATGCATCAGCCCAGCTATTTATTTAATTATGCCAACCTGGGCTATCAATCCTATTTGGTGGACAATCAAGCTGTGGAATTGATGGGAAATTTACTTTTTGATGTTTACAGATTAGGCAAAGTTAGAGAAAATATTGAGGAAGTAGAACCCATAGTGCGTAATGCCGATATGCTTAGCTTTGATATCACAGCTGTTCGTATGTCTGATGCTCCCGGCAATAAATATGCCTTACCGAATGGTTTTTATGGCGAAGAAGCTTGCCAAATTGCACGTTATGCTGGTATTAGTGATAAACTTACCTCTATTGGCTTTTACGAATACAACCCTACTTATGATAAAAATTATCAAACGGCCTCTTTGATATCTCAGATTATTTGGTATTTCATTGATGGCTTTTACAATCGTAAGAACGATTACCCTCATTTAGGAAAAGAAGATTACCTAAAATACAGGGTAAATCTTAAAGACATGAAAGAAGAAATCATTTTTTACAAAAGTAAAAAAAGCGATCGTTGGTGGATGGAAGTGCCATGCCCCGTTGAAGTGTCCAATAAATACCAAAGGCATTATCTAGTGCCCTGCACATATAATGACTATAAAATGGCCCTAGCTGATGATGTCCCCGACAGGTGGTGGCAGGTTTATCAAAAACTTATGTGATTTCTTTTTAATCATAAAATTACGAACTAATGTTTGCAACTTTTTTAATTTCTAATACATATTTAAAGATGAAAAGATTTATTTTATGTCCACTATTGATTTTGTTCATTTCTGCAACTTTAAATCTCAAGGCGCAGATAACTGTATCAAATTTGTTTGATATCAAGCATGTATTTGAAGTAGCTTTATCACCCGATGGTAAATATATTGCTTACACCCTTAATGTTCCACGCCCTTTTGACCATAGGCCCGGCGGTGATTACAGAGAGCTGCATCTTTTAAATATTGCTAATGGCGAGTCGAAGCCTTTAATAAAGGGTGCTAAAAGTGTATTTTCTGTTCAATGGCACCCAAAGGGTAATGACATATTTTTCAGAGCCAACATGCCCGACACTGCCGGCGTGCAGGTTTATGCCATCAGCCCTCATGGGGGGAAGCCCCGGCTAACAGTACATCATAATCAATCTGTAAGAGCTTATGCATTCCTCAATGAAAACACTGTTGTGTTTTCTGCACTCGACCCCGAAGAAGAAGCACGTAAAAAATTCCGTGATAGGGGCTTTAATATTGAAATTTTTGAAGAAGAAACAAGGGCTTTAAATTTACATCTTTACAATATCCACACACAAAAACACAAGCAAATAACCCACAATACGGTTGTTTTTGACTTTTCGGTTAATCCTTCAGGCACAAAAATAGCAGCAGCCGTTGCACCGAACAATCTCGTTGATGATTCCTATATGTTCAAAAGAATTTATGTCTTAGATTTAAAAACTTTAAGACTCGAATTGGTTATGGAAAATCCCGGGAAGCTGGGTAAAATGGTATGGAGTCCTGATGGGAAAAGATTGGCTTTTATAGCTGCTTCAGACCTCCACGATAGTGTTTCGGGAAGCCTTTTTGTGATTGATGTGCCTACTACCAAAAAATTTAAACATCTGCGTAATTATGTAGAGGGCTTTCGGGGCTCTGTTAGAGATATCAGCTGGAAAGATGATAACACACTGCTTTTTTCAGCAGAAGAGGGCGTTGACATTGTGCTTAGTAAAATACGACTGGATGGATCAAAAAGAGAAGTTCTGCTGCCTGCTGAGCACATTGTTTTCAGAGGTTTTCATCACCGGGATAACCTCATTGCAATGGCCGGCAACACAGCCAAGCATCCCACCGATGTCTTCTTGTTTGACATCAAGAAACAAGCACTCAAACGCATGACCAATCACAACCCCTGGATAGATGACCTCAGGTTGGCAAGGCAAGAAAAAATAAGATACTATGCTAAAGACGGCCTCGATATTGAAGGTGTTTTGATATATCCTTTAAATTATGAAAAGGGTAAAAAATACCCACTGATTGTTTATATTCATGGAGGTCCTGAAGCTGCTGTGCAAAATGGATGGAGCACCTATTATTCCATGTGGGGGCAAGTTGCGGCTGCTGATGATTTTTTTGTTTTTATGCCTAACTACCGTGCCAGCTCAGGCAGAGGTGTTGAGTTTACCATGTATGGCTTTGGTGATTTGCTTGGCGTAGAGTACGATGATGTTTTAGATGGGATCGACTTTCTTATCGAAAAGGGATTGGTAGATGAAAATAAAGTCGGCATGGGAGGAGGCTCCTATGGCGGTTATTTTTCAGCCTGGTCTGCTACCAAGCACAGCGAAAGATTTGCAGCTGCTGTTGTTTTTGTCGGGATAGGAAATCAGATCTCTAAAAGAAATACAACAGACATCCCCTACGAGGATTATTATGTACATTGGGGCTTTTGGACACACGAGGATTACCAAAGAGTCTATGCCGTTAGCCCTGTAAAATATGCTCATAAAAGTAAAACACCTACACTCGTTCTACATGGTGCCGATGACCCACGTGTGCCACTTTCACAAGGACTTGAAATATACAGGACGCTTAAACTACATGGCAACGCTCCCGTTAGATTTGTAATATACCCAGGCGAAGGACATGGCAATAGAGTGAACACCAATCGGCTTGACTACATCGCCCGAACGATGCAATGGTTTAACTACTACCTCAAAGATGGTTACGACAAAACCAAAATGCCGGAGAAGTATCTTGAATACGATGATGCTATCAAATTTTAGTGGGTCAAGAGCACCTGCTATACGCTCAAATTTCATTTAAGAACAGAAAATACAATTTGTAATACAATATGTATTTTTACTGATTTTCTTTATATTGCAAAAAATATAAAAAAAAATAGCCGAGCCTATTTATAATTTTGTATATTGGCTCACTATTTAAAAAAACAATAATTTTTGATAAGTATGTCTTGCATGAAGAAATTTTCTTTAGAGTATCCGGTAAGATCAAGTATAAAAATACTATTTGAGTTTATCAGCACCCCGGAGGGTCTTGCAGAGTGGTTTGCAGAAGAGATTACCGTTAACAACGGAATCATGACATTCAGGTGGTACGACTCTGAAATTAAAGGGAAGCTTTTAACTAAAAAAGACAATGAATATGTTCGTTTTCAGTGGCTTGATGAACATGATCACCCTTCACAATACTTGGAGTTAAGGATAAATATTGAACCTGTCACCGGCGATTTAGCGCTCATCATTACAGATTTTTGTCCCCCTGAGGAATTAGAAGAACAAAAAGCCTTGTGGGACATGAGTGTCAACAACTTAATCCGTCGCATAGGAGGCCAGTAATAAGATTTAGATAATTCCGGGCATATGAAAGTGAGGCCAAACATCTCCCTTGGGCGGCCTTGCAGTAATTTCCAATGGCACCTTCTTCACAGGATGCTCAAAACTGACCATATAAGCGTGCAAACAAACCGAAGCATCTTTGTTGCTTCTCTGAAAACCATACTTTAAATCTCCTTTAATAGGACAGCCAATGCTCGCTAACTGAGACCTTATTTGATGGTGACGCCCCGTCTCCAAAGCCACTTCCAATAAATAATAGCCTCCTATGGATTTCCCTATAACCTTATAGCTTAGGATTGCTTCTTTACTAAATTTTTTTGGTGTAATGTATGCATAAGACTTATTCTGCTTTTCATTTTTTATTAAATAATGAATAAGTTTGGCTTCGGTATCTGGAGGCTTATTTTTCACAACAGCCAGGTATGTCTTTTTTACAAGTCGTTCTTTGAAAAGATAGTTCATGCGGCTGAGGGCTTTTGATGTACGTGCAAAAATCAAAACCCCACTTGTGGGCCTATCCAGTCTATGAGAAACACCCAGAAAAACATTCCCTTTTTTATTATACTTATGTTTTAGGTAATCTTTCACACGTTGCAGCAAAGTTTCATCACCTGTTTTATCACCTTGCACTATTTCGGAAGGCTGCTTATTGACAACAATAAGGTGGTTGTCCTCGTAAAGAATTTGTGATAACATGCAAGGTAAAGAGTTAGTATTGCTCACGTTTATTGGGAAACTCCCCTGATTTCACATCAGAAATATATGCTTTTACAGAGCCTTTGATTTCTTCGTATAGGTTATGATACCTTCGCAAAAAGCGTGGCGAAAAATCTTGAGATATACCAAGCATATCATGTAAAACGAGTACCTGCCCATTAACACCGGCGCCGGCACCAATACCAATGGTGGGTATTCTGATTTTTTTGGTAACTTGTGTAGCGAGCTTGGCAGGTATTTTTTCCAAAACAATACTGAAGCAGCCAGCTTTTTCGAGTATGTATGCGTCCTCGGTCAGTTGCCTGGCCTCTTGGTCCTGCGTAGCACGAACTACATAAGTCCCAAATTTATGAATAGATTGTGGTGTCAGCCCTAAATGACCCATCACAGGAATTCCTGCGGATAAAATACGATCTATAGATTCCAATATTTGTTTACCTCCTTCCAATTTCACAGCATTAGCCCCCGACTCTTTCATTATTCTAATGGCCGAATATAAAGCCTCTTTAGAGTCGCCCTGATAGCTTCCAAAGGGTAAATCAACAACAACAAGCGCTCTTTTAACAGCACGCATAACAGACGAAGCATGATAAATCATTTCATTAAGCGTGATAGGTAAAGTTGTCGTATAGCCGGCCATAACGTTGGAAGCCGAATCTCCAACCAATATAACATCCACGCCAGCTTCATCTAATATCCGGGCATGCGAATAATCGTAAGCCGTTAGCATAGAAATCTTCTCTCCACGCAACTTCATCTCTTGCAACACATGTGTTGTGACTTTGTTTACTTTTAGTGTATCTTTCATAGAAATATTTTATTGTAAATAAACGGTTCTTTTAACTGTTTGGTCTGCCCTTAGACGCACACGCGATACCCCTTCTAATTGCTTATGACTGCCGTCAATAACAATATCTTTGCGCACTGTTACATCCAGTATCTTTTCTAAATCAAATGTATGTGCGTATATGCCTGATGCATTTGTTTGGCCTTCAATTTTGACTTCTCCCTTTTCCAAAATAACTTTGGCTCCAGATACTGTTGTTTCTGGTGCATCATAGTAGCTTACCGTAATTTCTACAGGGTAAACCGGAGCTTTGTAACATGCTATTAATATTACAAGAAAGCCCAACGACAGCAGAAGAAAAAAGACCCTAAACTTTTGCAAAACAATCATAATTAATATGGTGTAAACTCATAAAAGCATGCAACATGCTGATATTTTCGAATCTTTATAATTTTAAAAACATTTTCAAATTTTTGAATTGATTACCAGCCTTATACATTTTGCGTTTATTTTTGTGAATTAATACAGCTTGAAAAACTATGTAGTTATATTTTAAAATAAATACTGTTTAAAAAACCTTACAAAGGTTTATAAAATTTACTAATATTGCAAAATATTTTAAGCAAATATAGTTTATTTAAACTACTTTTTTAATAAGTTGATTTTTTTTTAACGCTCAATATAAAAACGAAAAGCTCTCTTAAAGCTAAATTAGAAGAATCAAAAGATACAAAAGAACACATTTTATGAAAACACAAATAACTGAATGGCTTTTGGAGGTTGAAAGGTTTACAACTACAAATTCTAAAGATTTGGAAGACTTCAGAGTCAAGTTTTTAGGCAAAAAAGGTCATTTGGCTCATGCTTTTGAAGCTTTTAAAAATATACCTCCCGAAGAGCGAAAAGAATATGGCCAACACGTCAACAATCTTAAAAGCAAAGTTAATGATAAGATTGCTGAGCTGCGTGCATCCATTGATCGTTCAAGCACAACAGGTTCAGATACTACAAAAGATATTGACTTAACAGCACCCGTAGATATACACGATTTAGGCTCCCGGCATCCTTTATCAATAGTACGTAAAGACAT
Source organism: Bacteroidales bacterium (assembly GCA_003565735.1). GTDB lineage: Bacteria > Bacteroidota > Bacteroidia > Bacteroidales > PXBB01 > PXBB01. The sequence goes on from PXBB01000015.1 coordinate 20,631, forward strand.
CATAAAAATTTTTGAACGTTTAGGGTTCTATGTTTCAGATGGCCCCGAAATAGAAGACGATTGGCATATCTTCACTGCATTAAACTTCCCGCAAGATCACCCTGCCAGGGATATGCAAGACACATTTTTTATTGAAAAAAAACCTGACATTGCCTTACGAACACATACATCATCCGTACAAGTGCGCGTTATGCAAAACAACAGCCCACCTATCCGTACCATTTCTCCAGGACGTGTTTTTCGTAATGAGGCTATTTCGGCACGGGCCCATTGTATTTTCCATCAAATTGAAGGCCTTTATATCAATAAGGATGTTTCATTTGCTGACCTTAAACAAACCCTGCTGTACTTTGCTCAGGAAATGTTTGATAAAGACACGCACATTCGCCTACGCCCTTCTTATTTTCCTTTTACCGAGCCATCGGCAGAAATGGATGTTTCATGCAAGCTGTGCAAAGGTAAGGGATGTAATATTTGTAAGTACACAGGATGGGTTGAAATATTAGGTTGTGGGATGGTTGACCCCAATGTTTTGGAAAATTGTAATATTGACAGCAGCATTTATTCCGGTTTTGCTTTTGGCATGGGCGTAGAAAGAATGACCATGCTTAAATATGATATTAAAGACCTGAGAATATTTTTTGAAAATGATCTTAACTTCCTAAAGCAATTTGCATCTCTGTAAAAGCATCGTGCTTTTAATCTTCGTATAAATTTAGATAATGCAAGTAGCGTTCCCACACCTGTCTGGTCATCCTGTAAGTTTCTCTTCCTATTATTGAGCCATGCCTTACAACAGAAGCATTTAGGTATTTAGGGTTTGATTTATGCAAAATATAATAATCCACATTATTAAACCACAGCTGTGGATCTCTGCCAAACTTTTCTGCCAATCTTTGAGCATCAGCTACATGCCCCAAGCCCACATTGTAAGAAGCTATAATAAACTTCTTCCTTTCGATATCGCAATAGACTTTGGATTTTAGTTGTTGGTCTAACCATTCTAAATACATTACCCCTGCTTTTATTTGTTCTTCGGCTGTTGAAGTACTGTCAATATTGTACTTTTCAGCTGTTACAGGCATTAACTGCATCAAACCAAAAGCTCCGGCATGAGATACTGCATAGGGATTAAAACGGGATTCCTGATACATCAAAGAAGCTAACAATCGCCAATCCCAATTTATTCTTTCACTGTATTTCTTTAAATAGTCATCATATATTGATATTCTGTTCCCGCGCGTAGAAGCGTAGGCACTACGGGATATTCTGACTTGAGAATAGCTATAAAAATACCTATGTAGCAAAGCATTATAGTGTCTGGAATAGATAAAACCATCCAAAAAGGTATCCAATGCATGCAACAATTCAGGGGTATTTTTTCTCACAGCCCACGCTATATTCTGCTCGAAACTTATGGGCAATGTAACATCTAAGTTAGGGTAGTATTTAGCATTAAGGCGCGCAACATGAATATCAGCAACGGTATAGTCTATCCGTCCTTTAGCAACCTGTCTTATAAGCATTTCTGTTGAAAAATCAGAATTATCAACAATATGAATGGTGTCGCCAATCTCATCCGACAAATTCAGCAATCTTCTGTGATAAGATGTTTTAGATTTCACAAAAACAGTCTTGCCGGCTAACTCCAAAACCGAATTTACATGGGTGGTATCAAGACGGTGTTTTGGCCGACGCTGCACAAGCACCTGTTGCGTTTGCATAACAGGTGTGGTATAGTCAAACAGTTTTTTGCGGTCTTTATCAACAGTTATGTAAGTTGCTATAATATCGCAATTACCACTTTGTAAATGGTGCACAGATTTTTCAAAGTCATTTTCCACAATAATTCTTAATGGCACATTGATATGCGCAGCAAATAGGCGTAAAATATCGTATTGAAAACCCATCACGCGCCCTCTGTAAGCATAATAATTGAATGTGTTGTGGTCGGTAAGTGCTATCAGGTAACCCCTCTCATCAATCTCAGATAAATCAAAAATCAAATCATCAATTTTTGACGGTTTTTTGGTAGGAATTATTAAAAAGTGTAACAAGAGCAATAAAACAACTGTAGGCAGTATGATGTAAACAGAAAAAACGAAATGCCTGTCTTGCTTCATAATAAAATAATATGATGGTAAAGATACAATTTTTTGAAATAACATAAAAAATGGGATAAGGTTTTTGCAAAACAGCTAACCTGTATTATATCACAAAAAGTAAACAAAAAATGTATAACCTTAAATCCGTAAGTGGTTTGCGTAACGAAGGTCTGAAGTGTATTTCAGATGTGGGAAGCGCAAATATGAGCACTCTAAGCGTAGCCGTAGCTACGGTGAAGAGCGGAATATTGAGCATTTCCGCAGATGGTGTGCAATTCAGACATGCAGTAGCAAATTACATGCGGATTTAAGATATAAGACTAATTATCAATGCAAAAAAATTAAAATTCTTAAAAACATTATTTTGTTTACTTTTAGCGAGTGCTTTTACTTTAGGCCATCTGCTGCGTTGCGAAAACCTTGAAATAGTTTACTATGTCGGCAGCTTTCGACGCCTTGCATCTGACCTAAATTAAAAAGCATGAATAATACAGGCTAAAATTTTTGAAAATTAAAAATTTAAGCAAAAAAAACAGCTTGTAATTCAACAGTTTTTTATACTTTTACGCTCCCAAAAAAGCAAGATTTTTTTTAATAAACAAACAAATATAAACAATTATAAAAATGAAGATTTATAAGACATCAGAAATTAAAAACATCGCTCTTATCGGTGGTGCAAAATCAGGCAAAACAACTCTTTCTGAAGCAATGGTATTTGAAGGAGGTGGCATAAACAGAAGAGGCACCGTTGATGAAGGAAACACTTTATCAGATTACAGAGAAATTGAATTGGAACGGCAGAACTCCATTTTTTCATCCATTTTATATGCCGAAATAGATGGAAAAAAAATAAACATTATTGATAACCCCGGTTTTGACGACTTCATTGGAGAGGTTGTTGCTTCTTTAAAAGTAGCCGATACTGCCTTAATGCTTGTTAATGCTCAGAATGGTGTCGAAGTTGGAACAGAAATTACCTGGCGTTATACAGTTAAGTATAACAGTCCTGTAATTTTTGTTGTCAATCAACTCGGACATGATAAAGCTAATTTCGATGAGACCCTGCGTCAGTTGAAACAACAATTTGGAGAAAAAGTAACAGTCGTTCAATATCCTGTGAATGCTGGATTAGGGTTTGACACTGTTATAGATGTTTTACAAATGAAGATGTTGAAATATCCAAAAGAAGGCGGTAAGCCAGAGGTTCATGATATCCCTGCCGAGGAAATGCCTAAAGCTGAAGAGCTGCAAACCAAACTTATTGAAGCAGCTGCAGAAAGTGATGAAGCTCTTATGGAGAAATTTTTTGACGCAGGAACACTCTCGGAAGAAGAAATGCAGACAGGTATTAAAATGGGCATCGCTAAAAGAGATATGTTTCCACTTTTCTGTGCCTCTGCTAAAGAAAATATGGGTACCGCTCCATTGCTTAATTTTTTAGCAAACTTTGCACCACTACCTACTGACCTTGAACCATACAAAACAACAAATGGCAAAGAATTGCACTATAAAATTGACAACCCACCTTGTGCATTTATATTCAAAACCTCTATAGAACCTCACTTGGGTGAAGTTTCTTTTTTCAAAGTTCTTGAAGGTGAAATAACCGAAGGTATGGACCTTGTTAACACAGCAACCAATACCAAAGAACGTATATCACAAATTTTTGCCATTTATGGTAAAAACCGTACTAAGCTCGAAAAAGCTGTAGCCGGTGATATTGTAGCTACTGTTAAACTCAAGGACTCTTACACCAATAATACACTGGCAACTGCGAAAAACTCCGAAGATGTTATTGAACCCATCGTTTTCCCTGAGCCAAAATTCCGAACAGCCATAAAAGCAAAAAATGCAGCTGATGATGAAAAACTGGGCAGTGTTTTAAAACGACTACGCAATATTGACCCAACCATAATTGTTGAACATTCCGTTGAATTGAAACAGATTATTGTTCACGGTCAAGGCGAACTGCATCTTAATATTCTAAAATGGCAGGTAGAAAACCTTGACAAAATTGAAATTGAGTTTATTACACCCAAAATACCTTATCGTGAAACCATTACCAAGCCGGCTAAAGCAACTTACAGACATAAAAAGCAGTCGGGTGGTGCCGGTCAGTTTGGTGAAGTGTATATGCTCATAGAGCCTTTCATAGAAGGGAAAACCGACCAAACAGAGTTTCCTATCAGAGGCAGAGATGAGATTAAACTCAACTGGAGTGGTAAACTTATTTATCACAACTGTATTGTTGGTGGCGCCATTGACGCACGTTTTCACCCAGCCATCATTAAGGGCATCATGGAGAAAATGGAAGAAGGTCCGCTAACAGGATCTTATGCAAGAGATATCATCGTAAATGTTTATGATGGTAAAATGCACCCCGTTGATTCTAACGAAATATCTTTTAAACTAGCAGGAAGAAATGCCTTTAGAGAAGCTTTCAAAAATGCAGGACCCAAAATTTTGGAACCCATTTATGATGTGGAAGTTATCGTTCCTGAAGATCGTATGGGAGATGTTATTACCGACTTGCAAGGACGAAGAGGCGTAATGATGGGAATGGAAAGTGAAGGCAATTATCAAAAAGTAAAAGCACGTGTTCCGTTAGCTGAAATGAACAAGTATTCAACAGCACTCAGCTCCATTACCAGTGGAAGAGCCACTTATTCTCTGCGCTTTTTGGAATATCAACAAGTGCCACCTGATGTTCAAGATGTGCTTATAAAGGCATACGAAGCGCAAGAACAAGAAGAAGAATAAAATTTGTACACCCTTTTATTTTGTGTACTGATGTTTTTGTTATAAATTAGTGCCCCCGAACCTTATGGGTTAAAGGGCACTTTTTTAATATTATAATACCCAACAGCTATGATACTAAGAACAGAAAACCTCGTGAAAGTTTATAACAAACGTGCTGTGGTTAACGATGTATCTGTCAGTGTTAAACGTGGTGAAATTGTAGGGTTACTCGGTCCTAATTGCGCAGGCAAAACAACCACCTTTTACATGATTGTAGGTTTGATAAAACCTTTGGAAGGAAAGATATTTCTGGACAGTAAAAATATCACCAAAGAAGCTATGTACAAAAGAGCCCAAAAAGGCATTGGCTATTTGGCACAAGAGCCTTCTGTTTTTAGACAATTAAGCGTTGAAGATAATATAAAAGCCATACTGGAATTCAGCACCCTTAACAAAGACCAAAGAAAAGACAAATTAGAAGAGCTGTTGCATGAGTTTGGATTACACCATGTGCGTAAAAGCTTAGGTATTCAACTTTCAGGAGGCGAACGCCGCCGCACTGAAATAGCACGCTCCTTGGCACTCAACCCTATGTTTATCCTACTTGACGAACCTTTTGCCGGCGTTGACCCTATTGCCGTAGAGGATATACAAACTATCGTTACCAAATTAAAAGAAAAAAATATAGGCATTCTTATTACCGACCATAACGTTCACGAAACACTATCAATAACCGACAGGGCATACTTGCTTTTTGAAGGTAAAATCCTCAAAGATGGTACTGCCGAAGACCTTGCAGCCGACGAAAGGGTAAGAGAACTATATTTGGGTACAAAATTTAAACTTGACAGATAAAGCTTATGCCATCCGAAAAAATTATTGATGCTTTTACCAATGAATACAACAAGAAGTATGGCGAAAAACCTGTCATCGAAAAAAAAATAAGTGTTTCCGGAGGTTGTATTAACAAAGGGGTAGGATTATTATGTGCAGAGTCGGGCTTTTTTATTAAGTGGAATTTAAAAAATGCTTACCCCGGAATGTTCGAAACCGAAGCAAAAGGCTTAAAACTTTTGTTGAAATCAAACACCCTTACAATCCCACGCCCACTGTTATGCGGAGAAATTGATGAATGGGCTTTCATTGCAATGGAATTTATTAAAAGCGCCCCACAGAAACCTGACTTCTGGATACTTTTTGGACAAAAACTTGCAGCAATGCATAAACACAGCAGTGGTTTTTTTGGCTTAGAGTATGATAACTATATAGGCTCATTACCACAATCAAATAATAAAAAACATAGCTGGCCTGAATTTTTTGCTTCAGAAAGACTTGATAGATTATGTGAAAAAGCTTTTAATGAGGGGCTGCTTAGCAGCAAACATATAAGACATTTTGAAAGTTTCTACAAAAAGCTGCCCGACATTTTTCCCGACGAACCCCCTGCCCTACTCCACGGGGACTTATGGAACGGAAATTATATGATTGATAAAAATGGGGACGCCTGTATCATGGACCCCGTAGTATATTATGGTCATAGAGAAATGGACTTGGGTATGAGTAAACTCTTTGGGGGATTTGCAGCTGAATTTTATGATGCATACCACAATTCATACCCTTTAGAACACGGTTGGCAAGAACGGCTAAACTATTGTAATTTGTATCCGCTATTGGTTCATCTTATTCTTTTTGGAAGCAGTTACCGTAGCAGTATAGACAATATCATCAATAAGTTTTAATACAAGCAAACAAAAAAAACCAAAAAGCAATGCTTTTTGGTTTTTTTTGTTTGTTCAGAAACTGTTGCTGTTACTGCACAATAAATTTCTTAGTAGCTGTTTCGTTACCCATTTCTAAGGTATAGAAATACAAGCCGGATTGCATATCATTTGTATTGATTTCAATCACTTGATATCCTTCTTTAAGGTTTTCATTAACAAATATTTCTTGACCAATGACATTTCTAATTACCAAACGGGCATCAGAAGATAAGCTCACAGGAATGTTAATAAGATTTCCTTGGGCTGTTGGGTTTGGATAAGCATCACCAAGAACCATGCTGTTGTCTTTGGTAATATTGTTTACATCTACAGTACCACATTCTGTCTCACAAGTGATTTTATACAGAATCCAATGGTGCTCATAACTATATGTCGGCTGGTTGCCCATATAAGCAAACGAAGGTATATACATGCCATTCCAGTTGCCTGCCATATCATATCTTACATCCTTTGGAACAATATATGACACATTGTAATCACCCTTGGAATATAATGGGAAAGAATTATCTTGTTGTTTGAAAGACAAGAATCTTATTCTGTTCATATCATTTAGAAAATCTGTGTGAGGCGTCCAGGTGTATCCGGGAATAAATTTCACAGCAAGCCCCACATATTCGCCAGCGAGAATTGTCGGAAGGTCGGGAGTGGCAATAGATAAAATATGTAGGCCATTGGAAAGAGAGTCAGCGTAAACTTGTTCGTCAAGAGGAAGTTTGTAAACAAATTTTGCAGGGTGGTCTAATTCGTTATTAGCAGAGTAATATTCTAATCCTCTAAACGAAACAGTGTCTGCTCCTAAGTTAGCGTTTACATTACCGCCGGCAAAATACCAGCTTGACAAGTCACCGTTAACAACAACTTCAAAGACAAGTGTATCAACAATGTTAGGGTCAACAAGATTTCTGTCATAAATAGCAATCATAGAAATAGAATCAAGTGTGTACGTACTGTGTTTGCTCAATGCTAATTCCTGATTGTGCATCATGGGATTGTTGAAAAACTGAGAAGTTACATCCAATACATCTCCTAAGGCATGAATCCAAGGCGTACCGGGACCATCAGCATATTGAAATAATATGGTAGAGTCTGGAAACAAATTGTTAGCAAATAGCACTGACTCCCCGCTAAAGAAAACATCCATGGTTTGCCCGTAGTTATACCATCTTTCATTAGCTTTGGTTGTAGTTTTAACAACATTGTTCTTGTCCAACTGAATAATTTCACCCTGTTGAGAAGGATGCGTCAGCGTTGGAAGCTGCTGTGCTATACTGCTGCTAAATAGAAAAACAACAGCAAGCAAGAAAGTAATCTTTTTCATACTAAAAAATTTATTGGTTAATAATTTTGTATTTAATCAATGCAAAGATAAAAAAGAATTTAATATTAAAAAAAAAAAAATGATTTTTTTTTAATATTTGCGCAGCCCCTGTAAATACAAAACCCAAATCAAAAATTATGCTTAGTTTTACACTTGGCTTCAAAAAAAATATTATGAAAAAAATTGCTATTTTTGCCTCTGGTAGTGGAACCAATACCCAGTGTATTGCCGAATATTTTCAAAATAAAAACAGTGCATGTGTGGCACTTATCCTGACTAACAAAGCTGATGCTTACGTTATCGAAAGAGCCAGGCGCTTGGCTATTCCATATCTGGTTTTTGATAAAAATGACCTGCTCAACGAAACATTTATGCTAAATCATCTTAAAAAGCATGACATAAGTCTTATTGTTCTGGCCGGCTTTTTATTAAAAATCCCCCCTTATCTTATAGAAGCTTATCCTCAAAAAATAATCAATATACATCCGGCTCTTTTGCCAAAATATGGCGGCAAAGGCATGTATGGAAACAATGTACACAAAGCAGTTCTGAATAATAATGAACATACTTCGGGCATCAGCATACATTATGTAAATGACCACTATGATGAGGGTGCTGTTATTTTTCAAAAAGAAACCACAGTTGAACCGTCAGATAATATTGAGACCCTCGCTGCAAAAATTCACCAACTGGAATACACGTACTACCCCCGTGTTATCGAAAATATTCTTAATGAGTCGGCTGACTGATAAAAAGGGTGACTACAAATAAGCTCTGCACATGTGTAAGGCTTCCTCAATGTTATGATGGTTAAGGTCGCGTGCTTTTACCCAATCTTCACATGCCGCAGGCATATTGTTCCTAAACTGAAACAAACGCCCCCTGCCATAATATGCATCAGAGTTTTCGGGATCCAGTTCTATGGCTTTGGTGAAATCTTCCAAAGCTTCGTCAATGTTTCCCCTGACAAAAAAAATGCGTGCCCTTTCAACATAAGCCTGCGAAAATGAAGGGTCTTTTTCAATAGCCTTTTCGAAATATTTAAAAGCCTCATCGGTTCTTTGTTTACGCATGCTGCGCTGCCCTTCATGCAAATAATCATCTGCCGACATACCCCCACATGATACAAATAATATTAATAACAAAACTTTTACAAAAAATAAACCCTTCAAATACATAGCTGTTTTTTTTCAATGTTTAAAACACAAATATCTGCTTTTTTTTTATTCCCAAAACTTAAAAATAGTAAAAATTGAAGCAAGACAAATAAAATATTATGAAATAAAATGTTACTTTTGTGTAAAATTCTTACATAAGTTGCTCATTTGAACTACTATTTTTAATAATAACCAAAAAAACTGTTTCATGAAAAAACTAATTCTTTTTTTAACAATTACAGCTTTTATAGCTTGTAAAACTGAAGAAGCCCAACAGGAAAAACAACTTCTTGACACAAAAGTTATTGAGTCGGTCATTCATAAGCTTACCGAAAAACATGGCGAAGCGCATTTAGAACGCATAGAACGAGGCGTCAGAGGGACAGCCAATCTCTGGCATATTGAAGATGGTGATGCTGAAGCATTTGAAGAATTTTGCATGGCACAATTTGTTGCTGACCCCGAAGAACTGGATTACTTGTTCGATGCTCTTGCACGTAACTTTGAGTATCTTTTTGGTTATATGAACAGAATCGTTCTGGAGATCAACCGCCCGGTACACGAAGATGTCGGGAGCCTGCATCCTATCGACCGCATGTTTGGTGCTTACAGCCCCGCATCGCATATTCATGATGATTTATACAACAATAAAATCGCTTTTGTCATTACGCTTAACTTTCCCTATTATTCACTTGATGAGAAAAATGAGCTGGGTGGCGATTGGGACGACAGACAATGGGGGTTTGCCCGCTTAGGGGATTACTTCACAGCACGTATTCCTGCACCCGTTCTGCAGGAATATAACAGGGTCTATTCCGACGCCAGAATGTATATTTCTGAGTATAATATATACGCCGGTCGTTTAGTAAATGATAATGGTGAAACATTGTTTCCCGAAAACATGGTATTATTAGCCCACTGGAACATCAGAGATGAAATAAAATCTAACTATGGTGAAGAAAATGCTCTTGAAAAGCAGGAAATGCTATATCATGTTATGCTACGTATAATCAATCAGGATATTCCTAAAGAAGTGATTAATAATGATGCGTACAAATGGAACCCTATCAGCAATGAACTGTGGAAAGACGGCCAGAAAGTATCGCATACGCCCGAAGAAGTCACACGCTATCAACACTTGCTCAACAACTTCCGTGCACTTAAAGCTATGGACCCTTACTACGAGAACCTTGACACATATATTAAAAGACGCTTTGAAAGCAGCATGGAAATTCCTTACGAAGAGGTAGAGGCGTTATTTACTGAGTATGCTTCATCACCTTTGCTGAGAGAAGTAGCGAAAATCATAAGAAAAGATTTGGGACGCGAGTTGCGCCCTTTCGACCTTTGGTACAATCAGTTTTTAGGTCGTGGCGGGCTCTCTGAAGACATGCTTGACAAAATCACGAAAGCCAGATATCCTGATGCACAAGCCATGCAGGATGATTTGGCGCGTATGCTCAGAACTCTAGGTTTCGACAATGAAACAGCTGATTTTTTGGCCTCCAAAATTGAAGTAAATGCAGCCCGCGGGTCAGGTCATGCATGGCGTGCTTCCATGCGCAGCAAGCCTTCTCACCTGCGCACCCGAATTGCTGCCGACGGCATGGACTATAAAGGCTATAACATTGCCATTCACGAGTTTGGACATAATGTAGAGCAAACTATTAGCGTGCATAAAGTTGACAACTACTTTATTAACGGCATCCCTAATACGGCTTTTACCGAAGCACTGGCTTTTATGTTCCAACGACGTGACTTGGAGTTGCTCGGACTCAGCGAAGAAGACCCTATGCGCAAACATTACGAAGTAATTGATGTGCTTTGGGACAACTACGAAATGATGGGTGTCTCACTCATTGATATGCAAGTATGGCAGTGGCTTTACGAAAACCCAGATGCGGATGCAGAGCAACTCAAAATAGCCACTATTCAAATAGCAGAAAATATTTGGAACACCTATTATGCCGACATTTTTGGCGAAGAAGACAACCCGCTGCTAGCCATTTACTCCCATATGATTCAGTCGCCTTTATATCTCATGAACTACCCTTATGGGCGTCTGATTATGTATCAGCTTGAAGACTATATCAGCGACAAAGATTTTGCCCAAGAGATCATGCGTATTTTTTCTATCGGTCAGTTAACTCCTAAACATTGGATGCAAAAAGCTACCGGCGAGCAAATCAGCAATCAACCGCTATTTGATGCTGTTGAAAGAGCTCTGAAAGCTGTCAACAATGAATAGTACGGCTAAAGTCTAAAAATATAAGTAAACAACTTGACTTTGCAATAAACAATGAATAGTAAAGCGTGTGCCCACTTTAGGCAAAACCTAATAGATTGGTATGATACGCATAAAAGAGATTTGCCCTGGCGCCACACCCGCGACCCATATTTTATATGGGTTTCGGAAATCATCTTACAACAAACAACTGTAGATCAAGGTTTATCTTACTATTATAAATTTACAAACACATACCCAACCATATTTCATTTAGCTGATGCCGACGAAAAGGATGTATTAAAGCTTTGGCAAGGCTTGGGTTATTATTCACGTGCTCGCAATATGCACCATACCGCTGGTATAGTGGTAAAAAAATATAACGGTCATTTCCCAGACAGCTACAAAGAGTTGTTAGAACTTAAGGGCATAGGGCCTTATACAGCCGCAGCCATTTTGTCTTTTGCCTTCAACAAGTCTTTAGCTGTAACAGACGGTAACGTCATGCGGGTTGTTGCACGCCTTTTTGCCATAGAAAAACCCGTAAACACTACCAAAGGCCTGAGTGAAGTAAATAAAAATCTCAGCCATATTTTCGACACAAAGCAACCGGGCACTTTTAACCAGGCCATCATGGAATTTGGTGCACAACATTGCAAAGTACATAAACCTTTGTGCAACAGCTGTTTTGCCAAAGATTATTGTAAAGCTTATGCTGATAACTTGCAATTTATTCTGCCCCTCAAAGAAGCTAAAACTAAAACACTTGACAGATACTTGTTTTACTTCATTCCCCTTTTTGTTGAAAATAACAGCTTGTGTACATACTTAAACAGGAGAACCGCTAAAGATATATGGCAACATTTATACGATTTTATCTCTTTTGAAACAACTAGAAAAACAAGCCCACAGAATTTTTTAAAAAGCAAAATATTCACACAGTTTTTAGCTGACAACAGCATAAAAAGATCTGCCATCGATTTTTATATCAGCAAATTATACCATCATAAACTAACGCACCGGCACTTACATGTCACTTTCATTTCATTTGTAACGCCACCGCTGGAGTTGGGTCAACCGTATATAAAAACACCATTAAGTCAGGTAAAGGATTATCCCTTGCCTAAATTGCTTGAAAATTTTTCTAATGAAAAAGATTTTAATAATTTTTGTTTAAATTTGTTACCTGTTAGGTGAAAGCATTGATAAGCTCTGCAATGCATTTAGATAACTGTATTTTAATATCTTAAGCCATACATAAAACTTAGTTCAAATGTAAAAACTTTTCTTATTGATAAAAACGGAATACATGAAAAAAAACATATTAACTATAGCGTTTTCCATTTTGATATTTTCTTATGGTTTTACGCAAGCTGAAGACTTTTCGCTGCCTGACACTATCAAGCCTGATGATATATCCGACAGGCCGGTATTCAGTATTACAGCCGAGATGCTTGAGGAAGCGGTTGATGACCAGGGCGTATCGCCACTGTTGCAATCTTCACGAGATGTTTATACTTCGTTAGCAGCTTACAACTTCGGGCAGGCACGTTTCAGGATAAGAGGCTACAACAACGACCTAACAACAGTTCTTATCAATGGGGTTAATGTAAACGAACGGGAGTCGGGCAGGCCTGTATGGGCATTTTGGGGTGGTCTCAACGACATCACACGCTGGCATGAAAACAGGACAGGAATAGCTTTTTGCCCACTGGCTTTCAGCAATATTGGCGGCTATTCTAATATTGATGCCCGTGCCACATCCAACAGGCAAGGCACTAGAGTATCTTATGCAGCTGCTAACAGAAGCTATAACAACAGAATAATGATGACCCACTCAACAGGTCTCAATGATAATGGCTGGGCTTTTACCTTTTCGGGTTCCAGGCGCTGGGCTCAGGAAGCATATGTAGAAGGCACTTTCTATGATGCCTGGAGCTACTTTGGTGCAGCGGAAAAACATATTAACAACAGACACAGCCTGGGCCTTATAGCTTATGGAGCTCCTGCACGTACCGGTGCTTCAGGACTGGCCGTGCAGGAAGCATACGACCTTACAGGAAACAATTATTACAACCCATTTTGGGGCTACCAGGATGGTGAAAAAAGAAATGCCCGCGTTAGAACAACACACAAGCCCATGCTTATGCTCTCGCACTATTTCACTATTGATGAAACTTCCCGCCTTCAGACAACGGCATTTTATACTTTTGGTAAAGGCGGTTATACGCGTCTTAACTGGCATGATGCCAGCAACCCCCACCCCGACTACTACAGATACTTGCCAAGCTTTTGGTCAAACAATGCATACCTTTACAACTACTATACTGATTTATGGAAAAATGATGAACAAGCCCGCCAAATAAACTGGGACCATTTTTACTTTGCCAACAGCAAAAATCTTTATACCGTCTATGATGTCGGTGGTGAACAAGGTGAAAAACTTACCGGAAACCGTTCTAAATATATTTTGGAGGAAGCCCGAAACGACATTTCTCATTACGGCTTAGCATCAGCATATTCCAATATATTGAATGAAAATATGAGCATTCAGGGCGGCATACATATCGACCGCTATCAGGGTTTCAATTTTAACACCGTTAAAGACCTTTTGGGTGGTGATTTTTGGGTAGATATTGACCAGTTTGCCGAAAGAGATTTTGACGACCCGATATTGGCACAGAACGACTTGAACAATCCCAACAGAGTCGTATATCAAGGCGATACATTCGGCTTCGATTATATAGCCAACATCCATAAAGAAGAAGGCTTTGTGCAGGCATCATGGTCTTATCATAAATTTGACGTATCACTTGCCGGGAATATTTCCCATACCACATACTGGCGTACAGGAAACATGCTTAATGGAAAATTCCCTGACAATTCATACGGTGATTCTGAAAAGCAAAACTTCTTAAATTACGGTTCTAAGCTGGGCATTGTTTACAAATTGACAGGAAGGCATATCATAACTGCTAATGCTGCTTACTTAACGCGCGCACCTTCATTTCGCAACTCTTATATTTCACCACGCACACGAGACCATATAACCGCTAATCTTCAGGATGAGGAAGTTATTTCTGGTGACATCAACTACTTGATACGCTACCCCAACTTTAAGGCAAGATTGACTTATTACTATACAGAAATCAACAATCAAACCTGGGTGCGCAGCTTCTACCACGATGTGTACCGTACTTTTGTCAACTATCAAATGAGCGGTGTTGACCATTTGCATACAGGCCTTGAAATAGGTATAGACTACAACATCACATCATCTCTAAACCTAACAGGCGCTTTTACTAAAGGTGAAAATATTTACAACTCACGGCCTGAAGTAACCATAGCACGCGATAACAGCGCCGAGTTAATAGCTGAAACCCGTACGGCTTACCTTAATCATTATAAAATCGGGGGCATGCCTCAAACAGCTGCTTCAGGAGGCCTGAGATATAATGGCAAAAAGTTTTGGTTTGCCGGGTTTAACTTCAACTATTTTGCTGATATGTATTTATCCCCAAACCCTGACAGACGCACCTCAGAAGCACTCGACAACTATGTTTTCTCCGACCCCCAATGGGATCAAATCATCAGTCAGACAAAGCTGGATAACAATTTCACAATTGATGCCTATTTTGGAAAATCCTGGCGCATAAGAGGTGACAACCAAAACTATTTTATCAATTTAAATATTAATATCAATAATATCCTTAATAATAATGACTTTATAATTGGTGGTTTTGAACAGCTGCGTTATGATAGTAGCGATATTGACAAATTCCCACCCAGGTTTTCATATTTATATGGAAGAACTTATTTTGCAATGCTGACATTAAGATTTTAGAACAATAAAAACCCACAAAAAATGGATACAAATAAAACAATAGCCACAGCCCTATTTACAGGCTTCTTTGCCTTAGTGCTGTTTTCTTCATGTGTAAAAGATGATTTTGACACACCCCCTATTAAAGAAATACCCGAGGGGCACATTCTTACCGTAGAACAGCTTAGAGATATGCACCAGGGTGTATCGATCAAATTTACGGGCGACTCATCAGTTTATGCTACGGTAACGATGGACGCTCAAAGTGGAAATATTTACCGCAATGCTTATGTGCAAGACCATACCGGTGCCATTGTGTTGCGCACCTTGTCGCCCGGTGGCTTATACCTTGGCGACTCCCTGCGCATATACCTAAAAGGTGCGGTTTTGTCTTCGTACAATGGCATGCTTCAACTCGACTCTGTTGATGTTGATTATAACATTATTAAACAAAAAACAGGCGTGCCTTTTAGCCCTGAGATTTTTGACGACCTTTCTGCTATTAACACCGGCCATCAGGCTCAACTCATTAAACTTGAAAATGTGCAATTTGCTAACAGTGAGCTGGGTAAAACCTTTGCCGACCCTGTTAACCTGCAAAATGTAAACCGCATGCTTGAAGATGTTTTTGGCAATCAGATTATTGTCAGAACCAGCGGCTATGCCAGCTTTGCAGGAGACACACTGCCTGAAGGCAGCGGCTCTATGGTGGCTATTGTTGGCGAATACAACGGCATTATGCAGCTCTACATCAGATCGAAAGAAGAAATTAAAATGAATCAGCCCCGCTTAGGCATAGACTCTTACATCACTATACTTGAAGAAGATTTTCAAACAACAACAGAGTTTCAGGAAGTAAATGTCAATGGGTGGCAAAGTATTGCCGAAGAAGGCACAAGAAGATGGGTCGGCAGAGTGCACCAAGGCGATAGATATGCACAGGTGTCAGCTCACGGTAGTGGTGAACCCTCTAATATTGCATGGCTGATCAGCCCACCAATCAATATTGACGGTTATGATATTGTATTGTTAAACTTCCAGACAGCTTTCGAACATTGGGTGCATGATGCCTTATCTGTTTTTATTTCAACGGATTACGATGGCAGCGACCCCACTTCCGCTTATTGGCAAAATCTGACCAGTGCTGTTATTGCTACTAATGAAGATGGCTTTCATAACTGGATCAACTCCGGCAATGTAAACCTTTCTGCATATTCGGGCGATATACATATAGGATTCAGATATGAAGGAAGCGGCACAGGCGGGCAAACTACCACTTACAGGGTCAATAATGTCAAGGTTTTAGGCGCTCAGCAAGACTAGAACTTAAGCCTGTTGTCATTTACACCTATTATCAACTGGTAAAAATAAACCGCTCAGACCGGCTGGTTGTCTTCAGCAAACCATTCGGCATAAGATGTTTCGGTTTCCTGAAGTTTGAGGCTGTAAAGCTCCATATCGTTATTCAATACCGACCGGATACGCACAGAAAAGTCCAGCAGCAGGTTTTCACAAGTGGGCTGATAGTCAACCATAATTGTCCTTTCCGAAAAACTGCGCAAAAGCGCTTTATCTACTCCGGGTGTTTGACCATTTATAAGCAAGGCATGATCGAATACTGATATGATATGCTTTTTGATGACTTTATTTATTTCCGAAAAATCAACGACCATCCCTTTCTTAGGGTTTCCCTCTTCTGTACTTGGTGTTCCACGAAGAGTAACCCACAAAACATAAGAATGGCCATGTATATTTTTACACAAACCATCGTAACCCGTCAATGCATGTGCCATTTCAAAATTAAAGCGCTTTGTAATCCGTATTTTTTGCATCTTACATACGTTTTTTTTTTAAACAATGCAGGCTAATAAATGCTGCAAATTTAATCATAATTTACCACAATCATCCAACAATTGAAAAACACCTTAAATCCGCAAAGAACTCGCTACTACATATCTGAATTGCACACCAACTGAGGAAATGCTCAACATTCCAATCTTCATCATTGATAAGGCTACGCTTACAGTGCTCATATTTGCGCTTCTCTCTTCACTTTACTTCGTTTCGTTCAGAATAACAAGGTACTTTGTCATTCTGAACTCCGATTACCATCGGAGTTCAGAATGACATAAGAAGCCGGCGGAGCCTTGACTTTTATCAAGCAAAAAGAACGTAGAAAAAAACTGCATTTTATCTTAGCCAGAGAAGAAATCAAAAATAGTATGCCCATAGCAAGCTGGCATAGTCCAACTCGGTTTTATGAAACACTTCCATGAAACACTTCCATTTGTATCTGTATTTTTACAATAAATCTCAGCACTTATGCGTTTAATTAATATTTTGCACGGAAACAATCAATAAAAGGCTATGTAGTAAAGCATTTAAGAAAAACGACCATATGAGAATAACACTAACAGTTTTAATATCATTATTGACAACTACATTCTTATTTGGGCAGAAATTTTCTGTGGGCGGAGAAATAGGATTTATCTCATCAATTAATACAAACTTTAAAATTGCCGATATTGAAAACCGAAGAAATACATATTATACAGGTCTCAGCTTGAATTACAAGTATGACGACAGACTATCATTTACAACGGGATTTCATTATTTGCGACAGGGCTATCGTCATTCAACCTGTTACATATTTGAAGAAGGGGTAAAGAATGAGTTAGTAGGTAAGATTGATTATTTAACCATACCTTTATCTGTAAATATTGACTTACTAAAGTCAAGAAAATTAATTGCGACTTTTGGACTTCTAGGAGCATACAATATAAAGGCAGTTCAAGATTATCCAGAACCAATAGGCGGTTGCCTCATATACTACGAAAGAGACTTAACTAAATCTATTAAACAACATTCGCTGTATGGTACTTTTGGTATTGGATACAAGGTGTTTAAAACAGAAAATGTAGTGTTGATATCAAATATTAAATATTATCAAGGGCTAACAAATATAAAGAGAAACCCTTACCCTAATATTACATGGGTTGATAAATACAGCTCACTTCTATTAACATTAAGCTTAAACTACACACTATGAGAAGCTTTGCAACTTTATCATTTATAATGACACTTTTGGTGAGCTGTGAGAAAGAAAAATTCCCAGAACAGAAACAATTACAAGGGACTTGGAAAGAAATAACCGAAAACACCTTCAAACATAAATTACGTTTTGAGAATGAAACTATGTATTTCTTCAAATCAAATTCTATCGATACCCTAACATTCAGACTTGATGATAATAAAGAAAGGATGTATTTACAATTAAAGAATCACAATTCAGAAATTGAGTCCAAACATAAAATAAAACTTAATAAAAAAAGAAACGAGTTGACAGTATGGAATTTATTTATAACAATTGGGAATGAAACAGAAACAATATTTAAGAAGGAATAGAAAAACGCCCTATAACAGCAGAGCTTTGCACAATGGTGGCGAGGAAGAAACAGATATTAGAGTTTGCGGTTAAAACACAAATTGATATAGCGGCAGCGTGCAATCAAGTAACTCGTATTCTGCTACAGTGCCGGCTCGCCGTTTTGTCCAGCCTGACCGCAAAAAAACTGCCGGCGAAGCCCTTTTCCCCGGCATCGCCTATATTACGCCAATTGTAAAAATGCCAAACACTTAATGCCAAAAGCCTCTTCATTAAGCAAAAAGAACTTAAAAAAATAACAATACTTATGCGATTAATTAATATCTTTGTAGGGAAAGGTTTAATAAAGGACTATTGTGTTGTGCATCAAAATGGGTTGACAAATAACATTTATTAGAAAAAATATAATATGGAATTACCAAAATATCATGAGACTTTCTTGCCGATTTTAGAAACATTAAATTCTGCAGAATCGCTTAAAAGTAGAGAACTAGCAGTTATTGTAAAAAATAACTATTACTCTCATTTGCCTGAAGAATTACTTAAACAAAAAACCAGTTCTGGTTCGAATGTTTTACTTGACAGGATACTTTGGGGTAAGTCATATCTAAAAATGGGGAAATTTGTTTCATACCCTAAACGAGGCATCGTTCAAATAACAGAAAAGGGAAAACAAGTTTTAGTTAAAGGTTCCTTGTCTTTACATGACCTTCAAAATGATCAAGATTTTATCAACCATAGAGAATCAGTAAAAACTGAAAAAGAAAATGATATTGATATAGATCCGATTAAAGTTGAGAATGCTTCGCCACAAGACTTAATTGATTCAGGCTTTTCAACTATTGAAAAACAAGTAAAAACTGAACTTTTAGAGAAACTAAAAGAAATAGACCCATATTATTTTGAGAAAGTTATCCTTATTCTTCTTAAAAAAATGGGATATGGTGATTTTGTCGAAACGTTAAAATCAAGTGATGGTGGAATTGATGGTATAATAAATGAAGACAAGTTAGGTCTTGAAAAAATTTACACTCAAGCAAAACGCTATAATGAGAACAAAGTACGTGAAAAAGACATAAGAAATTTTATTGGAGCTATGAGTGGAGATACAAGAAAAGGTGTTTTTATAACAACATCAACTTTTGATGATTCTGCTATTAAAAAAGCAAGAGAAGCACATCATTCTATTATTTTGATTGACGGAGCTAAATTGGTTGATTTAATGCATCAATATAATGTTGGTATACAAGTAAAAACTATTTACGAAGTGAAAGAGATTGATAACGACTTTTTTGAAGAAGAATAACTAAGCACAATCGAGTAGCTACCCACCAGCTAACAATTTTAACATAGTTTTCCTTGTTTGCAGTTTGATATGATTTTGAGCCTCACTACGAAGTTCTAATGCATAATGCGAGTTCTAAAAGCTACCGCCAAGAGCCCAAAAGAAAGCATAAAGCTAAAGAGCTTATCTGTTTAGTTTTCCGGCAAGTACAGCCGTTTTTTTATATTTTTTCACCTGACCGTTAACATCAAAAACCTCAACAAAAATGATGTAAATGCCGATATTTGCTTTAAGGTTATCATCTGTAATGCCATTCCAGGAAAACATACCGCTGGTGCCTAACAATTCATTGTTTACCAGGTGGCGCACTTGTCGTCCACGGGCATCATATATAACAATGCTGGCCACATAACCCGGATTTTCGAATTTATAAGCTACGTTAAGGACATCATCATGGCCATCGTTATCAGGAGAAAAAACTTTAGGATATACCGTAATGGCGACATCATCTGCTTCAAGGACAATACCGAATTGAGAGTTTTTATATCCCGGGGTACCATAGCCGGCGCCGGCAGCAGCCGAATGCCAATTTGTACGATCATCAGAGGGGCGCTCATAGTGGATACGCTCCAGAGAAACACCCTTTACATCTCTTAGCAAAGGATAGTGCATACCCTCTTCATAAACGAGCATATCTATTTCTTCAGCTGCTGCATTTGCTATAACGGCAATACCACTGCTGTTATTAAACTGAGGCAAAGATGGCATTTCAACAAAATTTTGAGGATAGGGCGTGTGGTAAAAAGGTTTAACCCTATGATTGTTAGAAGTAAGCACTATATAATCTTCGGGAAACATCAGGTAACTGCTTGCCGATATGTTTCTTATTTGCGTCAGCTCATCTAAAATGGTATCCTTAGAGCTGAGTCTTAAAGTCTGCAAATCAATGATCTTGGAGGAACGGTTATAAATTTCCACATACTCCGTCCCACCAACAGGGGGATTAAAAAGTATTTCATTGATGACAATATCGTTTGGTTCGGCCGGTTGTGGTAAACCAAAATAGGCCGTGTTATTATCAGAAAGCTGAAGCCCCACGCAGTCTTCTAAAGCCTGGGAGACGGTTATTTTGTAGATGGTTCCGGTTTGCAGCTCAACAGGCAATTCAAGGATTACCGACTTGAATAAAGGGCTTTGTGGCATGAGGCTTAAAGGTTGCCCAATGCCATTATCTATGGAATAGTATTGTGGTATATCAAGTGAATGGGGTAACATGCGTTGGTCGAAGAACACTTCTACAGTCACGGAATCAATAATACCTACCCTCAATACTGAAGGTTTGAGGGTATCAGGATTATCGGCAATAATTGAATTTTCATATCCGGGTGTTCCACCGGTGGGGTCTTCAGAGGCTCTCCAGTTAGCCATACCACCACAAGGGTTTGCGGCATCAATCATTTCGAGAGACCACCCGCCATTTCTTTTCTGGTTATCATCATACCAGTCATCCGTATATGCAAGCGCATGAATGATATTGTTTTGTGCATCGGATAAAACCAGGGTTGTGCCAGCATTTGTCAGTGCTGTTGCAGAAAGTCCGGGTACAGCTACCACATTTCCATAGGCAGCCAACTCGGGATAAGCATTTTCTGTAACCAGTAATACATAACCCTCCGGCTCAATGACAGCATCAGGGATGATACGTACTGTTTGTGCATGTTGCAAATGCCAGTCTCTGAGATTTATTGGATAGGGGGTGCGGTTGTATAACTCAATGTACTCATGCGGGGGAAGGCCTACTGCCGGTGTAGGGTCAACCATAAGCTCATTGAAAACAACATCATGCAATACAGGGATATAGTAAACAAACTGCTTAGATTGCGTCTGCATAGTATTGCCGCTAAGGTCCATAATGTTCCGGGCGGTTATAATGTATGGCAGGGTTTGCGTAAAGCTGCCGGTAAAGGAAAGTTCTACAACATTAAAAGAGCCGGCAACAAAGGAAGCCTGTGCAGGCTGCCCTACCCCCATATCAACCTCGTAGTTAGACAGGTCAAGCGCAGTAGTGGGTTCTAATGCCTTATTAAAAACAAGCTCCAAAGAATTATCTGACAGCACATTAACCATTTCAATCTGTGGGGGTATGGTATCCGGGATTATCTGCCCGACATAGAAGTCGTCGAAATAAAACCTGTTAACATTAGTGGTTGTATATTTGCAAAGAACGCCAAAAAAAGCGGTTGCGTTATAGGTTTGGTCTATGGCACTGCCTTGAGGGAAAAAAGCATGACCGCCGAGCGGGTCGCAAAACATTTCCCATAAGCCATTACCATCGCGCGTCACTCTTATTCTCAGCAAATTATTACTTCCTGTTGCAAGATTATCCAATCCTTCAATAAGCTGCGTCTTTTGTGTTCCGTCCTGCCTGAACAAATACAAGCGCTTATTATCGGTGCCGGTTTTACCAATTTGGATATAATATCCGTTAAGGGGCCCTCTTAAATCAGCATTGTCGGACGCCAGATAAATCACAGCATGGTTATTGTCGGACGGTGTAAAGGCAAGACGTACAAAAAAACGCCATTCGGTTTGTTCAACAATGCTGCTTTCTGTTACCAGATAAGAGCTGTCGGGGAAAGGACCCTGCGAGGGAGATGTCAGCCTTAACTGATAATTTTCAACACTAAAGTGTGAAACATCCCCTGACCATGAAGGATTGTGGGTAAAGTTACCATTGCTGAAATCGTCTGTAAACTGGGCATGACAAAAGACAGGAATTATTAATATAAAAATAAATATTTTTTTCATATACATTTTGTTTGCGAACGTAAAAATACTATTTTTGTTTATAAATATATTTACTATTCCTAAAAAAATTACAGGATTAATAAAAACTAAAGTTTATGAAATTAGCAGTCGTAGGCATTACCGGATTAGTGGGTCGGGTCATAACAGAAGTTCTCGAAGCCTATAAGTTGCCATTAAGCATGTTCATTCCTGTTGCTTCGGCAAGATCTGCCGGCAAGCAGGTACAGTTTTGCAAGCAAGCTTACACAGTATTAACACCAGAGGAAGCACTTGAGATGCATCCCGATATAGTAATTTTTTCAGCCGGCAGCGACACATCCAAAAAGTGGGCACCTGAATTTGTGCGGGCTGGCAGCTACGTCGTTGACAATTCGTCAGCCTGGCGTATGGATGAAAGCGTCCCCTTGATAGTGCCTGAAGTAAACGGGAACATACTGAAAAAGCACCACAAAATAATAGCCAACCCTAATTGTTCTACCATTCAACTGGTGGTAGCCTTGGCACCTTTGCACACAGTTTACGGAATAAAAAAAATACATATAGCAACCTATCAATCTGTTAGTGGCTCGGGCAAAGAAGCTGTTGAACAACTAAATGCGGAGAGGCGTGGCATGAAAAGTAAACAGGCATACCCCCACCCCATCGATTTGAATTGCTTTCCTTTTGGTGGCTCATTTTTAGACAACGGTTATTCAACTGAAGAAATGAAGCTGGTACATGAAACACGAAAAATATTAGGCGCACCTGCTATTGAAGTCAATGCTACTGTGGTTCGTATTCCTGTTTTAGGAGGGCACTCGGAAGCTGTTTATGTAGAATTTGAAAAAAATGTTGACATAGATACTGTTAATCAACTGTTGCAGAAGGCTAAAGGAGTTGAAGTTCAAGATGATATAGCTCAGCATCTTTACCCTATGCCTTTGTATGCCGAAAACAGAGATGAGGTATTTGTAGGACGGATACGCAAAGGCCTTTTTAACGACCACTCAGTCCATATGTGGATAGTAGCCGACAACCTTCGGAAAGGAGCTGCTACCAACGCTGTACAAATAGCCCAAATAATTATAAATAATAAATTTTTGTAAACTAAAAACTAATATCATGGAAAAAGAAAATCTACGTGAGGAAAAACTGTTAAATCCCTCAGAAATAGCCAATATTAGAATCCTTGGCGGACTGGGTGCCCTTTTTGCTTTGGCAGGCATCATACCTTACATTGGCTGGCTGCTCTCTGTAGCAAGCATTGTGTTATTGCTGATAAGCTTTTACAAAATATCTTTCTTATCAGGCAAAAAGTTCATTTTTAATTATATCCTCATCTCTGTTTTGCTAGGTTTTGCTATGGCAATGGTAGTCGTACTTATTATCATTTTTTCTTTTATGGAAGCTTTAAAATTCAGCCATTTCGATATGCAGCATTTTATAGACACCTTTAGGGTTGAAGGCAGTATTCTTTATACTATCCTGATGATTTTAGTATTTATTTATGCCCTGTCTATTGTTGTTGCATTTTTATGGAAGAGAAGCCTGGAGGGATGCGCTTTGTTCTTTAAGGAAAAACTGTTTTCTACAGCCGGTTTATTATTTGTTATCGGGGCTTTCACTTTAATACTATGCGGTATTGGTATTCTTGTGAGTCTTGCTGGTTATATAGTTTTAGCCATAGCTTTCTTTTCAATAAAACCCATCATCCCGGAACAAGAAAAAAGTGCTGACATCATGGATGTGCCTGCGTCAGATTAAAATTTTCAGGATATTTGGCATTTTTTCCTGTATAAAATGCTTTAATAATTTTGAAATCGGCCTCATAAATGCCCTGAGGATACAAAACAGTATCACTCAAGCCGCATCTTTTGTGTTTATAATCAATGTACCCCATAAGTATAGGCACTCCGGCAGCCTGCGCTATGGTATAAAAACCTTTTTTCCAGTTGTTGGTATATTTACGGGTGCCTTCAGGAGTAATAACAAGGTACATCTTTTTGGATTTTTTAAACAAATCAACCAGTTGTTTGACAGTTCTTTTGGGATTTTTCCTGTCAACTGGGACGCCCCCACACCTTTTTAACAACCAGCCCAGCGGTGTGTTGAAAGCTTCTTTCTTAATCATAAAATGGAACTTAACACCCAGCACATTGGATGCATGCCAGCCAACATAAAAATCACTATAGCTGGTATGGGGAGCCTGTATTATAATAGCTTTGTTTATGTGTGTAGGTATTTGCCCGGAAAGTTTCCACCCATAGCTTTTTAAAACCAATCGAGAGAATATTTTTAACATCGTCTGAAAAATAAATAATTACCTGCTGAAAAGATTTCTTTTTCTGACTTCAATGATCTTCCCAAATTTTTCAATTTCCTGCATGTCCAGTTTTCTTTTATCACCAACAATACAGATAACCACAGGCTTATTCAAAAGGTTTTGCTGATGGAAAGTAACAATATCATTCATATTTAGGGTGCTGAAAATTTCCATTTTAAGAAGTGCCGGGTCGTCGTAAAATCCCTGGTGGCGCCAATCAGCAACTTTTTTACTAAGGACTCGGAAATGTGGTCTCGATAGGTATAGCTTTTCTAAAAGAGATTGCCGGAGCACTTCCACCCTCTCTTCTTTTTCAGGCAGGTTGTTAAATAACTCCATAAAAGTTTCAATAGCTTCAACAGTCTTATCAGCCTGCGTTCCTATATAGCCGGTAAAGAATGAAGGTTCGTGCGCTTTTACCGGTTTTACCAACGAAGCTCCCGTAGCATAAGCCAGTGAGCGAAATTCACGAATTTCCTGAACGACCAAACCGGAGAAGCCGCCACCAAAATATTCATTAAAAGCTTCGTAGTAGGGATCGTTTTCCGGTTTAAAAGTTTCGCCATTAACGAGGAAATATATTTGACTTTGAATGGCATTCCTGTCATTTACAAAAAACACCTTATTTTGTTCAAATACTCTGTCTTTAATATGCAGCGGCGCTTTCGACTCTTGCAAATCACCGGATAAAATCAAATGTGTTTCTATGAGAGAAGCCAGCTCATCAGTGCGCATAAGGGAACCGACATAGTGCATTTCTACCTGATATTGTAAAGCATAGTTGAAAGCTTCCAAAAGTTCATCGGTTTTAAACCTTCTTACTTGCCTTAGCGTGGGTCTGTTAATAAAAGTAGAAAGGTCGCCACGACGTACATAATGAACCAGAGCACGCGCGATACTTGCCGGGTCTTTATCTTCCAGGCGGCGCATGGTGCGTTCTTCCTGATATATAAGCCTTACTTTGTCCCTCTCAATAACAGGTTCATTCAACAACTCATTAAGCAGGAGTAAGGCATCTTTAAAATTTTGCTCCAGCCCACGCATCTCGATGTTTAAGTATTGGTTGTCACTATATATCTGATAGGTGGCTCCAATATTCTGAAAATCTCTTTTTAGCTCATCCACATTTCTGTTGACCGTACCAGCATAGTTCATAATTTGGGCAGCATGTTTTAAAATAGGTTTTTCAAAATGACCTATGCCCACTCTAAACCTGACACTAAAAACGTCATTAACGGGATTTTGCACATGAAACATTTTTATATGGTCAGAGACTTGGATTTCAACAACATCGTTCCGGAAACTTACGGGCACAAAAGAAGGTTCCATAGCAGGTTGCTCGAGGAAAACTTCTGCATAAGGGGAAACGGCATCAACATCCGGTTCAATAGGGTCAAAGCCGGGTTTTTCGAGTTTTTCCTTTCGGGGGAAGCCTCTTTTAGAGTGAAGAACCAAATAGTTTTCGTTAAAGTACTTTTGAGCCACTCTGCTCACATCCTGAATTGTAACAGCTTGAATATGTCTTGGGTAGTCAAGCGCTCTTCTGATATCTCTGTTTTGCGAAAAAGCCTGAGCCAAAAATACGGCACGCCCTTGCAAATCTTCCATAGAGCTGACATAATAAAGATAAATTTCATTTTTTACAGCCATGAACAACCTTTCGTCAATATTACCGCTGTGTATTTCTTTAAGTGCGTCAAGTACAATATTTTCTGCTTTTCTGAGAGACTGCCTGAAAGGTTTTGGGATAAAAAGGATAACACCTGCTCCGTGATCATTGAAACGGGCAATAGGAAGGGGCCCCGCATACATGAGTTTATTGTCAAGAACCAGCTTATCGAGAACACCCGTACCAGAGGTATTTGAAAGAATTCTTTCAAATACATCCACTGCATACTCATATTCATGCGTGTTAGGAACGGTTCTGAAACCCATCAGCCCTAACTTAATGGGGCTTAGTCTTTCTGACACAAGCTCCCTGCCATCAAAAGGCTCTTCTTCATAACGGGGGTACCGAGGCAGTGGTCTGTACTCTAAATTACCGAAATAGTTTTGCAAATGAGATTTGACAAATTCATAATCAAAATTTCCGGTAAGAATCAGCGCCATATTGTTAGGCACGTAATAGGTATTGTAAAATTCATACATTTTACTTAATGACGGGTTTTTTAAATGCTCGGTAGAACCAATTATGGATTGTTGCCCGTAAGGGTGTTTCTTAAACAAGTGTGCCATAAAAGTTTCAAAAACACCGGTGATAAAATTGTCGTTATACATATTCTTTTCTTCAAAAACGACCTCCAACTCCGATTGAAAAAGTCTGAACACAGGGTTGGTAAAACGATGGCTGTATAGGTCCAGCCATTTTTCAATTTGGTGGGGAGGGAAAGCATTAAAATAGAATGTCATCTCATGACCGGTAGCTGCATTGAGGTTCGTTCCGCCGATACTTCTCACCAACTTATCAAGTTCAGCAGGAATGGCAAACCGACCTGCTTTTACCGAGAACTTGTTAATCTCTTTCAAAATCTTTTTACGTTCTTCCTCATTCTGTGTCTTCGACAGCTTGTCATACAAAGCTGTAATTTTATCAAGATAAGGCTTTTCTTCCTCGTAGTTGGTCGTTCCTAAGATGTCAGTACCCTTAAAAAGCATATGTTCAAGATAATGTGCTATGCCGGTTTGGTCGGCAGGGTCATGTTTACTTCCTGCTCTTATCACCACACCTCCGAATACTTTTTGCTGGCTGTTGTCAGGATTTAGAATGACAGTTAATCCATTATCCAAAGCAAAAACATCAAGTTCATAACCGGAAAACTCCTGTGCTTTCAAAAATTGGCTACCTAATAGCTGAAAGCAAAAAAATATTAAGAAAAACTTTTTCATGGCAGTTGTTTATGTTTTAATTAGTATAAAATTAGGGCATAAAATATTTTTGGGTTTTATC
This sequence comes from Bacteroidales bacterium, assembly GCA_003565735.1. Lineage (GTDB taxonomy): Bacteria > Bacteroidota > Bacteroidia > Bacteroidales > PXBB01 > PXBB01. Next base: position 48,505 of record PXBB01000015.1, read on the forward strand.
ATCAACATATAAAAACAATGCTGTTGTTGTGTGATATAAAAATTAGTTACTGTTAACAGGCAGTTTCAATCTTTGGCCCGGTCTAATGCTGCTCCCTGTAAGATTGTTTAACTGTTTCACTTCAGATACACTCACACCACCATGCCTCCTGACAATGTCCCATAAAGTATCACCACCCCGAACAGTATAGTAGGTATAAGATTGTTTATTTTTTTCCTCCTGCACTTCATCAATATCCATATTTTCATTTTTTGGTACCGACCGTTCAGATGACTTTTCAATATTTTCATGGGGTATGTCTTCATTAACTGCGAGCGTTAAAAGATCACTTTGAATACTTATAGAATCAGTGGTATCTAATACAGGAACATGAATGATAAGCTCCTGGCCTGCCATAAGTCGCAGGTCTTTAATTTGATTCCAAAGCCTGATATTGTCAACGGTAGTTTCAAACAGTTCTGCCACACAACGCAATGATTCATTTGGCTGGGCAATATGTTTTTTTATAATGGTATTCTTGGGAGGTTTAGGCTGTTCCAGTTCGGGAGGAGCTATGCTAACAACAAGCCTCTGACCGGGGTGTATGGTCGTTCCCCGAATATTATTCCAACTTTGCAAATCGTTAACCCTAACACCATATCTTCTGGCAATTACGTGAAGACTTTCGCCTGAGCGAACTGTATGGGTTCTATCGGCAGAAAAATTCTTTTCAGGGTTACGCGCCAAATAATCCTCTTTAATAAGTTGCTCCAGCGTTTTAAAATTGTAAATATACGATTCATTAGCCAAAAATTCACCCACTTTTGTCACCGGCATTTTAAGCTTATAAAATCTTTCGGGCGAAGAGGGTATGACGTTTCTTTTGAAGCTGGGATTTAAAACTTCCAGCTCTTCAACAGAAATATTAAGCGCCTGTGAAATTTGATCGAAGCTTAGTTTTTGTTTTACAGTAACCGTATCCATTTTCTCAAACAAGTAGGCCGGATAAACAGGATACAGGTTATGCTCTGCCGGATGCATCATAACATACGAAGCTGCCATAAAAATGGGCACGTAGCTTCTTGTTTCGCGTGGCAAAAACCGCCGGATTTCCCAATAATCTGTTTTTCCGCCTGCGCGTCTTATAGCTCTGTTCACATTGCCACTTCCGGCATTATAAGCAGCTAAAACGAGGTTCCAGTCGCCATAAATACGATACAAATCAACAAAATGTTCGCAAGCAGCCACAGTTGATTTGTAAGGATCGAAACGATCATCCACATAAGAAGTTACCTGCAAACCATAGTGGCGTCCAGTACGATACATAAATTGCCACAAACCGGCAGCTCCCGCCCTTGATACAGCCTTGGGATTAAGAGCCGACTCAATGACAGCAAGATATTTTAACTCTAAGGGTAAATTGTGTTTGGCCAGTTGTTCTTCAAACAAAGGGAAGTAAAATTCTGCCAAGCCAAGCAAACGGGATGTCATACGCCTGTATCTTTTGGCATAAACATTTATAAACCTACTGACATCTTCATGATAAACAAAAGGCATGGGCGATTTTGTACGCATTAATTCAAATCTCTGCTCGTAAATCGAATCAGCAAACTCAGGCACTTCATCAGGCGCATAACCATAAATATTTAACACAGCTGTGTCGGCTGCAATAGTGGGCTTTGCAAACAAAACTGAAGCTGCCAGACTATCCATCATAGCCGCAATAGGATTATCAACAAAAAAGTCAGTAACAACAACAGAAAGACTGTCGGGCTCTTGTGTTTTGGATTCAAGATTTTGACCAAACAACACCAAAAGTATGATAAGAAATATTGTCTTTGTATTTTTTTTCATAGCAATGTAAAATTTTACCGGCGCCATATAAGGCTTCCAAACGCATACCTACATAAGCCTACAAAAGTAATATTTTTAGATGTTTTTAAATAAAAAAACCACCGGAAAAGGGGTGGTTTTTTTAAACAATTTTTGAACATGCATTTGTCGTTCAAAAAGATATTATTGTTCGCCGTGTTCTTCGCCACGCATCGACATGATATCACGGTCAAAAATATACATATTATGGTCGCCCATGATATTAAGTTTATCAATGATACGCTGCACAGATGTTTCTTCCTCAAATTGTTCGGCAATGAACCATTGCAGCCAATTTTGAGCAGCATAGTCATTTTCCTCCACAGCTGCTTTAAAAATATTGTTTATTTCTCCAGTGATATATTTTTCATGCTTTAATGATTCATCAAAAATAAATTTTACATTAGGGAAATCTGCCTCCGGTTTTTCCAATGCCGGCACTATAGCCTTACCTCCACGTTCATTAATATACCGTACAAACTTCAACATATGCATACGCTCCTCTTCAGCCTGAGCATAAAACCAATCGGCAATACCTTCAAAACCTTGATTTTCGGCCCATGATGCCATTGATAAATATAAATTTGATGAGAAAGCTTCTTTTTCTACCTGTTCATTCATTAATTCTTCTAAACTTTTTGAAATCATAATCTTACTTTTTATTGTTAAACATTATTTTTTTTCTTACCACCACAAAAATAACTCTTTGAACCTATACAACCAAAGTTTTTACCTTGCTTTTAAGTTAAAAATTGTTAATGCTACAGGAAACCACCTTATAGCAACCGCCATTGTAAGCAATAAAACAATATAAAATGTAGTAGCAACAGCTTTTTTAATGGATGATAAGTTTTGACATATAGTCTTTGTGAGTGGTATTTATGCGAACTGTGTAAAACCCTTTTGATAAATGATTTAAATCGAGCTGATTATGGATGCGTTCTATTGTTTTAAAATAGATCATTTCACCCTTCAGATTATAGACAGCAATATGATTTGCAGAGTTTTCAAAAACGATATTTAAAGGATTGCCATGAGGCAAAGGGTTAGGAAACATATGAATACCACCCTTATCATTTGGCTTAATATTTAAACTGTTGCAATCTTTTTTGTAGGTTATGCGATGGGAGTTCTGAAGGGAATCCAGGAAAATATCCATCTGACCTTGCTGTTGCTTAAGCTTATAATTTAGATACGGCAACAGAAAGTCGAAAATCACTTTGTGCTGCTCTGCTCTGCTGATTGATGGCTGAGGTGTTGTAAGCAGTTCGGCAGCTTCGCAAATAATGTTTCTGTTGGCAAAAAAGCAATGTCCTCCACCCTTAATACCGATAATAATTTTACATGAACTTTCTAAACTCTGATACATAGGCATTTGATGTTGATTCAAAGGTGTCACGCCATCATTCTCACCATAAAAAATCAAAGCCGGAATATCAATGTGTTTGGCAGCATCAATAGCAGAAGGGTTGGTTTCTGCCGGCGCAAAAGTGACGAGTGCAGAAATGCCTGCTTGATTGGCAGCAGCGAGAAAGGAAGCCCCACCACCCATAGAATGCCCCATCAACGCAGACTCATAAGCTACATGTTGGTAAAAAAGAGAGGACGTATCCTGTCCCATAAGCTTCATTTTTTTATTTAAGAAAAGTAAATCTTCTCCAAAGGCACCATGGTCAGGAGACGGTATGACACCACCTTCCGTAGTAGGAAAAACCATTATATAACCTTTTGGAACCAGCTCTGTCCAATAGTTTTCATATGCCGACCAGACCATTGCCAAACCATGACCAAACACTAGAACGGGAAAACTTCCTGCTGCTACCGCTACCTGTGTGCCTGGCGTTTGCGCAGGATAGTATATATGAACAGGAACTTCTCGTTGGCGAATATCATCATAAAAACTGTCCTGCATATATCCAATAGCATAAGGCTGTGCGCTCGCATTAAAAGCTAAAAGCAAAGCGATGATTAGGGCTGTTATGGCTGTATAATATTTCATTCTTTATAAATTAATCTGCTGATTACAAACAGGATACTCGTGTTTAAAATTATTAGAGCATACAATAAGCAGCCTGTTATTTAAGTATTCTTTCAATAGTTCCGCATACCAATTAATACTTGAGTTGTCCATATTATTGCAAGGCTCATCAAGCAAAATAATCTTTCTGGAAAACAGCAGTGCCATTCCAATTTTTACTCTTTGCATCATGCCCGAAGAAAAAGTTTTAAGCTCTGCATCCCTAAATTGCCTCAAACCAATGATTTCAATAACATTATCACAGGACAAACCATTGTAGGGATTGCAAAATTTGGCTTGAAAAGAAACCATTTCGCTAAGAGTAAAATCCATAATAAGATCGGAGTATGGCGCAACAAATGCAGTGTAAGCATAAATATGGTCACTGCTAATTTCGGTATTGTTTATGGTAAATTTTACCTGTCCGTTGTCCGGACTAATAATACCTGCAATAATTTTAAGCAGCGTTGATTTACCGCTTCCATTGGCACCTAAAATGACTGTTGGGGTTTCCTTGTTAACAGAAAAGCTAATGTTATTAATGACAATCTTGTCGTCAAAGGATTTAATAATATTTTTTACATCAATTTCCACCCTTAAAGGTTTACAGGTAAAAAGCCAGACAGGAAATCAACTTTAGGAACTTGAGTTGTACCCTTTCATAATACCACGCGAAGACTTACTAATGAAATCAATAATTTCATCTCTTTCGGGCGTTGCAGGCATTTCAGCTTCAATAATCATTATAGCTTTAGAAATACCGAAGCCCTTCATATAAATAATGCGATAGATATCCTGAATTTCTTTTATTTTTTCAGTAGTGAAGCCTCTTCTTCTGAGTCCAACGGAGTTAATACCTACATAGGACATAGGCTCACGCGCACCTTTGGTATATGGAGGCACATCTTTTCTTACAAGCGAGCCCCCCGAAATCATGGTATGTGTTCCAATATTTACAAACTGGTGCACTGCTGATAAACCACCAATGATGGCATAATCTTCAACATTAATATGTCCTGCAAGGTTAGCCGCATTAGCTAAAATGCAGTTTTTACCAATGACACAATCATGGGCAACGTGGGAGTAAGCCATAACCAGGGAATTGTCTCCAATAACAGTATTGAAAGTAGCTTTTGTGCCTCTGTTTATAGTAGCATATTCGCGAATTATAACATTATCACCAATCACCACATACGATTCTTCACCATTAAATTTCAAGTCCTGCGGTATGGCAGCAATGACAGCACCGGGAAAGATTTTGCAATTTTTTCCTATACGTGCTCCTTCCATGATGGTTGTATGTGGCCCAACCCATGTTCCCTCACCAATTTCAACATTTTTCTGAATAGTTACAAATGGCTCAATTACAACATTTTGTGCAATTTTTGTTTGCGGATGTATATAAGAAAGTGAATGATTCATCAAATATGTTTAAAAAACTGTGGCAAAGATATAACAATTTCAATATCTATATCAAATACCTGATTTATTTTTTTACTATTTGTGCTGTAAGTTCGGCTTCAACAACGACTTTATCGCCAACATAAGCCACGCCCTTCATTTCTGAAATACCTCTACGGACAGGCGACATTAGTTCGAGCTTAAACAGTAATGTGTCTCCTGGTACCACCTTCTGCTTGAAACGCACATTGTTAATTTTCAGAAAATAGGTCAGATAGTTCTCCGGGTCAGGAATCGTGTGCAGCACAAAAATACCTCCTGTTTGTGCCATAGCTTCAATAGTTAACACACCGGGCATGACCGGCTCATCGGGAAAGTGTCCAACAAAATGAGCTTCGTTCATGGTCACATTTTTCAAACCAATAACATAATCATCACTTATTTCCAGTATTTTATCAACAAGCAAAAACGGAGGCCTGTGAGGCAAAATCTTTTTAATATCATTAATGTTATATATCGGCGCTTTATTAGGATTATAAACAGGGGCTTTCTTTTTTATCCTTTGCTGTTTGATATATTTTTTTATTTCTTTAGCAAATGCGATATTTGAAGCATGGCCTGGTCTTGTTGCAATGATATGAGCTTTGAGTGGCTCTCCTATGAGGGCCAAATCGCCTACAACATCCAGCAGTTTATGACGTGCAGGTTCGTTATCGAATCGCAGTTCCAAATTATTTAAAATGCCCTGCTTTAAAACTTTCACCTCCGGACGGTTGAATAATTTTGCCAGTTTTTTGAGCTCATTATCATCTATTTCTCTGTTTATAAAAACAATAGCATTGTTGACATCACCCCCTTTTATCAAGTCGTTATTTACCAAATACTCCAGCTCGTGCAAAAAAACGAAGGTGCGACAGGGTGCAATTTCATTGGCAAAGTCTTCAATATTTTCGAGTATGGCATTTTGAGGAACTAAGACATCCGAATCGTAATCAATAAGAACAGATATTTTGAAAGTATCAGAAGGTAGCGCAATCATTTGCACTTTTCTTTCCGGATTTGAATAAATAATAGTGGTATCCAGTTCGAAAAAATCTTTGGGCTTATCTTGTTCAATTATTCCGGCCTTTTTAAGTGTGCTTACAAATGTATTTGAACTCCCGTCCATTATGGGCAATTCCGCCTTATCCACTTCGATAATAACATTATCAATTCCCAAGCCGGATAAAGCAGCCAGAATATGTTCCACAGTTTTTACCTCAACGCCATTATTAGCAATGGTGGTTCCGCGGGATGTATCTAAAACATTATCAACGTTGGCATATACTACCGGCTGACCGGGTAAGTCAACACGCTTAAAACAGTAACCTGTATCTACAGGTGCCGACTTAAAAATCACATTTACTTTTTCTCCTGTATGTAAACCTGTACCACAAACGCTTGCCGTATCTTTTATTGTTTTTTGTTGCTCTTGCATTATTTAATTGTTAAGAGATTTGAAACTGCAAAAATAATTTTTTTTATTTTACCAGGCTAACTTAACTGCATAATTCACAAAATGTAAGCAAAAATATATCATTCCGGTTATTGGCATAACGCTATTTAAGAAGCATTATTCACTGGAAAAACTACTCCCGTTGGAAATCCCATTGAAATCACATACTTCATTGTATTTCTGTGTGAATTTTAGCTTCAATACCAAGTTTTAATGTGTAATGCAGGTTAAAAGGATTTTTCTGCGTCCGCCATTATTTCTAAACTCGCATAAATAAATCCCTTGCCAGGTTCCTAATGCAATTTTTTGCGCCCGAACCGGTATGTTTAATGATTGACCTGTAATAGCTGTTTTCAGATGCGCTGTTATATCGTCAGGACCCTCGTAAACATGCTTATAAAAGCTTAAATTTTCGGGTACCAATTTATCAAAAAAACTATTAAAATCCTGCCTTACAGTAGGGTCTGCATTTTCGTTGATACACAACCCGGCAGAGGTATGTCTTAGAAAAATATTTAACAAGCCCTGATCCGGCAAATTATCAAAAGCCTTGTTTATGTGGTGCGTTATCAAATGACAACCTCTTTCAAATGCCGGCAGTGTGATTTCTTTTTGTATGACCATTCAACAAATTATTTAATCTTTAGTGAATTATAACTTTATGATGCCTTATAAAACCTTTATACCTGGTTTCTAACATATAAAGACCGCTTTCAAAAGCAGATATATCCAGTTCATAACTGTTATGAGGTGCTGCAAAATGATTGATTTCCTTATTGAACATTTCTTTCCCGAGGAGATTGTACATTCTTAAAAGTAAAGGACTTTCATTTGCTTTGTCAACATGGATAAACAATTTATCAGTAGCAGGGTTAGGGTAAACAAAGATACCACTATGAGTGCTTAAATCTTCAAGGCTGGAACTTACAAGAACGGTAATATAAGCATCTTTGGTTAAACTCGCTGGCCCATTATTATTAGAAGCTGTTAAAGACACATTGTAAACACCGGGTGTGTGATAGTGTATGGCTGTAGGATTTTGAAGCGTTGAAGTATTAGGCGTGCCTCCTTCAAAATGCCACAACCAGTCAGTAGGGTTGTTTGTTGTCAAGTCAGTAAAATTCACTGAGTGGTCCTGCATTACAGTAGTCATATTAGCAGAAAAGTTAACTTCAGGCACATGTGGATTAGGTATCACAGTAATAAAAGAGGTTTTTGTTTTTGTGTCGGTGCCATAAAAATTCCCAACTTCAAGAGTAACATCATAAACACCGGCGTTATTATAAACAATGTTAAAGGGGTTTGGTAAGCTGGAAGTAGTGGGAGTGCCACCGCTAAAAGTCCATGTCCATGAGTCAGGATTGTTTAATGACATGTCTGTAAAATTTATACCTTGCCCTTCGTAAACCTGCATACTACTGGCTTCAAAATCAGCTATCGGCTGGTTTGATATTGTATCTCCATAAATTTGAATATTGTCAATAAAGAGGTTATTTTGATAACTGTTGTAAGATTCAAATTTTATAATAACACTGCTGTATCCCACAAAAGGCGTCAGGTTTACAGTAAAACACGAAGCACCCAGAGACCCTGCCAGACACCAGTCAGCGCTTGCAGATGGCGTAAAAGGGTTAACAGATGTGCTTGCCGTAGCAAAAGATCCTGTCCCGTTTTCACCGCCAGCAAAAACCCTGTAAGGAAATGTCTCTCCACAGTCTGTTGACACATATATTATCAGCGAATCAGTTGATGATTGATCGTACCGCCTGTAAGCATGTTCAAAAGATAACTCAGCAACTGCGTATCCTGTAAAATCCAAAGGTGGTGTAAGCATGCTGTTTCGCTGTCCAATAGCTGTGTAATAGTAGTGTTCCATCTTTGCTGACTGGTTTCCAGGCGTGGTTCCCTGGGTATTTACAATTTGCCAGCCTATGTCGTTATCTGGATTATGCACACTCCAGTTGTTTGTATCAAAAGAACCGGATTCGAAATTTTCTGTAAATGGTAAAACCATAATGGTATCATAATGGTTAAAAACCGTAAAAGAGGTATCATTAGTGTTGTTACCATCCTGACCTGCATTGGGATTTTCGGTATAAACGGTAAAAGTATGCTTCCCTGGTGTAACAGTCATAGATGTAAGGATTACTGTGGTTTCGTGGTGCGTAGGTAAGACCCCCGACCAATTATAAGTGTTGAGCGGCCCATTATTGAGCTTATATTTTATGTCCACGCTTGTTAAAGTATCTACGCCAAAATTTCGCAAAACAATTTCCGGAACGATACTTTCCTGACATACTGTTGGACGCGGGTGTTTTATTACGCTGATGCCGGCATCCAGGGGAACTACTGTAGCACTGACACACTGCATGGCCTGGTATGCATTGATACGTCCTGCACCCAGAAGGCCAACAAAATTAGGATTTTGCGTATCAATATTATCTGCCGAACTTGTCAAACAGTTTTTTATCTCAGTGGGTGTTAGGTTAGGGTTTAAAGAAAGCATCAAACCGCACAGACCTGCAACCAGTGGCGAGGACATAGACGTACCCGAAAAACTTTGATAGCCACTAAACGGGACTGTACTAAGTATCTGAGTTCCGGGTGCAGAAACATCTATCCATGAACCATACTGCGATGAGGTGGCTTTAGCATCTGTCGTGGTGGTATTGGCTACTGCTATGACACTATTGTAAGCCGCGGGATAAAAAACAGGGTTGCCCTGATGGCCGCTATTACCGGCAGCAGCAACAAGCACAATACCATTATTGAAAGCAGCATTAACAACATTAATAGCCGTTTGACTGGGATTGGCGCCTCCCCAGGACATATTAATGACATTTGCGCCATTATTGGCAGCCCAGGCAACCCCCTCGTAACCATGTGTTATATTGGTGCTTGTATTGGTTGCCTTTACCGGCAGAATACTTATATTCCAACCTATTGAAGCAATACCAACACCGTTATCTGTTACAGCACCTGCAATACCGGCTACATGAGTACCATGATTAAATTGTGTGCTGGGCGGATTGGGGTTGTTATTATTGTTAGCCACATCCCTTCCGGGCAGCATATTATCAGCAAGGTCAACATGGGTAGTTTGAACAGCATCATCAACAATAGCAACAACAATACTGGAATCTCCGGTAGAGATATCCCATGCCTGCTGTGCATTAATTCTGTGTAGGCCCCATTGGTTAAACTGTCCTGATGATGGGCCCAAATCATTCGGTGTTAAGCACTTTACAAGATATGGAACTGGTTCAGCATAATCAACAAAAGACATTTCATCAAAAAAACGTATCAGTTCGGGTGCCAAGTGGTGCCTGTCAAATTCTACTCTTAATGTTTGCAGTAAATCCCGGTCATTTGTAAAGTAAAATGATTTATATACACGTGTTATCTCATACTTTTCAACAATATCTTTTAGAAAATACAAAGAGTTGACGTCCAGATCACCATTTTCGGAAATGGCTATATTGAGCGGGTAGTCATTTTTAATCTTAACATAAATGGCACCATCAAGGCCCCAGGAAATGGTGTTTTGTCCATACAATAACAGAGGCCCTAAAAACAAAATTAAAATGGTTGTGAAACAAGTTTTTATCATAAAAGCATTAAAGGTTTAATGTAGTTTGTAAAATAAATTTTCTTTTCAACAAAAGAATGGTTTTTGCAAAATTTGCTATGGGTCAGCATTTTTGAACTTTGGGGATGATTCATGTATATTATTCACAATGAAAACTATAGTAAAATAAATATGAAATTTATTAAACCGTTACCTATGCAAATTTACATTTTTTTTTTAATAGGGGCATAATCATACGGCTCTCAAGCTCCTGAAATATTACGGACAGATTAAAAAAGACGGCTATAGTTGCAACATTTTTACAAAACTAAAGCATGTAAGGAGGGAATAAATTTTCTAATGAAAATTGGCATTAATCCATGTCAATTTCTTCTTCTAAAGAAGGCCTTCTATCTCGTCTGGGCCGGTATTCATTTATTCTGTAAGAAAAGCCTACAAATAAAACCCGGCTTTCTCTACGTCTTTCGACGCTTGACTCAAAATTATCCCCGTAAGTATGGACATCGAATTTTATGGTATTAAAAACATCTCTAAGCCTGAGCGTTATTTGTCCTTTATTATCCAATACACCTTTACGTAAAGACATATCAACAAAATAGTTTTCACTTCTGATACCTAGCCCGCCTGCACTTTGAAAGTAGCGATAGTTAGACATCCCACCTGTAAAAATTTGCGGCGATCTGTAATTAAAGTTAACCTGCACATCCAGTTGGTTTTGAAAACGCATGGTAGAATTAACTCTGAAAGTCCAGCTATAATTATCATCAGCCTGAGAACTTATGTCCTCGCCATAGAGACGTGTCCTGAAGTGGCTATAGTTAGCATTAATACTCCACCACTCAGTTAAATTGTGCGATACTATGAGCTCAAGGCCATAAGATTCCTCTTTGTTGATATTTTCAAAAGTTGTCATAGCGGTTATTCCGTCATCTTCAATAAGCATAACACGCGTCACTATACCATCTGTATATCGATAAAAAAGATTCGTATTTATTACGGATTTGTTATGATAAAAAGAATAGCCTGCTTCAAAAGAGTTTACAAATTCAGGGTCGAGGTATGGGTTTCCGCGCGAGAGGTTAAAAGGGTCGGAATAATCAACAAAAGGGTTGAGTACACGGGAACCCGGTCTGTTTACACGACGGCTGTAGCTCAACAAATAATTGTGCCTTTGAGAAGGTTCATAGCGCAAATGAATAGAAGGGAACAGGTTAAAGTAGCTTCTTTCGAATGTCGTATCCTGAGTAAGCTGCTCTCCTTCGGTAAAAACTTGCTCTGCCCTTATGCCCCCTTGGTATTTAAGTTTTTCGTTAATAGAATTAGAGTAAATGACATATGCTGAGTGCAATTGCTCATTGTAAATAAACTCATTAGCAGCAAATTCATCATGAAGCCAGCCATTACTTATAGTATCAAAAGACATCATCATATAGTCCATATGATTTTCATTAAGGCTTAATTTATAGCCTGTTTCTAAACGCCCGCCATTACCTACCGGCGTCACGTAATCGATCTGGCCGGTAATGTTATGACGTTGGGTATTACTACGCGTCAATTGTAAATAGTCATGCATTTCTCTGGGTGTTTGATCAGGATAGAAAAATGAGCGATTCATATCTCTGTTGCTACGCCATTCAGATGATGAATAAAACAAATCTGCGGTCAGTTCCTTAATCCTGTCATCATAGGTTCTTCTATAATTAATAGCCCCTTCGTATCCATCGCCACCTATACGGCTGTCAGAAAATTGTGTAAAATAATCTACCGGCTCTTCAATGCCATTTAAGATGCTATAGGTGCTGTACTTATTATGCTCTTCACCCAAAAACTGGCGTAAATTTCCCATTAGCATAACACTTAGCGTATTTCTGTCGTTAATAAAGTAATCGCCTCCAAGACGTAAATTATTAAAATGGCCGTTACGTTCAAAATCTTGTTTTTGCCTCAGACTTTGCCTTGCATCTGATAAAGTGGTAATCCTTTCAAAGTTGCTGTAACCTTGCATCTCCCAGATACGGGTATTGGCATTGATAAAAAAGTTTACTTTATTTTCCCTGTAGTTAAAGTTTAGAGTTCCAAATGCTTTGGCTTTGGTACCGTATGTCATAGAAACCATGCCATTGTAACCGGGGTCTCGCTCCTTTTTCAAAACGATGTTAATCATGCCCGAAGTTCCGTCAGGGTCGTACCGTGCTGAAGGATTGGTAATCAGCTCAATACTTTCTATCATATCAGCAGGCATTTCATCCAAATTATTAAGCATAGAGGGACGCCCGTCGATAAGAATAATAACATTTGACGACCCCCTTAAGCTGACATTACCATCAACATCAACTGTTACCGAAGGGATATTTTGCATGACTTCTGCCGCAGTACTGCTGGAAGCAGCAATATCACTTTCGATATTGATGACGCGCCGGTCAAGATTAAACTGCAATGGAGCTCTTTCACCCGATACAACAAACTCATCAAGGTCAACCGATGAAAACTCCAAGGCAATAGACCCCATATCAAGTTGTGCGTCATTTGGCCTTATGAAAATTGAGTCTATAGTATATGCAGGGTAACCTACGTACTGAATTTGAAGATAAAAAGCTCCGAAAGGCAAAGCCGAAATATTAAAAACCCCCTCTTCGCTGCTTATTGTACCGTCAACAATTGTTGAATCCTTTAAACGATACAGTACAATATTAGCAAATGGAACCGGCGCACCGGTCTGCTGATCTACTACCACTCCTTTTAGTGAACCAATACGTGCTTCAGACATGCCTTGCCCACGACCACTACCCGGCTGAGCTTTTAGAAAATATATACTGCCTAAACCTATAACCAAAAAAATTACTAACCGCCTGTAAAAATCCATAATTCCTTTTTCAAAAATTTATTAATCTGCAAAATTACACATATATTTACGACTCCGGTTTTTGCAAAACGTTTAATTTTGTTAAAAAAAAATTGACAGACAGAAAAATATATGTGGCCATCCCTGCTATGAACGAGGGAGATTATTTAGATGCCTGCCTGGAAGCTATAGACAGTCAGACATATAAAAATTATGAGGTTTTTATTTGTGTAAATCAACCTGATGCCTGGTGGCATAACGAAACCAAAAAAAATGTCTGTATAGCTAATGAGCAAACGATAAAAGCTTTGCAAAAAAGAACTTGCCATGTCATTGACAAATCAAGTAAGGGCTGTGGGTGGGACGACAAAAGGTATGGTGTAGGATGGGCACGTAAAGTTTTGATGGATACCGTAAACCGTGCAGCCAAAGAAACCGATATTATTTTAAGTCTTGACGCCGACACACTTTTTGATGCATTTTATTTTTCAAGTATAATTGAGGTTTTCAGGCAGGCTCCTCAAGCCACAGCCCTTTCCAATCCCTATTACCACAAATTGACAGGGATAGAAAAATACGACAGGCCAATGCTACGGTATGAAATATATATGCGCTATTATGCATTAAACTTATGGCATATTCAATCTCCATACGCTTTTACAGCACTGGGTTCAGCAATAGCTGTATCCGTATCTGTTTACCGTAAAATTGGTGGGATAACACCAAAAAAAAGTGGTGAAGATTTTTACTTTTTACAAAAGTTGAGAAAATTTGGCCATATTCTCACCTGGAACACCCGGAGAGTTTACCCGTCAAGCCGCTTTTCGGACAGGGTGTTTTTTGGCACCGGACCTGCACTAATAAAAGGACATAAAGGCATTTGGGACAGCTACCCCTTATATCCCCGGCAACTTTTCGATCATTTAGCCAAAACTTATGAGCTTTTTATACCTCTATACAACAAAAATATCCCTACGCCTATTGATGGTTTTCTGGAAAAACAATTTGGCAATAAAAATATCTGGAATCAACTACGCAGCAATACCAATACTTCTTATGCTTTTGTAAAAGCCTGCCATCAAAAAATTGACGGGCTCAGAATTTTGCAATACCTCAAGAGTAGTCATAAAAACATTTGCATGAGCGATGAGGAGGCATTGATAGATTTTTTAAATAACTACTACCCCGATACCATTCAAAAAGCTTTACATAATTTTTGCTTTTCTACCGCTCCTGTCAGCCTTTTAAATTCGATAAGAAATTTTTTAGCAGAAAAAGAAGCTTTGTTTCAAAAAAAGAATTTTGACGCGTATGTAAAAACTCCAAACACTTAACTTCTGAAAACCTTCAGATACCACACCGTAAAACAAAAGCCCCCTCTAAATCGGTTTGAAAAAATGGCATATTTTAACCATAAAACTGATATTTTTTATATCTTTGCTTGCATAACGAATCATTACTAAAAAAAAAAGGAAATGTTATGAGTTCAGAAAAAGAGAGACCAACAGAAAACAATAATAATACTAACGAAGAAGATAAGCATACCACCAATAATGAGGTTGAGGAATCTAAAACACCTTCGGACCCACAAGAAGACAATGCTGCAGAAAACACAACTGACACAAAGATCGATAATGAGTTCAGTTTGTATGGTTATGTAAAAAAGAACTACAAAAATGCATTTATCGTTGTATTATTGCTCACAATAATCATTATGTATTTGTGGGCTTATTTTGCTTTACGAAAGACAGAGCGATTGCATACAAAAGCTTATCATACATTGTACGATGCCGCGACATCCTTTTCAAACAAAAAGGATTCGTTGTACCTTGTTAGTTTAGGGCAAGCTTTTTCCTATGCTATCTTGTCCGAAAAGATGCAGCGCAATCTCCGTAATATTGAACTTTATACAGCGGGTATGCTTCAAAGAGATCGCAATATGATTGAAATCATTATTGCAGACAAAAATGGCGACATTATGGTCTCTACAAACAAAAAACATGAACAGAATAACCTGCGAAACTACATGTTTTTCAATTATTTATCGCTCAACAATATTGTAATAAAAAGCGATGTTTATGATGACAGTTATATGGTTTTCGCTCCCCTGAAAGGTTTAAACAGAGACTGGGGGTATTTGATTTTTCGTTATAAGAGACAGGATTTTGTACACCATGAACTGTTATACGAATAAATAGCCGGCGATATCTTCCCGCAATTACATATCAGAAGATGCATAGCTTTTTTTATTGCGTAACATCATCATGAATAAGTTCTTTAATAATATCCTCAACATTAATATTTTCAGCTTCAGCCTTGTAATTTCGTACCAGTCTATGCCTTAAAACAAGAGCTGCCACTTTTTTCACATCTTCAATATCAGGCGCATACTTGCCATTAAGAGCTGCGTGGCTTTTAGCACCGAGAATAAGATACTGTGAAGCACGAGGTCCTGCTCCCCACGACACGTATTGATTGGTCATTTTATGAGCCTGAGGTGTGTTCGGCCTTGTTTTGGCTACTAAATTAACAGCATAGCGTAAAACATTTTCCACTACAGGGATGCGTCTTATTAAACTTTGAAAATATAATATCTCCTCAGCGTTGAGAACTACTTCAATTTGATGATCTTTATCGGAGGTGGTTTCGCTGACTATATGCAATTCCTCATCGAAGCTTGGGTAGTCTAACCATATATTAAACATAAACCTGTCAAGCTGGGCTTCGGGTAGAGGGTATGTGCCTTCCTGTTCGATAGGGTTTTGTGTAGCCAAAACAAAAAAAGGCTCACTCAATATGTAGGAATTTCCTGCTACCGTTACACTTTTTTCCTGCATAGCTTCAAGAAGCGCCGACTGTGTTTTTGGTGGTGTACGGTTAATTTCATCTGCAAGTATAATGTGTGCAAAAACAGGACCTTTAATAAAGCGGAATTTTCTGGCATCGTCAAGTATCTCAGTGCCAATAATATCGGACGGCATTAAATCAGGTGTAAATTGAATGCGGCTGTAGTCAAGGCCTAAAGCCTTTGCTGTTGTATTAACCATAAGGGTTTTGGCCAAGCCGGGCACACCAACCAAAAGACAGTGTCCTCTGCTAAACAATGAAATAAGCAAATTCTGAACAACATCATGCTGCCCAATAATAACTTTTGCAATTTCTTTTTTAAGTAAATTATTTTTATTAACGAGTGCTTCTATAGCTTCTTTATCGGTATCGTATTTCATCGGTAATTATTAATATTTCAACATTTTTCTATTTTATTGCCATTGATTTTGAAATTGGCAGCCCAAGTAATTTTCAATGATGTTGATGTATGTTGTTTGTATTTTCCTTTCGACCCAGTTTTGCAACACCTTTTGTTTTTTATTTTGAAGGGCTAATTCCTGAATTTTGTCGTAATCCTCTCTGAGGTTTGCAATATGTGGCTCAGTACGTGATTTTAAGTGAAGTATTCTGTAAGCCTGTCTGCCTGTTTGTGTTCTAAAAGGTACCGGTTTTGAAATCTCGCCGGGGTCTAAATTATCAACCACAAAAAACATTGAAGGCTCTAGTTCATCAGTTTTGAAACGAGATGTGAGCGTCATGGGATTAACAATAATGCCTGAATTTTTTTTACTGGGATCATCCGAAAACTCTAAGGCAGCATCACTGAAAGACATCTGCCCGGTGTTAATTAAATCATAAACAGAGTTCAGTAGATTTTTAGCATCGGCAAGATCTTGTGTTGATGGTCTGGGCTGCAAAAGAATGTGCCTCACATTGATTCTTTCGCCCCTTCTTTCTATCATTTGTATGATATGATAACCTGCTTTTGTTTCAACAATGGGTGATATTTCACCGGGGGCAAGGCCATAAGCTACAGCTTCAAACTCGGGATACAATTCTCCGCGACTGTAGAACCCCAGCTCTCCTCCTCTACTGGAACTGCCGGGATCATCTGAATATAAAACTGCCATTACTGCAAAATCGTCGCCATCAATGATGCGCTGCCGATAAGTATTAAGCCGGTTTCGGGTTTCCTGTATGACTTCCTCGGATATTTCAGGCTTCTTCACAATATGCCCAATAACCAATTCAGAGTCAACCATTGGCAAGCTATCTTCAGGAATGCTTCTAAAAAAATTTCTTACTTCTGAGGGCGTTATTCTGATGTCTTCTACAATTTTTGACTGCACTTTCTGAACCTTGAGTTGCTCACGAATGAAAGGCATAAACTCATTTTTTATTTCCTGAATAGACTTTTGATAGTAGGCTTCAAGTTTTTCCTCCGAACCTATTTGCCGTATAAAAAAGCGTAAACGCCTTTCCATTTCTGCTTCTACCTGTGCATCAGAAACCTCTAAACTATCTATAGAAGCTTGCTGCAGAAGCAACTTTTGAACTAAAAGTTCTTCAAAGATTTCACATTTTAAAGCATCGCCACCACTTAAACCTTCAACGACGTATTGCAAATATTGACTTTCTATATCTGAGGTTAAAATTATGTGCTGCCCGACAATGGCAACAACCTGGTCAACAACCTGTGTATGTCCACGAAAAGAAAACAAAAAAAGTAAAACCAGGAGTATGTGTTTGCTATAGTTTGGTAAATGTTTCATCAAGTTATATTATTGTCGCGTTATCTAGTTGGTTAGAAAAAAATTGTCAAATTCTCCCCTCTGCAAAGCATCCCTCAGGATTTCACGCCGCAAATCGGCCACCAGCTCTATTTTACGCTTATTTATGATTATATTTTTTATATGCTCTCTCTCCATGCTTAACGGTGAAACACTTTCTTTTATTTTATAGCCTCTGATATGCAAAAAATAATTGTAAAGAGAGTCTTGCATTTCTATAAATGTATTTTGTCTTAGGAAATCTTCTTCATTATAGGTTTTAATAGGAACTTCTTTGGTAAGGTCGCTAAAAAGAAGCCACACATCTTCCATAAAATAATTGGCCGCTTCGCGTTTGCTGATATCACGCAAAAGCGACAGGTCATCCTCATCAGTTGAACGGTATAAACGTCTGATTTTATTTAAATTAGCCGTTTTTAGTGGCGTCTTAACATAGGTCACTTTAACAATATTGTCCTTTAATAAAAAGTTTTGTTTATTGGCTTCATAGTAATTTACAATATCTTGCTCTGAAACATCAGTATCCAGATTTTGCCTTACCAGTTCAGTTTCGTAAGTGTATATTATGAGGGAATTTTTATATTCGTTTAGTTGCTTTTCGAAATTTTTTTGTTCGGGATGCAAATTTTTTTTGGCTGTGTGTAGTACCAATTTATTTTGAATCCAATTGTTTATATAATTGGTAAAAAACTGTATGCTGTCTTGAGGGGTTTGAAAAAAAGGTACAGCATCCTTAATATCTGAATAGTACAAGTATTCATTAGCTACACGAGCCAAAGGCTCTTCAGGGTGCTTTTCCTGAAAAAACTGACATTGTCCCCATAAAAATAATGTGGTCAATAGCCCAAGAAAAAGGACAACAGCATTGAATTGATTTCTGAAAAACAACCGCATAATTTACTGGTTTTTCTCCAATATGGATTTGAAAGCGTCTTCATTAACAACAACAGAATATTTACGCCGTAATTCTTCTACCCATAATTTTTCAAGATGGTTTTGGTATGCAGCAGTGACAAGCCCTCTTATTTCTGAAAGAGCTTTAGGTTCGGGCTCTAGAATTTCGTGTACATATACAAAAGCTGTACGACCGTTTTTGTTTACATTATTACTGAGTCCTTCCTGCCATTTAATAGCGTCAATAATTTTGTTATCACCTTTAACAAAGAAACCACTTTCTATTTTAACAGCTTCCGGATTTTTTTCATTCAGCTTAGCAAGCACTTCTTCGTTAGGAATTCCTCTTCTCGCCGCTCTGTTGACCTGCCTGCGGGCTCTTCGAACTGTTCTTCCTTCTTCACAAAAATATATACTTGCATTAAGGCGCTCAGGCCACATGTATTTGTGCCTTATGGTTTCATAAAACTTTTCTATACCAGCTGTATCGGTAACAGCTTTTGACCACACCCTTTGATCCGTTAATTCAAAAAGGAGGATGCCATCACGATACTCTTTCATCAGCGCACGAAATTCCGGATACTTTTCTTCAAGCCTGCTGTCTTCATAAGCCAGACAACGATCATCAACAAACTGCTGGTACAAATTATTGATATAGCCTTTTATATTGGTTTTCGAACGTGGGTTTTGTCTTTCATAAAGGTAATTTGCAAAATCTTGTTGTGTATATGTTTTGCTCCCTATGGTAAACAATTCTTTGGTTAGGTGTGCCGCATTTTCAACAGACCAGGTCCCATGAAAAATACTATCATCCACGACCTTGTAAAACTCTTTTAACGCATTTTTATTTTCATCGAAAGCATAAGCATCTTTTATTCTTTTAATAAAAAGCTTTTGACTAAGATTTGCCCTAGGGTCTCTTGATACTCTGCTTTTAAGTTCAGCATACATATCTTCAAAAGATCTTTGTTCTTCTCTGTCATGCAATTTAATAATATGGTAGCCGTACATAGTCCTAATTGGTTCAGACATCTGGTTTATTTCAAGATTAGAAATAGTGGTGATAAATTCGGGCACCATTCTGCTCACTCCAAACCAGGGCAATAAACCACCGTTGGCACCTGAGCCTTTATCATCAGAATACTTTTTGGCCATTTCGCCAAAAGGTTTGCCCTCTTTAATTTTTTGATACACTTCATAAATCTCTTTTCTTTTTTGTTCCTCTAACTCTTGCTCATCATTAGCCGGAACACTTTTGAGGATATGTGCTGCTTGTACCCTTCCCATGGCCGGTTTTCTGTCAGTCACTTTGATAATATGGTATCCGAAATTTGTACGCACCGGCATAGATATCTCGCCTACTTCCGTATTATAAGCAGCCGACTCAAAAGGATATACCATATCAAAAGCGGTAAAATAACCCAAGTCGCCTGCATTACCCTGAATAGCCGGGCGGCTGCTGGTAGCAGCCCTATCACGTGCCGATTCGTCCTCGGAAGATTCACGTGCAATATGGGCAAAAGATTCTCCACCTTGAATAATACGGCGACGCAGCTCCATAATTCTGTTATAAACTTCTAATGTATCCTGTGGGAGCGCATTTCTATCAACCCTTATTAAAATATGGCTGGCACGAACATCTTCCTGAAGTCTTTGATAGGCTTCTTTGATAAGTTTCTCGGTAACTTCATCATCTCTTAATAAAGTTTGCGCCAGTTGCGCTCTGTACCCCTGAAGTTCATTTAGAAAATCGGAAACAGTATCTAAACCAAGAGCTTCGGCCTCTTTTACTTTAAGTTTGAAATTAATAAAAAGCTTCAAATACTCTTCTAAGGACTCTCTATCAATAGGTTCACTTTTTACATTATTTTTTTGGTAAATGTTCAAAAACTCCTCAACAGAAATTTTCTCATCTTCGATAGTTAGAAGCACTTGAGAATCCTGATCATAAGCGATCGTTGCACTTATGAAAGACAAACAAAATAATAAACAAGCAATGTACTTAACTGAAAACTTAACAATATTCATGATATTATATTTTAGGTTTTTGATACTATCTTAAAACGTAAATTATTTTCTACTATAATTAGGTGCTTCACTGGTTATGTGAATATCATGCGGGTGGCTTTCGTTAACGCCTGCAGCCGTAATTTTAATAAATTTGGCATTTTGCAATTCATCAATACTTTTACTGCCACTATAGCCCATTCCTGCTCTTAATCCTCCAATCATTTGATGGATAACTTCAGAGAGTGTTCCTTTATAAGGCACCCTGCCAACAATTCCTTCGGGAACCAGTTTATTGATATCCATTTCGGCATCCTGAAAATACCTGTCTTTAGAACCTTTTTGCATGGCTTCCACCGATCCCATACCGCGATAGTTTTTATATTTTCGGCCTTCATAAATGGTTGTTTCGCCAGGAGATTCATCAACACCGGCAAACAGAGAGCCAGCCATTATGGTGTCGGCTCCTGCAGCAATAGCCTTTACAATATCGCCGGTATATCTGATACCACCATCAGCTATTATTGGGATACCACTGTTTTTGAGAGCTTTATTAACGTTATAAATGGCCGAGAGCTGAGGCACCCCTATACCGGCAATAACACGTGTGGTGCATATAGACCCCGGCCCAATACCCACCTTAACGGCATGAGCTCCGGCATCTACTAAAGCTTTTGCAGCTTCTGGAGTAGCAATATTGCCCACAACTAATTCTACGTCATTGTATTTTTTGCGTATATAGCGCGTCATTTCAACAACACTCTTTGAGTGTCCGTGTGCCGTATCTATAACAACGGCATCAACGCCGGCTTTAATCAGCGCATTTATTCTTTCTTCAGCATCATTTGATATGCCTATAGCTGCTGCTACGCGTAATCGCCCATGGTTATCCTTACACGCATTGGGTCGGGCTTTAATTTTAATAATGTCTTTATAAGTAATAAGCCCGATAAGCTTTTTACGAGAATCGACAACCGGCAATTTTTCAATTTTATATTCTTGTAAAATATCCGCAGCTTTTTCGAAATCAGTACCTTCTGTAGTTGTTATCAAATTTTCTTTGGTCATTACTTCAGCTATCGGGCGGTCATGCTTTTTCTCAAAACGCAAATCACGGTTCGTAACTATACCTACCAGATGGTTCTGCTCATCAATCACAGGAATACCTCCTATGCGGTATTCTTTCATCAATGCAAGTGCATCAGACACCAGAGCTGCTGCATTGACTGTTATGGGGTCCAGAATCATACCATTTTCTGCCCTTTTAACTTTTTTGACTTGTATGGCCTGTTCTTCAATACTCATGTTTTTATGGATAACACCAATACCTCCTTCTTGCGCCATAGCTATAGCCATTGAAGCTTCAGTTACGGTATCCATAGCCGCACTGACTATGGGAATTTTTAAAACTATATTTTTGGTAAAATACGTGGTTATATCAACCTCCCGAGGCATTACCTCAGAATAAGAAGGAACTACTAACACATCATCGTATGTTAAGCCTTCACCGACAAACTTATCATTATCTGTCTGCATAGTATATGTAAATTTTTGCAAAGTTAAAAAAAAAAGTATAGCTCTAACTGTTTATAACATTTAGATGTCTTAAAAAATCTAAAAAACATACGCATATAACTCAACAGCACTTCCATTTTTTTATCTCATGCTGCATAACTCTATTGGAAAACTTTTTCCATTAAAAAAAGGCTGCCATAAATGGCAGCCTTTTTTTAGAAAAATTTCCAATACCCTTTATCTGATAAGCGTCACGGTGCCTCTTTTATGCACGTAAACGTTTTCGTTGTTTCTGAACTTAATCACATAGGCATAGGTACCCATAGGCACATCACTGCCGTTGTAAGTTCCGTCCCAACCTTCGTCGGAGTTGTTGGTTTCGAAAACTCTTTTGCCCCATCTGTCAAATATCATGAATGTATAGTCGCTGGGGTCGATAAATACATTTTGTGGCATAAATTCAGTATTGTAGCCTCTTGGCACAAAAGCGCTGGGCACAA
>PXBB01000033.1 GCA_003565735.1 Bacteroidales bacterium
AAATCGGGGAAAACAGAAAAGAAGTTGAAATTGTTTTCGTGAAATTGGGCATAGCAGGTAAATTGTTAGACGGGTCGAAAAATTGAGACTGACCACCTTTACTTGACAAAACGATGAAAACGAATCAAAAATAAATGAACAAGACGAGAATGCTGAAAATCGTAAGAGTAAGCGCAATTAAAACTATACCATTATGAAATACTTAATTTATCTAACGACTACTGTTATTCTTTTAGCTTTATTTTCTAGCTGCGAAAAAGACCCAAGCGAGAATGATTCCGATGGTGACGGTACATTATCAATGAAGTTTAGATCGTGGAGTAACTACGAAGCTCCGGCAAAAAAAAGTTCACTTAAAAATGCTACATCTCTTATGAGTTCTACATATCTGGATACATACGCTTAAAAATACAAAATTAAATTTACTACAGATAAAATAATGTCAGGAATAAACGACTCTGACATCAACTGGGTTACAGTTTATGAATCGGATGAATTAAAAAAAGACAGCGAGCGAGATTTTGAATTTTTTTTACCAGCAGGAGAGTACAGGGGATTCGCTGTTTTACATAGCTGTGACTTTCATTGGATTTGCGACAATAATGGAGTTGAAATGCCAATAACCTTATCAAATTGTAGTGAGTACAATAATTTTAATAATAGTGAAGAAAAGGTTTATAATATTTTTGGGACAGATGGGATTTATGATGTAGATGACACCGGTGTCCTTCAGCATGTTCCTGATGCCGGAGAGCACATGGGAGTAAGATTTAATATTTATGAAGGCAAGAAAACCACTTTGATAGTAAGAGTTAATCTACTTGAAATAGAATGGAACGATAATGATGGAGATGGAACTTGGTCTGAAGGAGACGAAGTTGTAAATGTAACTCTCCCTGATGGTGTAATCACAATGACAGATTTTATTGCGGAATATGAATAACAGATTATAAAAAACCCATAACATTTTGTAAAAAACAATGCGGGAGGATGTGCTTTTTTGAAAGTTATTGCAAGAAAGAAATGTAGTGATGTCTTGAAAGTTTACAGCTTTGAATTTCCCCACCAATGTTAACGAAGCCCATTCACCGGCAACTCCCTAATAGCCTTCTTAAACTGTCATTTCGACTTCGATTTTTATCGGAGGAGAAATCTGTCAATACTGTATTATTTTCTTTTTCCACTAATACTTCAAAAAAGAAGTGGCTTATAGGATAAAAAAGAAGCAACAGGTCTTTCAGAATATTTGATATGTCTCAAAACACTTGAGATGCGTTTCTTTACGGATTTTTTTCATAAATATCCTGGCACAGCTGTTGATTTTACTGCCTGCTGAGCAGGTGGTGTTCCAACGAATAAAAAAATGCAATTGATGCACATGTTGCCAATAAAATTATATTTTTGTGAAGTGTTAAAAATCAAACAACGGCTATGTTGTCATTTATACTAAAGAGGCTTTTTTACGGTTTTTTGGTGCTTTTTGGTGTCATTACTGTCGTCTTTTTGTTGTTCAACGTGCTGCCTGGCGACCCGGCGCGCATGATGTTGGGGCAGCGAGCCGATATAGCTTCTATAGAAGCTATTAACAGGGATTTGGGAAGAGACAGACCCTTACATATTCAATATGTCAACTATTTAAATGATATATCACCGGTATCATACCATACCCTTGATGATAGGAGCAGTACCTGGTACCTAAATACCGAGAACTATGATGTAGCCTGGCAATTAGAGTTTGGGGAAGCGTCCGTACTTGTTTTGAAGAGGCCATATTTGCGACGTTCATATCAAAGTCAGCGTAAGGTCTCGGATATTTTGGCCGAGGCCATTCCACTTACGGCTTTACTGGCATTTGTATCTATTGCAATAGCATGTTTTTTGGGTATCATCATAGGAATAATATCAGCCTTATATAAAGATAGTGTTTTTGATAGGCTTGCTTTGGTGATATCGGTTTTTGGAATGAGCCTGCCTTCTTTTTTTGCTGCCATTCTGATAGCCTGGCTGTTTGCCTTCCTGCTTGCAGATTATACGGGCTTAAGTATGTTTGGCAGTTTGTACTCTATTGACGACTTTGGAGAAGGCGCCTATCTGGATTTGAAAAACCTCATACTGCCTGCCGTAACTTTAGGGATAAGGCCTTTGGCCATAGTGGTTGAATTAACGCGTAATGCGTTTTTGGATGTGTTGTCGCAAGATTACATCCGTACCGCAAAAGCTAAGGGTTTGAACCGCTTCGGCATCATCACCCGACATGCTTTTAAAAATGCACTCAATCCTATTATTTCAGCTGTCTCAGGATGGTTTGCCTCTTTGATGGCCGGTGCGGTTTTTGTTGAATATGTTTTCGACTGGAAAGGCCTGGGCGTTATCATGGTTGATGGGCTTGAGCAGTTTGACTTTCCTGTGGTAATGGGGACTTTACTTTTTATTTCCGTAGTTTTGGTATTAATTAATATTCTTGTGGATATCATCTATGGCTTTTTAGACCCACGTGTAAGATTGCAATAAAAATAATAAAAATATAAAATCATGAAAAAAAGAATAGTAGCAGGCAACTGGAAAATGCATAAAACTTCCCGGGAGGCCGAAGACCTTGTAAAAGAGGTTTTAGAAAAACTGGATACGGTAGATTTGAAAAAGCATAACAACCATGTAGTTTTTGCGCCGCCTTTTGTGTATTTGCAAAATTTAGGCAAGTTGCTTCAAGGAATGACTAACATTTCGTTGGCTGCACAAAATTGCCACTCTGAGCCTAAAGGCGCCTTTACAGGTGAAACAGCCGTGCAAATGTTAAAGGATGTTGGCTGCGAGTACGTGATAGTTGGTCACTCAGAGCGCAGAAGTTATTTTAAGGAGTCGGATGCTTTTTTGAAACAAAAGACAGATGCAGTCCTAGCGGCAGGGCTTACGCCTATATTTTGTTGCGGAGAAATGCTTAACGACAGGAAAAACGGCACCCAGCAAAGCGTGATACGCGAACAACTCGAACAGTCTTTGTTTCATCTTGAGAAGGCTGAAATGCAGCGGGTTGTTATTGCATATGAACCCGTATGGGCCATAGGTACAGGGATGACCGCATCGCCAGAGCAGGCACAAGAGATGCATGCTTTTATTAGAAATACTATCGAAGAGGTGTACGACCATAACACGGCCCATCATTTGACCATACTTTATGGTGGCAGCTGTAATGCGCAAAATGCAGCTTCCCTTTTCAGCAATGCGGATGTTGATGGCGGTCTCATTGGCGGAGCCTCTTTAGTAGCTGACTCCTTTGTGGAAATTATTAAAGCTAATTCTGCTCAATAATGAAATATGTTGAAGTAATCTTTAAATTTCTTCCCGCATTTAATGCTGACTCCGATCTTTTTGTGGCGTCGCTGACAGCTATAGGTTATGAAGGCTTTATGGAGGAAGATAATGAACTAAAGGCTTACATTCCCGAAAATCTGTTCAGCGCCTCTGCTATTTACGATCTTAAAATGGTTAATAACAATAAAAAATGGATTCAAATATCGCACAACTATTTGGAGGAAAAAAACTGGAATGCCCAGTGGGAGAGTGATTACAAGCCCGTTTTGATAAATGACTGCATAGTCAGGGCGCCGTTTCATGAGGCCCCGCCATATGTAAATTACGATATTGATATTGAACCAAAAATGTCTTTTGGTACAGGACACCACGAAACCACCGGCATGATGATTGAAATGATACTCGGGCTTGACTTCGAGAATAAAACGGTGCTGGATATGGGTTGTGGTACCGCTTTACTGTCTATCCTTGCTTCATTGAAAAAAGCCGACGCTGTTATTGCCGTGGATAATGATGCATGGGCTTATAATAATGCTGTTGAAAATTGCAAAAAAAATAATGTTAAAAATTGCAGTGTAATTAAGGGTTCCATAAATGAAATGGCCGGCAAAAAATTTGATGTCATACTGGCTAATATAACGCGCAATATTCTTTGTGCACACTTGCCTTATTATGAAACCATGCAAAATAAAGGAGGCATACTTCTTATCAGCGGTTTTTTAAAAAAAGATATGGAAAAGATGACAGCTTATGCCCATAAATATAATTACGATATTTTAACTGAGCTAACCAAAAATAATTGGGCAGCTTTAAAGTTATATAAAAAACAATGAAAATGATTTACAGATTTTTCTATATTGCTGCTTTTATACTGTTCTTTTCACATGTGTCAGCACAGCGTATTACAACGTTTCCGACGGGTTCTAATGAATTTTATGAAGCTTTCGTAAGCTTTATGGAGGATCAGGAAAGACGTGATGACAGGCGTCAGGCACGCGAGCTTATAGAAACCTTTACACCCTATTGGGACAACTACAACTCTGAAAAGAAAAACCTTATTATTGCTAATGCCAACAGGATGCTGGGCAGACGTTTACGCCCTTTTCCCCATTTCAGTACTTATTTGTACACCCTGATGAACTTCGAAAAGGCAGGTTTGCCCGATGATAACTTCGTTATTCTACATGAAGTGTTTGAAGAGGTTATCGACCAGGCCCGAGGGCGCCATTATTTTGCTTTTTTGGAGTTTTGTAAACATCTTTTTCTGGACAACTCCCTTTATGTTTCTCCGTCAACACGCTGGGTAGCTGAAGATGCAGTGTATGTGTTCCGAAAAGATGACAACCAGCCTTATCTGGAAATAAAATCTTTTATGCTTAAAGGATATGCTAATAACGACAGTACTGTTATTTACAATACACAAGGTAATTTTTACCCTTTAGATAATACATGGAAAGGCAGCGGAGGCCTTATCAGTTGGGAGCGTGCCGGCTTTGAACGCGATGTTGTATGGGCAGAGTTGCCTGATTACGAGATTAATTTAAGATTTTCGAGGTACGATATTGATAGCGTTCTGTTTTATAACAAAAACTTTTTTGACGAGCCTCTGCTGGGGCAATTAAGCGAACGCGTACTGGCTAATGTAACGCCACAGGATGCATCATACCCACGCTTTAATTCATATGACTTGCGCTTGCGTATAGATAATGTGTTTGAAGATGTTAATTATGAGGGTGGCTTTTCGATGCGTGGCTACAGGCTTATAGGATCAGGTGATAAAGATACGGATGCTATACTGACTTTTAAAAGAGAAGACAACGACTTTGTTGTTTTTGGGGCTCAATCATACAGTATTACTGAAAACAACATCTCTGCCAATAATGCAAGGGTAACCATATATATGGAAGAAGACTCAATTTTTCATCCAAGCATCAGGTTGCGTTATACCAATGCCAATAGGGAGGTGTCTTTGATAAGAGATATGGAAGGTATTTCTGCCAGCCCCTTTTTCAATTCTTTTCATGAATTAGACATGTATTTTGAAGCGCTCTACTGGAAAATGGATGAACCCAAAATGGATATCAGAATGATTAGAGGGCTGGGAAGTGAAGGTGCTGCTCTTTTCGAGTCTAATAATTATTTCTCCGAATACCGCTTTGATAGAATTCAGGGGATCGATGAAGTAAGCCCATTGACGCTATTAAGAAATTATTCGCGCCAGATTTATTCGCGGGAATTCCATTTAACAGAAATTGCAGGGCATATGAGGTTATCTCATAACCAAACAAAGGTTATGCTTATCAATCTGGCCAGGCAGGGTTTTATCTGGTATGATTTAAACTACGACAGGGTTGTTGTTAAAGACAAGCTTATTCACTATATTAATGCTAAGGCCGAACGAACAGACTATGATGTTATACAGTTTCACTCGGTTGTTAGTGAGGGTAGTAATGCACGTATTAACCTGCTGAATTATGACCTTAACTTAAGAGGCGTTGAACGTGTTTTTCTTAGCGATTCGCATAATGTGGTTATTTATCCGCACGAACAGCTTATCAAAGTGCAAAAAAACAGAGATTTTGCCTTCGACGGACGTATCAATGCGGGCTTGTTTGAGTATATTGGCAAACGCTTTACTTTTGAATATGAAGCCTTTAAAATCAATATGCCCATTATTGATTCACTTACTTTTCGTGTCATCGACAGGAGAGCCGAACGCGATGCTTACGGACGCTTCCCAATGGTTCGCATAAGATCTGTCATAGAAGATGCCGGCGGTGAGTTGTTGATTGACCATCACAGCAATAAATCGGGCTTGCTGCCATACCATCAGTACCCCATTTTTAATAGTAAAAAGGATGCTTACGTTTACTACGACCGCTCTTTTATTCACGATGGCGTTTATAAAAGAGACCATTTCTATTTTCACCTCAAACCTTTCACCATCGACAGTTTAAATACATTCTCTACTGAAGGGCTTGCTTTTGAAGGCTATTTGTCCTCAGCTAATATTTTTCCCGATATACAGGAACCACTACGTGTACAGCCCGATTTTTCACTGGGTTTTGTAAAACCTACGCCTGCGAATGGTTATCCGGCTTATGGCGGTAAAGGGACTTTCTTTAATACCGTTAATTTGAGTAACAGAGGATTGGTGGGACAAGGGGCCTTAGAGTATTTGACTTCAGTGTCAGAATCTGATCGTTTTTACTTTTTCCCCGACAGTATGAGCGCTGTTGCCCAAAGTTTCGTTGTTAATGAACAGTTGGACGTGGTAGAATATCCCGACCTAAAAAGTGAAAATGTGGCGCAACTGTGGCTGCCTTATATGGATGAATTGAATGTTAGTCATAAAACCACACCGCTCAAGATGTACCAGGGGGAATCGCAGTTGTATGGCTCAGCTAAACTGACACCGTCTCAACTGACAGGAAACGGCATGATGGAATTTAATGATGCAGAAATGGAGTCGGAATTGTACGTTTTCAGAAACCGCGTCTTTGATGCCGATACCGCTGACTTCCGCCTTAAAACATATGATTTGACGCAATATGCTTTTGCTACATACAACTATAAATCCTTTATCGACTTTGATGAAAGAGTAGGCAACTTTGAATCAAACGGTGGTATTTCTCAGGTTGAGTTTCCATTGAATTTGTACATGTGCTACATGGATAGATTCGATTGGTTCATGGACGACGAAGAAATTGAGGTGTCTCTCAAAGCAGGCGAGCAAATTGCCGGCCTCGACACATTGTCTATTGGTGAAATTGCTGATGCTGATATTCCCGGCTCGGAATTTATATCCTTACATCCTCAGCAGGACTCTTTGCGTTTTATTGCACCCAGTGCTAAATACAACTTACGTGAAAATGTCATATATGCTCAAAACGTAAAAGTTATCAAAGTGGCCGATGCTGCTATTTTCCCTGGCGATGGATTGGTTACAGTTTTTAAGGATGCACTCATGGATACCCTTAAAGATGCTCAGATTCTGGCCAATTTAGATTCACGACACCATACCATATATAATGCCGAGGCTTTTATATCTTCACGCAATAAATATATAGCCAGCGGGCAGTACGATTATATTGATGAGACTGAATCCAAGCAGCTTATATATTTCCACGAAATAAGCGTTAATGATGCACTACAATCTTATGCCAAAGGAACTATTGCCAAAGAGCTGGCCTTTACACTAAGCCCTCACTTTGACTTTAGTGGCGATGTGATGCTTACAGCTGATAATCAGTTTTTGGAATTCAATGGTTTGGTGCGTATTGATATGCCTTGCGATACCAATAGGCGCTACTGGACAAAGTTTAAAGCTGATATCAACCCGTTGGATATTTTTATTCCACTTAGCGATGAAATTTACGATGAAAATGATATCCGTTTACACGTGGGGCTGATGCAATCGCAAGACTCAATTTATTCAGCTTTCTTAACGCCCAAATTGCGTCCCAACGACCATGAGCTTTTAACAGCATCGGGCTATCTCCATTTTAACAGCGAGAGACGTGAGTATATTGTGTCAAGTAAAGAAAAGATAAGAGATTTCAGCTTAACAGGTAATTTATACAGGTTGCACAGAGACCAGTGTTTTACTTTCGGTGAAGGTAAAATAAACCTTTCTGAGACTTTGGGGCAACTTACTTTTGATGTGTATGGCAATGTTGAACATAACATATATACCGGAGCTGCCAGCATTGATGGTATGGCCTTACTCGACTTTTACTTTAATGATGATGCTTTGCAGATGATAATAAACAATATTCAAAAATACACCAACTTGCCGCCTGTTGATATTACTAGAGAAACTTATACGAAAGCCCTTACCGAAATAGTAGGTGCTGATGCCGCAGAACAAATGACTACTGACCTTGGCTTGGTAGGACGTATCAGAGGAAGATTTCCTGCTGAATTACAGAAGACTTTTGTGCTCAGCCATTTGCGCTT
This sequence comes from Bacteroidales bacterium, assembly GCA_003565735.1. Lineage (GTDB taxonomy): Bacteria > Bacteroidota > Bacteroidia > Bacteroidales > PXBB01 > PXBB01. The sequence continues at coordinate 8,272 of PXBB01000033.1, forward strand.
GAACTGGCATCCTACAACAAATTCCTTTAAGTCTGACGGGAAAATCGGTATTGGCAATATGCAGGGAAATATTATAAACAATTATGTGGATGGCTATTTAGAGCTTGTTCAAAGACGTGGTGGCGACAGACTTTTTATGTATCTTGAATTAGCCTCGGACGACTGGTTCTTTTTTGGTTATCAAAATCGTGTTATGCAGGGCTTTTCTTCGCATCGAGAGTTTATTACGGCCATTACTGAGGAAAGACCCCAGGACAGAAGAATGCGTACCGAAAGAGGTGAAGAACCTTACAGTTATAATATTTCATCCCAAAGAAGGGTTGAAAGATTCATAGAAGACTTCTTAGAACTCAGGGATGATTAAAAATCCTGGTTTGAAAATAGTAACATCTTATGCAAGCCTGTGTTTGTAGCTTTGTAAACCAATTATTAAAATATGAATGAATTTCTACTGACTGTTTTTCCATATGTTATTTTGGCTTATTTGTTAGGGTCTATACCTACTGCTGTGTGGATTGGCCGTTTGTTTTATGGTACTGACGTGCGTACAAAAGGCAGCAAAAGTGCCGGAGCAACAAACACCATCCGGGTGCTGGGTCTCAAAGCCGGTATTCCTGTTCTGCTAATTGATGCTTTGAAAGGAACTTTGGCTGTGTTGGCAGGACGCTTGTCGTCTTTTCCTTTCAGCAAAGAGCATGAGGCTTTATTCTTTGTTGTATTGGCATTAGTGGCAGTAATAGGGCATGTTTTTCCCATTTTTGCAAAATTCAATGGGGGTAAAGGCGTGGCCACCTTGCTGGGTATTGCCATTGCTTTATTCCCCTATGAAGTTCTTATCCTGATAGCTTTGTTTTTAGTGATATTTCTCAAAACGAGATACGTCTCTTTAGGATCAATAAGTACAGCTATTTGCTTTCCATTTCTCAGCATTTTTGCTTTTGGAAATACCGAGTGGGCGTATGTGTTTTTTAGTATTATTGTTGCTCTCTTTGTACCGCTAACCCATATCAAAAACATTAAAAGACTCCTGAAAGGTGAGGAGTCTAAACTGCGTTTTTAGCACATTTTGGCGAAAAAAGCAATGGAGAAACAATGCACAACTAATAAACAACCAATGTATTGCTGTTGGTAGTGCATTGAAAAATATTGATTCAAGCTGTTTTAGGCTTCTTCTTCGTCGTCAATATCATCTTCTATGTCAGGGCTTGCCCAGCTGATTGATACGACCTCATCATTTTCCAAATAAAAATCTAAAGATAATTCATCAAAAGAAATTCTTTTTTCGCCCCATTCTTCCTCTTCTGCTTCAAAATTCTCATGGCCATTGTCTTTCATGAGACTCAACAAAGACACCTCTTGCATACCGATGATTTTCTTCCCGAAAAGAGTAATGTTTTCATTATCAGATTCAACACAGGTAAAGTGCGAAAATTTTTCGCCTTCTAAAAAAAATGTAAACCCTTTTTCCCAGTAGGTGATAACTTTTGCTTCAAAATCCTCATCAGATAGGACTTCAGTTTCATCAGGATTGCCAAAAAAGTCAATTATTTTTTGGGTGTCATCGCCAAACTCGAAATCACCAAAACCGATATTAGGCTTAATCTCTAAAAAATTTTTCATAGCTGTTTTTTTATTATTGTAATTAAAAATGTAAAATTAGGAAAAAGTTTAAGATTTGAGTTTATGTTGATTCAATTAAAAATAAAATGTTTTTATGTTTGTGTAAGTACTTTCTATTAAGAACTTTGAATATCTGTGACATTTTTATTTTTACATACTTTTAAGCTGAACCAACTAAATAGCGCATAAACAAGCCATCCCCATAGAAATCCGACAATGCTTCCTGCGAAAACGTCGGCGGGGTAATGTACACCAAGATATATGCGGCTGTATCCAACAATGGCAGCCCAAACCAGCATCCATACTGCGAACTTAAAATAGTGCCGGCGCAAAAGAAAGAATACAAAGCTGGCCAGTGCATAAGAATTGCTGGCATGAGAAGAAATAAATCCAAACTGACCGCCACAGCGGTTGTTTATGAGGTTAACCATCCCTTCGAGGTGCGGATTATGGCAGGGCCTTAAACGCTCAAACACATTTTTGAAAAGGTGTACGCTCGATTGGTCGCTAAGAGTAATTAGCAAAACAATGAAACCCAAAATATAAAAGGTTTGGATTTTATATACCCTTGCTATTAGATAAAGCACAAAAGCATAAAAGGGCACCCATATGTATTTGTCGCTGATCCAATACATGAGAAAGTCGAAAAAACTACTGCGCCAACCGTTTAGGGTAAGAAAAAGCTTAACATCTACTTGAACTAAAAAGTCTATTATATTCATTCTGCTTCGTTGTTTAAATGTTTCCAGATCATATCTTTAAGTGTGCTTAGCCCGCTTTGCGCTACTGAAGAGATGAAAACCACAGGCACGTTTTCAGGACATTTTGCCCTTATTTTTTTTAAGGTGTTTGCATCTGTAAGGTCTGTTTTAGTTATGGCTAAAATACGGTCTTTATCAAGCAATTCTTTGTTGTGCATGGCCAATTCATTGAGCAATATTTTGTAGGTTGATTTTATATGGGGGCTGTCCACTGGTATTAAAAAAAGAAGTATGGCATTTCTTTCTATATGCCTTAAAAAACGTAATCCAAGACCTTTACCCTGATGTGCCCCTTCAATAATGCCGGGAATATCAGCCATTACAAAAGATTGATAGTCTCTGTACGAAACAATGCCAAGGTTTGGTGTCAGTGTGGTAAAGGGGTAGTCTGCTATTTTTGGTTTGGCAGCTGAGACGACTGACAATAATGTGGATTTTCCAGCATTGGGAAAGCCTACCAGCCCAACATCAGCCAAAACTTTAAGTTCCAGAATTTTCCAGGCTTCTTTCCCGGGTTCTCCTGGCTGAGCATAACGGGGCGTTTGGTTTGTTGGCGACTTAAAATGCATATTGCCCAGGCCGCCTCTGCCTCCTTCAAGGACGATGTATGTTTCTCCGTCGAAAGTTATTTCGTGCTCAATTGTGCCTGTTGTAGCATCTTTTATAACTGTTCCCAAAGGGACATCTATTACAACATCTTTCCCTGTTGCTCCTGTTCTGTGAGCTCTGCTGCCACTGGTCCCGTGGCCGGCAATAAGGTGGCGCTTGTACTTGAGGTGTAATAATGTCCACATTTGCTTATTGCCTTTTAGAATAATGTGGCCTCCTCTGCCACCGTCACCACCGTCGGGTCCTCCCTTAGGAATGTATTTAGCCCGCATAAGATGTGCTGAACCTGCACCTCCTTTACCTGAACGGCAACATATTTTTACATAATCAATAAAATTAGACCCCATCAGTATAATTCTGTTTTTTAAAGTTGTTTATAGCATTAATGATACGTGCACATACAGTCTCAACATGGGCCATGCCACTAACCGTAATAAGCTTTTTTTTATCTGAATAGTATTTGATAAGAGGTAATGTTTCTGCTTTGTAAACCTCTATACGTTTTTTTATAACCTCCAATGAATCATCACTTCTTTCTGAATCTTCTGACCGCCTCAGTAAACGTTTGACCAATTCCTGTTCACCGACATCAATAAAAACAGCAATGGCAATTTGTATTGCTTTTTTTTTCAGTGATTTGTCCATTGTTTGGGCTTGATAAAGGGTGCGGGGAAAACCATCAAAAACAACCCCCCTGGATTTTCTTAAACTTAGCGCTGCCTTATACATCTTTTTTAAAACTATTTCGTCGGGAACCAGCAAGCCTTTGTCAATGTATTTTTTTAATGTAAACCCTAAAGGTGTTTTTTTATTTATTTCTTTTCTGAAAAGAATCCCCGAAGATATATGGCTTAGCTGATATTCTTTTGCAATTCTTTTTGACTGCGTGCCTTTGCCCGAACATGGAGGACCAATTACAACAATATTAAACATGCTTATTCGCTTAACTTATATATATCAGGCAAATTACGACCGAAACCATTGTAGTCTAAACCATAGCCCACGATAAAATCATTCGGGATATGCATACCAATATAGTCAATTTTAAAATCCTTTTTAAAAGCGTCCGGTTTAAAAAGTAAAGTAGCAATTTTTATTTCAGCCGGCTGATGCTTTTTAAGGGAGTTCATAAAACTATTTAATGTAATACCCGTATCAATAATATCTTCCAGAATAATAATTTTCTTAGCTGTAATATCTTCGTTGATACCAATCAGTGTTTGCACTTTTTCGGTTGATTCTGTGCCTTGATAAGAAGACAACTTTGTGAATGATATGCTACAGGGGAGCTTAATAAGTTTTAACAAGTCGGCGGCAAACATAAAAGAACCATTTAACACAGCCACAAACACAGGGCTGCTACCGTTATAATCCCTGTTTATCTCAGTGGCAATGCGCACCACTGCTTCCTGTACTTGTTGCGCATTAATAAAGGATTTAAATTTTTTATCCAGTATTGATATTTCCATATGCCTTTTTTATTTTTTTTGAATACTTAAAAGATAATTGTTTGCTAACTAAGGGTGAAGCAAAATTATAAAAAAAGCTTTCTTACATGCTATTTTATAAACATTATTTCATAAGTCAAAACATTCATATTGTTTTTGAGCAACACTTTATTTGTTACTCCCACAAGGTTTTTTTGGAGATGTACCAGTATTATTATCCTCTTCTTTCTTAGGTTCTTCTACAATTTTTTCGTGAAGTTCCTCAATGTTTTTTTTAACCTCCTCGGGTGGGTTGTTGCAGTCAATGACCAGCAGCCCCGCTTTTTTAATAAGATAATAAGCCAAAGCTAAAGAAGCGATGAGAACCCCTATGCCAATAATAACTTCTCCAGGAAAATCTTCAATTTTTAAAACTACAACCTTTCGAGCAACAGCAATAATTGCAACCAGTACCACTACTTCTACGTGTATGACATTTTCCCTTAAATATACTTTTATTGTGTCAAGTAACTCTATGCCTATCAAAACTAAAAGGAAAACCCCGAAAAGATCCATTAAATTATCCAAACTTATTAGCAAAAAATCAGATTGGATGATATTTCGTATCAAAAAATAACCTAACTCAATAGTAGCAAGTACCAGAACACCGGCCATCATAACTATCAGCACGTTTATTATACCAATTTCAATATATCTGGCTGTTTTTGTTACGCGTTTCATATGTTTAAATTTTAGCTCAAATATAGTTATTTTTTTAGTAATACTTTTAAGACTATTATTCATGTTTTTTAATTGAGGTCGGTAGAAGATGTAGAAAGCTGCTAATATGGTAGTTTGCTTCAATGTTTTCCTAAAAGTTTTGTGTTTTTGATACTAATGATTTCTGCCCGGTTAAAACTTTTTTAATGCCAACAAGATTCTTATTTTTTGATTACTTTTGGATGCAAAAAAAAGATGAGCCCACAATTAATTTTTGCTTGTTTTCTACTTTATACACTACTGGTTTTCTTTATATCCTGGTTAACTACAAGAGGTGCTGATAATGAGTCATACTTTATTGGAAATAAGTCTTCCCCTTGGTATGTAGTGGCTTACGGCATGATTGGTGCATCATTGTCAGGGGTTACTTTTATGTCGGTGCCAGGTCTTGTCGGGACAGAGGGGTTTACTTATATGATGTTGGTATTTGGTTACCTTCTGGGGTATTTTACAATTGCTACTGTGCTGTTACCCTTGTATTACAAGCTTAATTTAACTTCGATATATGGCTATCTTGGCTCTCGTTTCGGTTTAAGGTCTCATAAAACCGGCGCTTTCTTTTTTATATTATCCCGCCTTATAGGTGCTTCTTTTCGCTTGTTTTTGGTAGTCAATGTTTTGCATGTTTTTGTGCTTTCTCAATGGGGTATTTCATTTGCTCTTACAGCTATTGTACTTGTTGTAATAATCATTATTTATTCTGTCAAAGGTGGTATTAAAACCATAGTTTGGACCGATACCCTGCAAACTACATTTATGATACTTGCTGTTATTATTAGTTCGTACATAATTATTCGTGAACTGGGACTTGGTATAAATGAGACCTTTGCTACTGTTTTAAATAGCGAGTATTTTAAAATTATTGTTGTTGATTTTAGCGATAAAAACCATTACCTCAAACAGTTTTTTAGCGGCGCTTTTATTGCAATAGTTATGACAGGCTTGGATCAGGATATGATGCAAAAAAATCTAAGCTGCCGCACGCTTGGAGAGTCCCAAAAGAATATGATAACCTTTAGTGTGGTTTTGATTTTTGTTAACTTCCTATTCCTATTTTTGGGGGCTTTATTGTTTATCTATACAGATACCATGCAGCTGGATATCAGTACATTTATTGCTGAGACAACAGACAATCTTTTCCCTGCATTGTCATTGAATTATCTAGGCTTAATTGCAGGTTTGACATTTCTTATAGGGTTGATTTCAGCTGCTTATTCAAGTGCTGACGGTGCACTTACAGCACTTACAACATCTTTCAGCATTGATATCCTTAACGTTAAACAAAGGGGCTTTAATGCCAGACAAGTTAAACGTCTCAGACATGTTATTCACCTTATGTTTGCTGTGCTTATGCTTTTGGCCATCATATTTTATAAAGCCATTAACGATGATGCCATTATTAATAAATTGTTTACCATTGCCGGTTATACTTATGGCCCGCTTTTAGGTCTTTTTACTTTTGGCATGTTTACCAAACGCAAGGTTAAAGATGTATATGTTCCCTTGGTGTGTGTGTGTGCTCCGGTTATTTGCTATATACTCAGCAGTAATTCTGTTGACTGGTGGGGGTATCAGTTTGGATTTGAGCTGCTTATGCTTAACGGCTTGCTTACCTTTGCTGGCTTATTGTTTTTGAGTTATATCGCCAAAGAAAAAAATAAAAACTAATTTTTTATTTTAAAGTCAAATGTTTTTTTAAGCTTGTCTCTTTTCAGGTACAAGATGCCGTAATAAGGTACTAAGACGAGTACAGATAAAAGGCCTGATGTCGCTTCATGTTGAAATATTTGCATGGATAAAATCAGCACAAACATAAGAATAAAAAAGGGCACCAAATACCCAAGGATAACAGCTCTGAAACCCAAAGAACGCGTAAGCTCTACAGTTACTTCCTGACCCATTTGGTAGGTTTTATTTTTTATTCTTTTAACTTCAATTGTTTTGTGTTCCACCTCGGAGAGGTTGCAAATGTTTTTAGATTGACAACCACCACAGGCAGCATGGGCTTTAATTCTCACATAAATATAGTTACTATCTATGTTTTCAATAATACCTTGGTGTTCAATGTTGTTGGGCTCTGTCATGGTGTTAATCAATTGCTGATAGTTAATAAATTAGGGACTGGATACTGAAACAGGCACTATTTTACCATTAAAAAAACGGTGACCTTTAAGCGCAAAATCCGCGATAAAGGATGCTATTTCATCAGGTGAAAGGGGGGCCTTATAGTCGGGAAATGCTTCTGAAAGCATCTCTGTTTGAACGGCTCCCAGTGCTAAGCAATTAGCACTTATGACTTGTGGCTTTAATTCTTCTGCCATACATTCGGTAAGTATTGCCAAAGCACCCTTGGAAGCACTGTAAAGAGATAAACCTGCATATTTTGAGCTGCCCTGATAACCTCCCATACTGCCAATATTCACTATGTGACTTCCCTTACGTAAATATGGCAGCAGCTGTTTGGTAAGCAAGAAAACAGCCTTAACATTTACATTAAACAGCTTGTCAAATTCATGGCCGTTTAACGGGGTAAGAGGTTTGTTGATTAACAACCCTGCATTATTGATAATGACATCAATTGAACCTAATGCTTTCACTTTTTCTAGGAGGCTGTTGTCATCTTCGCATTTGGTAATATCGAATGAAAGTATCTGAACAGGGTAGGTGCATGTGTTTTGCAATTCTTTAAGTGCACTTATGTCTCGGGAAACAGCTAAAACCTTATGCTGTTTGTTATTAGAAAAAAACTTAACCAGTGATTTTCCAATACCTTTTGAAGCGCCTGTTACAATAATATTCATAGCGTATGTTTTTTATTTTGAAATAAGATTGTCGTAGATGCTAAGCAATTTTTCTTTTTCGTTGCGCCAGTTGTATTTTTCAATAGCCTTAAGACCGTTACGACCCATTCTTTCAGCCTCAAGGGGATGTTTTATCAAGTACATGAGTGCTTCTCTAATCTCAGAAGGATTTAAAGGATCGACTGCTATTCCACAATCAAATTCATTGATTATAGTTTTCCATAGTGGGAAATCAGAAGCCACTACAGCTAAGCCAGCAGCCATATACTCAAACATTTTAATCGGCAATGAGTCAATATAGTTCTTTGTGGGGTGCAATGTAACCAAGCCGGCATTTGAAGCTGAAATAATTTCAACGACATCTTTTCGGTTCACAAAGCCAAAATATTGAACTTGCTTCCAGAGTTTATTTTTCTGTAATGTGCGTTGTAAATTTTTATCAACGAAGCTGCCTGCCAGATGTAATTCTAATGGGGTGTCCTTTAGTGCTTCAAGAGTTTCGCAAATGCCTCTGTTTTTTGTAATAGCACCAACATAACATACCACATTAGGTTTTTTCTCAGGTTTTGTATTTTGACGGAACTCTTCAGCAATAGGGTAATTATTTACGCTGATGGTGCAAGGATTATATTTTTTAAAACGCTTTTCGATAAAGGGTGTGGCCGCCACAATGCAGGAATATTTTTTTGCACAGCGGTTTTCGTAAATTTCATACAAGTGGCTTATGACAGATTTGAATATTGTCGGAATATATTCTTTAGATAATATTTGACGTGGGACATCTTCATGCGAATCATAAATGACATGTTTGCCTGCTTTTAAAAGTTTTAACCCCAGGGGCAGCAATTCAGGGTCGTGAAGATGATAAATAGCAGCATTTTTGGATATAGCTGCATTAAAAATGTGCGCTTTACTTTGTGTGAAACGCTTAATACGGCTGGTTTGTGTTAAACCTGCATCATGAATGCTGATGCCGTTTTTTTTTTCATGACCTTTCCCATCAGCTACTATCAATACAACTTGATAAAATTTAGACAAGCTCATACATTGCTTTCTGAAAATCCGAATATCATAACGTGGGTGTACTGTTGTGATATGGCATACTGTAGGTAACTGTGGCATAATAATTTTTTATGATATCAACTGAAACCACAAAGATACAAAACTAACCCAACTATGTGTTTGAACTTCTAAATGAGGCTTGAAATTAAGAACTAAACAGGTTTTTTGGTAAAGTATAGACTGTGTGATGCTTTTAATTTAAGTAAGCTTTGTCCTTATATGATGGGTGTTAAAAAAATGGTTCCCTGCCATCATAAATAGCCCCGCAGCAGCTATTACTCGTTGCACCGGTGACATCTTTTAAACAATTAATTTGTTCGAGATATCTGAGAAGGCCGATAAATGCAAAAATTAAAGCTTCTTTAAAGTCAATAATTTTACTTTCAGGAATTATCAGTTCATAATTGGGACATTTTGCTTTCAGGGTTTCAATAAAGAAAGTGTTATAAGCCCCGCCACCTGTTATCAAAATACTGCCGTTGTTTTTTACTGTTTTGAACACTCTGCTTATTTGTATAGCCTGATGTTCAACTATAGTCCTTAATTTATCCTTAATATCAACATGTGTAAATTGATCAACAACCGGCATAAAAATGGCTTCTTTCCATTCGCGGGCTAAAGACTTTGGCGGTTTTTTTTTGTAAAATTCAATATTATTGAGTGCTTCTAAGAGTTCTTTGTTAACATGCCCTGTTGCGGTATAAGCACCACCTTTGTCGTATGAAAGCATTGAAGCCGGATGGGCTTTTACATACAAGTCGTTTATGACAGTGTTAAACGGGCATATATCAAAGGCTATTCTTTTGCCTTCACAATCGTACGAAACATTAGCAAATCCGCCCAGGTTAAGGCAAAAATCATACTTGGAAAATAACAGCTGATCGCCTATAGGGACTAATGGTGCACCTTGCCCTCCTTTAGCCACATCTAAAGAACGTATGTCGCTTACGACCAGACGTCTGGTTTTGGCTGCTAGTGTAGCACCACAGCCCAACTGCGATGTTAAGAGCGGCGGCCTGTGGAAAATGGTATGTCCGTGTGAGGCTATTAACATGGGTGATGCAGTCGTAGCCTTGCAAAAATCTAAAACGGTATCTCCCAATAATTTTCCGTAAGCCCTGTGAGCTTCAACATAGCTCCATGCGCTCTGCTTTTGTATTGAAGCTAAAGTTTGTTGCCATTCCTTCGAATAGGGGTAGGTTTGGGCATGAGGTAAATGAAATGACCAAACGCCTTTGATATGGTAAAATATACAGTAAGCCACATCAATACCATCCATTGACGTGCCAGACATTAACCCCAAAGTTTTGTATGATGGCATAATATTTTTTTAAAGCAAATCTACAATTTTTTCAAGTTGTATGCCTCGCGAACCTTTTATGTATATTGATGAGTTTGTGATGCTGTTTTTTTTAACATAATTATAAAGTGCCGCGACATTATGGAAGCTGGTAAATGGGTTTTCACTACAGGTAGAAAATTCTTTACCTACCAAGTACACATGTTGAAAGTTTTGTACTTTGAGTAAATCAATAATGATTTTATGCTCATCCCTGCTATAGGCTCCCAGCTCTAACATATCTCCAGCAATAAAGACTTTACTGGCAGATGGTATCTCAGAAAAACTTTTGATAGCCAGCGACATTGAGGTTGGATTGGCATTATAAGCATCCAAAAAAATGGTATTGCTGCGTGTTTTTATCAGCTGCGACCTGTTGTTATCAGGCATATAGCCGGATAAGGCATTTTTGATGGTGTCAATTTCGGTGTCAAAATGGGAAGCTGTACATATAGCTGCTAAAATATTATATACATTGTAGCTGCCATATAAATGGGTTGACAGCTCAAACTTTTCATCATCCAGGAAGCATTCCAACTCAATGAGTGGCGTGCTTTTTTTTACGACTGCTTTGCATTTGGAAGGTTTATCCCGGCTATATAGCGTCCTTTTTACTTTTGCAGAAAGTTGCATAAGCAACGCGTCATCTTTATTGACGAATGCTGTGCCTTTGTTTACTTCTAAATGATCGTACAGTGCTTTTTTTGCTTTAACAACACCGTCAATATCTTCAAAGCCTTCGAGGTGTGCCTTGCCAATATTTGTGATGATACCATGTGTGGGCTTGGCTATTTGGCAAAGTTCTGCAATTTCACCAACATGGTTGGCACCCATCTCAATGACTGCTATAGTATGATCTTTTTTGAGTGATAACAGCATAAGAGGCACTCCAATATGGTTATTAAGATTGCCTTTTGTAGCTAAAGTGTTAAATTTTTTTCGTAAAATGGCATTAATCAGCTCTTTGGTTGTTGTTTTGCCATTGCTTCCCGTAATACCGATAACAGGAATATTGAAAGATTTACGGTGCATTGTTGCCAGTTCTTGTAATGTTTTCAAAACGTCGCTGAACAATATGTAACGGCTGTCTTTCGCAAAATTTTCATTATCAACTACAGCGTACTTTGCCCCATTCCGGATCGCATTTTCAGCAAATCTATTACCATCAAAATTTTCGCCTTTTAGTGCAAAAAAAATATCTCTTTTACCAATATTTCTACTGTCTATAGAGACACAAAATCCATCCTGTATTAAACTATAAAGGTCTTGAATCATCTGAGGCTTGTTGTAATCTTAATAAATTGAAAATAAAAAAACCCATTTTTTAAAATGGGTTTTTTTATATATTGTTAAAGTTTGAGGACTACCTTCCGCCTTTTGGAGCACCAACTCTGTGCATAGCGCAACGGAAGCCTATATTTCTTGTGGAAAGATTTTCATCTAAATACCTTCTGGTACCTGCTACCATCCAGTACGCTCTGTCTTCCCAATTGCCGCCTTTGTAAACTCTTGCCTGGTCATTTATCATAGATGTAGCTCCATATTCGTACATGAGTCTGTTTTGTTCTTCAGGTTCAACAGGTTCATCTTCCATGTAAAAAATACTGGATGTGTGGTCGCCATCAAGGTAATTTCTGTTGTCAGCATAGCGATAATTTCGGCGGTGTGCACTTTCTTCAACAGTTACATCGCGCCACATGATGCGGCCAAGCGTATCTTTTTCTTCAATATAACCAAATTCATCTCTAACTTGTGTTTGGAAAACATTACCTCTGAAAGGACGAAAATCACTTATGTCTTCAGGGGAGAGAGGTCTGTAAACATCCTTAACCCACTCACTAACGTTGCCGGCCATATTGTACAAGCCAAAGTCATTAGGCCAGTATGAGAAGACATGGTTTGTTATATCTGCGCCGTCATTAAGCATGCCAGCAACACCCATATTGTCGCCACGGCCTCTTTTAAAGTTGGCCTGAAATTCACCTACATGCCTGCGTCTATCGGTTCTGGTTATGTGTCCGTTCCATGGGTAAAGCCTTCTTTCAACAACACGTTCATATATGGTGTTACCAATAAGGCCTAATGCAGCATACTCCCATTCAGCCTCTGTAGGTAGGCGGTAGCGTGGTAGGAAAATACCATCTTCCATGCGCACTTTGCGTTCACCATAACCACTGGGGTCTAAGTCAGGCAGGTCTCTTCTTACCATGCCTTCGTATTGTCCGGCTAAATAGGCTTCAGTGTTGAAGTTCTCTTCATTAAACTGATTGGGGTCCATGTGAAGAATGCCCTCTCGTATCAGAATCATTTCATTAACACGGTCGGTACGCCACGAGCAAAAATCTCTGGCTTGAACCCAGCTAACGCCCACTACCGGATAATCGCGGTATGCGGGATGCCTGAGGTACAGTTCAACATAAGGTTCATTGTATGCCAGGCGGTCTCTCCATACAAGAGTATCCGGCAATGCTTTTTGATAAACCTCGGGGTAATCCATGCCAAACACGCGGCGTAACCAATATAGATACTCTAGATAAAATAAATTTGTTACTTCAGTTTCATCCATATAAAACGATGATACTGTAACCCGGCGTGGAATATTATCCCATTCATAAAGGACGTCTTGTTCATGGCGTCCCATTACAAAGGTACCTCCCTCTATGAGTACCAATCCGGGGCCTGTTTCCTGCTCGGTGTAGGGAACTACTTGAAAGCCACCGTTCCTTGGGTTGTTATAATCCCAGCCGGTACTTCTTGATTGTTCTCTACAGGAAGAAAACATAATAATAACTGCCGCAAAGGCAAACATTTTCAAATAATTATTATTTCTGCTCATATTATTATGGGTTTATAAAGTTCTTAATATATATATAACTAAAATGATGGACAATTTATTTTTCTCACCCTGCGTCTTTCGGGGATGCAAGGGAAATGATATGCAAAAGAAACCTCATGTGCACCACCACTGGCATTGCTTAGCTGTGAAACTGTTATATCGTAGCTGTAGCCAATATTAAATATATCAGTTTGTATGCCTATCAATGCAATGACGGCATCAGGATTTACAAAACTATGTCTGTACCAAACGCCAGCAACAATGGGCATTCTGCTGAAATAGAGACCATAATTCAATTGTTCAAAGTCTTGCTGTCTCATATATAAAAAGTTAGGAGACAGAATGGGGTCAGAGGGGAGCGCTCTGGAACTTCCCGAAAGGTTAATAATACCGCCTATGTGTGCTGTATATTTTCTTGGCAATCTGCTGACGCCGTAAAAAGCATCATCGGGTTCGGTAAGGTGATGAACAGCAACACCGGCATAAAAATTTTCGGTATAACCTAGTAAGCCGGCAGAAAAGTCTGTTGTTCCTTTGCGCGTTTGTGGTCGTATTTCCTGAGTGTCGTATATAAAACCGTATCTGGGGTCTATCATGTCCCCAAAGGTGAGCTTATCCCAGTCAATTCTGTTTTGGAAATATGATGCCTGGAAGCCGGCTCTGATTGAGAAGTTTCTTGTTACATCCAATGCGTATGAGTAAATGGCACTGGCGAAATCTTTTGACAGAACGCCTTGTCCGGCCCTGTCTGTTGTAGCAAGGATGCCTATGCCACCACTTAAAGCATCTATATGCATATCGTATGATGCACTATAGGTAACAAAATTCCCTGATATGGCTGGCCATTGATTGCGGTGGTTAAAAACTAAACGCGGACAATTAGCTGTACCTGCAAATGCCGGGTTTAAGTAAAGCGGATTTGCATAGTATTGCGAAAAATGCGGGTCTTGGGCTTTAAGCATACCTCCGGCTAAAACAAAAAGTAGGATTACGATGCTTTTAATCAGGCGTTTAAACATATCTTTTGTGATGTATTTGTATATATATATGCATGTACTTCTTTTTGAAAATTGACTACAATATTACACATATTTTTTGTAACAAATTTCAAAAATACACTTTTTTTATCATTTTTTTATGTTTTTCTCTTTTTTATTGCTTAAAAAAAAAGCAAATGCACTTTCAAATATTGTGTTTAAGTTAATTATATATTTTTACTTTATTTATGCTTTTATCTATTAATGATAATAAATCTGCCAAATCAAAAATACAACTTTTTATACTTCAATTACTCAAATAAAGTTACATTAAAACAAATTTATTTATGTGCTGTCTGTAATTTATCCCTACCTTCATGCTTTTTAATTTAGGGCTTTTACGAAAAGAGGTAAACGCACCATAGAGTTGTGTATGCAAATTATATGTTAGCACTTAGATATTATTCGCGTTAGAAGCCTTTTTGCTTTTTTATTTCGTGGTATGCGGCATTAACTTGTTGAAATTTCTCTTTAGCTGCCTTGCGATAAGTTTCTCCAAGATGGCTTACTTTATCCGGGTGGTATTTTAAGGCCATTTTGCGATAAGCTTTTTTGATATCATCTATGGAAGCATTTTCAGAAACTTCCAGTATTTTATAAGCTTTTGAATGATCGTTATCAAACATGGCTTTTATAGAGCTGTATTCATTTTCCGAAATACCCATAAGAGCAGCCATTCGCCTGAGTAAATTTTCTTCTTCAGGGGATATAAAATTGTCTGCCTGGGCTATACCAAATAAAAAATGAAGCAATTGCAATAAAGCCGGCTTATCCATATGAAGGCGTACCTGATGGCATATTGCTGTAACATCCATATCTTTTTTTTGAACTTCACGCATATAGAGCAGCATCTGTTTGGCTTTTTCGTGACCGAAATTATGCACCAGGAAGTTTTTTACATAATTCAATTCGGATTTTAGTACTTTGCCGTCGGCTTTCATTACAGCAGCAGCCAGCACAATAAGAGCCGCAGAAAAATCACCCGGCTGTGTTTCGGAATAGGCATAAGTGTTGCTCTGCATGCTATCAGCAATGCTGCCTAAAACAAAGCCCATTAATGCACCTATAGGACCACCAAAAGCCCAGCCAATGCCACCTCCTATCCATTTACCGTATTTACCCATAAGCCATGCCTATTTTTTATTTTAACCGAATGCTGCATTGAAAGCGCAACATAACGTATCAGTATGTTCTATCATTAATGTAAAAATCACAAATTTAAGAAATTTTGGCATATTAATTGCCATTTACAAAATAGAGTTTCATTTTTAAATATAGGAGGGCACAGCCATGAAAAAATTATTTTATTTACCTTTGATAGTAGCACTTTTTACAAGTACAGCTTTAAACGCCAATAAAAGTGAGTTAACGCTAAGGATGTATGATAACAATCCTTTTGATGTTTCTATAAACGGGCGTAGCTTTCATCATGCACCTCAGCAAATTACATTTTCGAATATCATACCGGGCAGAAACCATATCAGAATATTTAAATACAGACGATCATCTTCTGGTTTTGTCCATCCTAATCCCAGGGTGGTTTTTGACGGTTATGTTAACATCAGGCCGGGGCTTTCTATTTATGCAGTGATAAACCATAGGGGGCGTTTCGTAGTAGAGAAGCAGCATGCATTGCACCGTGTGCCACACAGACCTCATGTACACCACTTGCCATATATGAGCAATCGCGATTTTCAATTACTTGTCAGAAGCATTAAGAGTAAATCATTTGACAGCTCGAAATTATCAGTGGCCAAACAAGCAGTATCGGCGCACTCGGTAAAATCAATACAGGTTAGACAGCTTTTGGATCTTTTCAGCTTCGAATCAAATAAGCTCGAATTGGCTAAGTTTGCTTACCATTACACTTACGATAAACACCGCTACTTTTTGGTTAATGATGCCTTTACTTTTTCTAGTAGCGTACGTGCTCTTAATACATACATAGCAAAAGTAAACTAAAATGTTATACCCGAAAGGTGTTTAGGGCTTCTTTATGAACATCAATTATTACAAAAAAAACACCCCTCAATCAGCATATTAGCACTTATTGAGGGGCGTTTTTTAATGGCTTATTTAGAATGGTTTAATAAAGAAATAGGTTTCTCATCAGATAATTCGTTTAGTAGTTGTTTGCTGTATCATGTGAGAACGTTTTGCGGCTTGGCTTCATACGGCGGATTTGTCAACGCCAAATGTTTCAAACCGCTGTCAAAGATATTAATAACGCTTCTGCTTTTGTTGCTCTTTCAGCTCGCAATTGTGCTTGGTAAAGGGAAGAGCTCTCTTTTTTACTTACGCACAACTACTGGGTAACAAGATAAATATACTCTCCTACACCTATTGGAAGATTGAATGTGAACCAGGCAAACAATAAGACAGTCCAGAGAATAAATAAAATAATGGCATAGGGAATAAGTAGTGCAACTATGGTTCCAATGCCTAATCTTTTGTCGTACTGATGTATCCATCCTAAAAGCAGCGGAAAATAGACATAAATAGGGCTGATACAATTTGTAATGGAGTCGCCAATTCTGTACATAAGCTGAACAAAGCTTGGGCTATAGCCCAACTGAGCTAACATAGGTATGAAAATGGGTGCAAAAATAGCCCACTTAGCCGAACCGCTTCCCATGAATATGTTAAGGATGGCAATTAAAGCCATAAATAGAATAAACAATAGAGGTCCTGTAAGCCCTGTTGCAACAAGAAAGTCGGCACCTTTAATAGCAATAATGGTGTCAAGATTAGTCCAGGAAAACATGTATATAAACTGTGCAACGACAAGCATTAAAACAATATAGCCGGCCAGGTTTCTCATGCCATGCTCCATATGTTTAATAAGGTCGTCCATTTTCTTTATGGTGCCAACTGCTTTGCCATAAAAATAGCCCGGAATAGCAAACATCAAAAATAGTATTGGGATGAGCCCCCTAAGGAATGGGGAGGGTACTATAGATCCTGTTGCAGGGTCTCTTAGTGGACCCCATGAGGGAGCTACCAGCAGAACGACAACAATAAAGTATATTATAAATGCAATAGCAGCATGTTTGAGTCCCTTTCTTTCTTCGGGCTTCAAGCTTTTATCCTGATTGGCAAAAGCAGCCACATGTCCCATGCCCGAAAATTTGGCACAGCGAGGAATGGTAAAACGCCTTACAATAAATGCACCACCAAATCCTAATAGAAAAGTAGATGCTATCATAAAGAACCAGTTGGCTGTTGCACTAACTTCCATAGGAGGGTTCATTTCAGAGGTGATTTGTGTGCTGATTCCGGCCAGTAAAACATCTGTTCCTGCAATAAAAAAGTTTGCCGTAAAACCTGCTGTAGCACCTGCATAGCCTGCTACAAGACCAGCTATAGGATGGTACCCCATTTGCATAAAAATGAGAGCCGCAATAGGTGGCACAACTACCACGCCGGCATCGGAGCCTATGTTACCACATGCACCAATAATAAAAATTACAGGAAAGATGATTTGCTTGGGCGTTTTAAACGCAATAGTACGTAGTATTACGGTAAGTAAGCCCGACTGCTCCGCTATAGAAACGCCCATAATCATAACTAAAACCAAACCCAGGGGCGCAAAGTGTGCAAAGTTTGTAACCAAATTCTCTAAAAACCATCTCAAGCCTTCACCTGTTGCTAAATTCTGAGTAAAAACATAAGAATCGCTGGCGGGGTTATATACTTTTAGTTGGGAAAAAGTTGTAATAGCACTAATAATAACTATTAGAACACATATCCAAACAAACATCCAAAAAGGATGCGGCAATTTATTACCCATGACCTCTATCCAGCGCAAAAATCCTTTTGCAGGCTCAATAGTTTCAGTACTGTTGTTGTTTTTTTCAGGGGCATCTTTGCCAGATTCACTTGCGTTTAAGCCGTTCTGATTTTCTTTACTCATAATTATTTTTTATAAGTGTTTTGATTGGCGCAAAAATGGCAATTTTTTTTTAAACAGGGCATTTTTTTTGAGTAGTTTTTAAACTTTTTCTGAGTTAATGGATTAATTAAGGGTGTTTTAACCTCAAATATAAACAAAGAAGTGGTGACACTATTCAAATCCCTGAAATTTTTTTAAAAAAAAAATTAAAAATTTCTTTTACATTTGTGCTTTGTTTAAATAAATAGTATAGCAAAACCTTTTAAATATTCAATAATTTTTAAGAACCCCTAAAAAATTAATCAAATGACTAAAGAAAATGAAAGTCCTGAAAAGGAGACAAATGACCAAACAGCTGAGAAGAAAAAGCGTGGTCTTTTTCAAAGAATAATGGATAAAGTTGAAATTGTAGGTAATAAATTACCACAACCGGTTACTTTATTTGCCATTTTAATGGGAGTTGTTCTGCTGTTGTCGTGGGTATTTGGAGGTGTTACCGTTGATCATCCCGGTAAAGCAGCCGGGCTGTTAGATGCAGACGGTAACCCCGTTGATACTATTAGTGTAGTTAACCTTTTGACCAAAGATGGTATTCAGTTAGTTTTTACCAAAATGGTATCTACTTTTGCTGAGTTTCCTCCCTTAGGATTGGTATTAGTTGTTATGCTAGGAATTGGAGTGGCAGAACACACTGGAATGATAGCTGTTGCCTTACGAGTTTTTGTATCTAAGGTGCCTAAGTATCTTATTACCTTCTCTATTGTTGTAGCGGGTATGGTAAGTTCTGTAGCTGCTGATGCCGGTTATGTTGTGCTTATCCCGATGGGAGGTGCTATTTTCCTGGGAATGGGAAGACATCCGCTTGCAGGTATAGCTGCTGCTTTTGCAGGAGTTTCCGGTGGCTTCGGTGCCAACTTTTTGCCTACCGGCCTCGACCCTATGATTGCAGGATTTACTGAACCGGCAGCTCAAATATTAGATCCCGAATACACTGTGAACCCTCTTTCGAATTATTATTTGATGGCCGCTTCTGTCCCGTTTGTTGGTATTGCCGGTACATGGGTGACTGAAAAAATTGTTGTGCCACGTCTGGGTAGCTACAGGCCTGAAAAAGGCCTGGATATTGAAACACCAACAAATGAAGTGACCAGGCAAGAGAAAAAAGCCCTTAAGTGGTCGCTTATTGCTGTTGTTGCGGTACTTATTTTAGTTGCTATTACCATAGTTCCGGAAAATGGTTTGTTGCGTGGCGAAATTGACCCGAACACAGGTAGCCCTAGTTTTGCACCCTTCTATAATTCTCTCGTCCCTATAATGTTTATCGTGTTTTTTGTAGCAGGTCTGGTGTTTGGTATTATTTCCAAGACTATTAAAAATGATAAAGATGTTTCAGATATGACAGCTAAATCAATGGCTACTATGGGATTATACATAGTTATAGCTTTTGTTGCAGCTCAGTTTGTTGCTTATTTTAACTGGTCAAATCTGGGTAGTGTCTTAGCTGTTAAAGGCTCCAATGGTCTTAACGCCATAGGCTTTACGGGTACGCCTCTTTTGGTTGCTTTTATTTTGGTTGCTTCTTTTGTTAATCTTATTATGGGCAGTGCATCAGCCAAGTGGGCTCTATTGGCTCCAATATTTGTTCCAATGCTTATGCTTATGGGTTATTCTCCGGAAACTACTCAGGCTGCGTATCGTATTGGTGATTCTTACTCAAATATTTTAACTCCTTTGTTGCCATATTTCCCATTGGTCATTGTATTTGCTCAAAAATATGTCAAGAATGTCGGTATTGGAACACTTATATCTATGATGTTGCCTTATGCTATAGCATTTATGATTGTACGTATTCCAATGTTCATCGCATGGATTTATCTGAATATACCATTGGGTATTGAAGGACCTATCTTTTACCCGTAAAAGGTGTAAACTTTTAAATATTTTAAAATTATACATATCGGAGAGCATAACCCCTGTTGGGTTATGCTCTCCGATTTTATGTAGGCTGTCCATCTTCCTGTCTTGTGCGCAACAATAGTGGCACCAAAAACAACTATTGATTTTTTATTGACTTTAAAGTCCTAACGGACTATTTGAGTATCATTCAAATTCTTAAGCCAGCCCATATTTAGGAGGGCATCAATACGAAAGATGGGCGTCCCAATGCGCAAGACAGGAAAATGAGTACTGTCATTTCAAGCACCTCCAATAAAGAAATGGCCAAAAACTATTTTATTTTTAATATTTTTGTTTTTACAAATTTTTCTTGGAATAGGAAATGGAGCAATTATCTTTCTTTGAAAGGGTTTATTCAGTTGTAAGAAAAGTGCCATCCGGGCGCGTAACAACTTATGGAGCTATAGCCGCTTATATCGGCAGCCCCGGTGCTGCGCGTATGGTGGGGTGGGCAATGAATAGTGCACATAATAAACCTGATATCCCGGCACACAGAGTTGTAAACAGAAATGGTATGTTAACAGGGAAGCATCATTTTGGCGGTCCGGAGGTTATGCGGCAGCTTCTTGAAAGTGAAGGTGTAAAGGTGTGTGATGATGTGGTGTGCGAATTTGAAAAACATTTTTGGCAACCGCAATGAAATTTTTTGGAGTGATTATCTTTTTATGTTCTCTAACAGTTCTATTTCAGCTGTAATAATTCATAAATGAAATTTCTTTCATGTCACAGCATAAGCTTTCTCCTTTTATGGTTTTAAGACATAATCTGCCATAAGCATCAACATTTGTAATGGTTGCTTCAATTTCTTTGGTGCCGTATTTGTATTTTGCCGGTTGATTGTATTGAAAAAGTGCACTCAAGTATGCCGAGTGAATATTAGTATAAGCACAGCGCGTCAATTCGTGAAGCCATTTTTCAAAGCAGTTCAGCCAAACAGGGATGAGTAAATTAATAGCATGGTTTTTTTTAGTAATC
>PXBB01000016.1 GCA_003565735.1 Bacteroidales bacterium
ACAACCTCCTTTATAGGTAACCTTTTAAAATCAATTTTTTTCATATTTTTCATCCTTTTAAATTTAAAATTAAGAGTTTTCAGTTATCAAAAACTAAGCCACATATCAAGACTTCTTTACTAACACCATAAATCAGCATGTAATTTGCTGCTACAAGTCTGAATTGCACACCATCCATTTCATTACAAAAGCCCTGGTTTAGCTACTGTGCCTGCATCTTTCAATACTTTGTGCCTAAGCTAAAAAAAATCATGATTATTTCAGGTTTTAAAAAAAAACATATTTTTTCGCCTTTCTTTTAATGTTTTTTATATTTTTGTGTAAATATTAAATCAATTTTTTTAATGAAAAATTTTTTAATAAAATCTATAAAGAATAAATACCTGGTGGTATCATTGGTTTTTGTAATATGGGTTGGCTTTATTGATGACCGATACAATTTAATGAGACAGATAAGAATGAGTTCAACTATAAAAGCTAATGAAAAAGAAAGCAAGCAGCTTTTAAAAGAAATTGATCAAAAGAAGGTCTTTATTGAAAACCTCAAGTCTGATATTAACTTTGTTGAAAAATATGGGCGTGAGAACAATTACATAAAAAAAGAAGGTGAAGTTATTTATCAAATTGTGAGCAGTAATTGATAAGCTTAACTTATTCAAAAAACTTTTTTTTATAAGTATTTATTCCTTATGACAACATCAAAGATAAACTCGAAAGCATATTTCAAAACTTTACAACTATTATACTTCTCAATTTTAGGGGCCTTTTTTGGTTTTCTAATAATTAGTTTTTTCTTGGTTCACAATAATTTGATAAGTCTGGAGACAGAGCCATTTACTGATTACGTAATTATCGTAGCCGCTGCTTTTTTAACTACATTTGGTGCTGCTTTCAGTAATTTTTACTATCAAAAGAAGCTCAAGAAAGCCCATAAACTGCCGGCGCTAACCCAAAAAACATCATTTTATCAGAAAATTCTTATAATGAGGTACGTTATATTGGAAGGGGTAGGTTTTTTAACACTGCTGGCCTATATTATAAGTGAAAGTTATTTGCCATTAGCATGTGCAGCATTATTATTTTTGTTTATGACCTCTGTTAAACCTACAAAAGAAAAGCTTGTAAAAGATTTACAATTAAATGATAGTGATGCCTCACTGGTTTACAAGGAAGACGCTATTATTTCTGAAATAAATACTTAACAAACATTATTACTTCATTTTCAAATAACCAATTTCTTTATCAGAAAGAAAGCGCCAGCGACCTCTTTCAATATTTTTTTTAGTAAGTCCGGCAAGCATGACCCTGTCGAGCTTAAGGACTTTATACCCTAATTTCTCGAAAAGGCGCCTAATGACTCTATTTTTTCCTGAGTGTAGCTCAAGGCCAACTTCTTTTCTGCTTTGTGCAGTTTTTACATATTCAATTTTATCCACATCCACCAAGCCATCGTCTAGTTCAACCCCCTCTAAAATACTTATCATGTCCTGTTTTTTAAGGGCTTTGTCAAGAGTTACATGATACATTTTTCTAATACGATGTCTGGGGTGTGTCAACTTTTTGGCCAAATCGCCATCATTGGTTAAAAGGAGCAAACCGGTAGTCATCCTGTCAAGACGTCCCACCGGATAGATACGTTCTTTGCAGGCATTTTGAACAAGCGATAGTACCGTTCTACGTTGCTGAGGGTCTTCCGTTGTGGTGATAAAGTCTTTAGGTTTATTCAAAAGCACATAAACTTTTTTCTCGTTATTTAAGGGGTGCCCATCGTATGTTACTTTATCGCCCGGCTTTACCTTAGCACCCAAAGTTGTTACAGTAGTCCCGTTAATTGCAATAGCCCCCGAAACAATAAGAGTATCTGCATCTCTTCGGGAACATACACCGGCATTGGCTATAAACTTGTTAAGCCGAATACTTTCTGCATCTGGCGTATTGGTTCTTTTTGTTCTCTTTTCAGAATAATTCCTTATTGGCTTTTTTTTCTCTTGTGGCAAACGCTTTTTCGGCTGCCTTTGCTCTTCTTTTCTAAATGATGATTCAGAATTTCTGTTGTTTTTTTGGTTTCCTTGTTTTTTTGACATTTTATTATTTATAGTGTTGGATAAAAAGCATCTTCGATATGCTTGACAGTTTGTCGGTTGTTTTCAATAATTATTGTAATGATATCAAAACGAGTTTCTATATCATAATTATTTTTCTGAATAAAAGCATTGGCCGCTTTAACTAAAAACTTTTGTTTGCTTTTTGGTATTGTTACTACTGCTTCAGCAGCAAAAAATGACGACCTTGTTTTAACTTCAACAATAACGAGTACGTCATTTTTAAGGGCGATAATATCAATTTCATTATTGCCAAACCGCCAGTTATGAGCAATAATACTATAACCATTATCTACAAGGTATTGACTTGCCAAATTTTCTCCTTTTTTTCCGGTTTCGTTATGTTCGGCCATAATACATGATAAATTATTAATACAAAATTACACAACTTCTGCTACTACAAATGTGCTTCCTCCTACAAAAATCAAATCGTCGTCGGCAGCGTGTGCCAGTGCACTATGATAGGCTTCTTTTGCAGAGGTGAAAATATTCCCATAAAGTTTTAAACCTAAAGCCCTATTTTTTAAAATCTGAGTGTCAAGCCCACGCGGTATATCAGGTTTGCAAAAATAATAAATGGCATTTTTAGGGAAAAGAGCTAAAATCTTATCAACCTCCTTATCATCAACCAAGCCAAGAACTATGTGTATTTGTTTGGCATTTATGCTTTGTAATTGAGTCCATACTGCTTCAAGGCCTGCTGCATTATGAGCTGTATCAGCAATAGCAAGAGGTTTCTCCGACAGCATTTGCCAACGTCCCAAAAAACCTGTATTGTTTACCACATTACGGATTCCACTTTTAATATGGTTTTCTGTAATAGTATAAGCAGCATCTTTTAAAACATCAATTGTTTTCAGTGCCGTAACAAGATTGTGTTTTTGATAAGTCCCCCCAAGTGGTATATCAAAATATTTTTTATGTTGTTTATTCAAATTAGTAACCAGGATTTGAGACATCTTTTGGCTGCTTAAAATGTTTTGTTTAAAGCAAGCGGTATAAAATGTATCAGCAAAATATATGGGTGCATTCAACCCCTGTGCTTTTTCAATAAAAATAGGTTTTATGAGGTTTTGTGTTTGCCCTATGACAACGGGAGTATGCTTTTTAATTATGCCTGCTTTTTCAAAAGCAATTTTTTCTAAAGTATTACCCAAAAAGCTTGTATGATCATAACTGATGTTGGTAATAACCGACACCAACGGATCCAGTACATTAGTTGAATCAAGTCTTCCTCCCATGCCAACTTCCACGACAGCCAAATCTACGTCGGATGCTGCGAAGTAATCAAAGGCCAAGCCTACAGTCATTTCAAAAAAGGAAGGCTTGATAACTTCAAAATCCTTATAGTATTTGTTAACAAAGTCTGTAGTATAAGCTTCTGAAATTATGTGTCCGTTAATTTTAATACGCTCTCTGAAATCTTTAAGGTGTGGGGAAGTGTAAAGCCCTGTTTTGTATCCGGCTTCCTGCAAAATCGATGCCAGCATGTGTGCAACAGACCCTTTGCCATTGGTGCCCGCAATATGAATGCCCTTAATTTTCTTTTCCGGATTATTTAACAATCGGCACAGAGCTATGGTGTTGTCAAGGTTGGCTTTATAAGCAGCCTTTCCAATGCGCTGGAACATGGGCAATTGACTGTAAAGGTAGGCTATGGATTCTTTGTAATTCATGAGAGCGTTTTTTTGACATTTTTTATCATGCAATAAACTATGAGGTTACACCTGAATTATTCATGCTTTTAATTTAGGTCATACCGACTTATCGTTAGACTTGAATAATGCAGGTGCAAATAAAATGATGCGTTTTTAAGACCCTCATGCAAATATTATTGAACTCGTAAAAATCTGTATGTTATGGTTCCAATTTGCTCTTCCGGGGCATTTGGGTTTGCATCGAAGGTAGCTCTAAGTGCTGCTGCACGCGCCTGATTACGTAGTGTTTGATTGGTGGTGGTAGTGCCTCTGGCTCCCGGCACGGCTCTGACAACTCTTCCGTTTCTATCCACATGAATTGTGACTACTACAATTCCTTGTTCGGGGGAATCGTATGACGGCAGAGGTAAAGATCTGGAGTTCCTTCCGGTAAGAGAGAATGACACACCGCCACTACCGCCACCGTCAGCATGGCCATCCGGTGTTCCGTTAGGGCTTCCCTGATATCCGGGGCGTTCGGTTTGCCCTTGCTGACCACCTGTTCGACTACTGCCAGGAAATACATAGCGGTCGTCAACCACCGGCTCAGGTTTTCTGTCTTCTGCTATCTCTCTTGGTTCTTGTGTCGTTTCGGGCCTTGGCGGTTCTTCTGTTCTTCTTGGCCTTTCGGCACGGTCAATGGCAGGGGCCTCATCGGTATCTTGCGTGACAATTTCTTCTTCTGCTTCTCTTGGTAGTGGTGTTGGTGTTGCAGGAATGTGGCGGGGTGGGGGTATAAACATTTCATCGTCCATGCCGTCCATGGTTCCCAAAATAATTTCCACGCCTTCCTCCTCCGGCAAAGGCAAGGGTGTACGCAAGCCAAAGAATAAAAAGCTGACAAGAAGTATCAAGTGGAAACCAATGGTAGCCAGAATACCTTTCAAACGATCTTGTTTATTTTTTTCTAAGTCCATTTTGTATATTGTTTCTTTTTTATAAAGCATGTAAGAGATTCATTCACAAAAAAATAAATCTCTTACAATTAATTAGCCGGTCGGGTTGCCAAAATAACCCTATGTTTTGTGTTAAGCTTCGAATTGAGCTGGTTTACGGCATCAATGACATTAACTACATGTTGCACTTCTACCGTTTGGTCTGCACGGAGGACAACAGTAGCTTCTACTTCCTGCATAATAGCAGCATGAATATTATCTTGAAGCATCTCAGGTTCAACATAGTTTTCCTCAACAAAATACTGACCGTATTCATTTATATATACTGTAAGTGTTTGCTTGGCAATTGTACGGCTACTGCTGCTTGGCAACAGTAGATTAATAGCACTGGGTGCCACCAAGGTTGATGTTACAATAAAAAATATCAGCAACAAAAACACTATATCCGACATAGATGCCATACTGAAACTTACACTTCTTTTATTTCTTATTTTTATGGCCATTTTTTGATACTTTTAATAATTTATACGCATTTAAATACAACAAGTTACGCATTTATGAAGCGGGTTCATTAAGCAAATCCATAAATTCGGTTGCCCGTGCTTCAAGCATAAAAACAACTTTTTCAATTCGTGTAACTAAAATATTGTAACAAATAAATGCAACGATACCTACAATAAGACCGGCGAGTGTTGTAACCATAGCCTGGTATATGCCGCCGGAGAGCAAGCTAATATCAATATTGTTGCCTGCCTGCGCCATATTATAAAAAGCTTTTATCATACCTGAAACTGTTCCCATAAAGCCAATCATAGGAGCTACACCTGCCACGGTTCCAATAAAAGCCACATTTTTTTCCAGTTTATTCACTTCCAGTTTTCCTACATTTTCGATGGCTGTACTTACATCGCCCAACGGTTTACCAATACGCTTCAAACCTTTTTCTATCATACGCGCAATAGGTGAATTGTTGTGCTTACACAAAGAAAGTGCCGAATCTAGGCGTCCATCGTGGATAAAATCTCTGATGTTATTCATGAAATTAGTTTCCTCTTTGGATGCTCTGTTAATAGCCAGAAAACGTTCTATAAAAATATAAATGGCCACAATAGATAGTACAATCAAAGGTAACATGACCCAGCCTCCCTGAAGCATTAACGACCACAGCGATAGGGTTTCGTACTCCTGAACGCCTGCGCTTAAATCCTGCAAAGTATCCTGAACTGATACGGCATCTGTAATTTGTAATAAAAGTCCTGACATTTTTTTTTTTAGTTTTAGTTAATAATATTATAACAAAAAATAATACTTGTTTATTGTTTTTCAGCACAAAAGTAAACAATAGTTTCGAGTTTATTAAAAGCTGCTTAAATTTCTTGCAAAAAAGATATATTTTTGCAAGAAATAAAAATCACTTCAAAAGAATGTTGCAAAAAAAACACTTTTTGACTTTATGCATCTTGCTATTCTTGTGTAATTTTCGGTTTTATACACAACTTTCGGCACAGCAAAAGATGACGGTTGAATCTTATATTGAAACTTATAGAGATATCGCCATAGAACATATGCATACTTATGGCATACCTGCTAGTATAAAACTTTCACAAGGCATCCTTGAATCAGCTTTTGGTAATAGCGAACTGGCTGTTAATGCGAACAATCATTTTGGTATTAAATGTCATAATTGGCAAGGAGCCACTTATTATAAAGACGATGATGAAGAGAATGAATGTTTCAGAAAATATGATGATCCACTTTCTTCTTTCAAAGATCACTCTTTGTTTTTAACAAGTCGTTCCCGTTATGCAGGGCTTTTTCAACTGGATATAACGGATTATAAAGGCTGGGCAAAAGGCCTTCGCAAAGCCGGTTATGCTACAAACCCCAGGTATCCGGAACTTCTAATTAATATTATTGAACGCTACAATCTTTATATTTACGATAAAGCTGATTTAAAGCCTCTTGTGGCAGAACAAGCAGATATTCCGGAAAAAGCAGACAAACATGAGCCAAGAACTGTTAAGAAATTGCCGGAGGCAAAAAGGACTGTTAAGCTTAGAAATGAAATACGCTATATACTAGCTCAGGCAGGTGATACACCGGAAAGCATTGCCAAAAAATTTGATATGAGACCTTGGCAAATATACAGGTACAATGAATTTGAAGAGCATATACGCTTAACCGAAGGGCAAATAGTATACTTGCAGCCAAAGCGCCGCCGTTCGCTCGAACATAGTGAACATGTTGCAAAAAGAGATGAAACGATTATGGATATCTCACAACACTATGGTATTAAGTCCCGGCACCTTTTTCGCTTAAATCCCGATATACACCCTGATGGACTGCTCAACCCCGGACAGGTTATTATTCTCAGGCGTCATTTTTTAGGACGATAGCCTCACGTCCAAAAATTGTTAAATTATAAAGAAACTTTTTTGCACAAGAGTAGTTTGCCTTAGTTAAAGGTTTTACGACTCATAAGATCAAGCAACCTTTTAGTTTACGCAACGTCTTTATTTATAGCAAAACAGACAAAACAGTAAAAGAGAAAAAGTCTATGAGGCAGTTAAAGATTGCAAAACAAGTAACAAGCAGGGAGGCCGAATCATTAGATAAGTACCTTCAGGAAGTTAATAAAATTGAAATGGCAAGCCCCGAGGAGGAAGTACGCTTAGCTCAGGCTATCAAAGGAGGCAGCTTACGTGCTCTAAACCGCCTTGTTAAAGCTAACCTGCGCTTTGTAATATCGGTTTCAAAGCAATACCAGAACCAAGGTATTGGCTTGCCGGATCTTATTAACGAAGGGAACCTGGGTTTAATAAAGGCTGCTATGCGTTTTGATGAAACACGCGGTTTTAAATTTATTTCATATGCTGTTTGGTGGATACGTCAGTCGATATTGCAAGCACTGGCTGACCAATCGCGTATTGTACGATTACCATTAAACAAAATTGGTGGGATTAATAAAATCAGTAAAGCCTATGCACGTTTAGAGCAGGAATTCGAGCGGGAACCTTTACCTGATGAAATATCTAATCTGTTAGATATTCCGGAAGATGTAGTGAACACTTTTATGCGCTATACTCACCGTCATTTATCAATGGATGCTCCTTTAAGTTCTTCTGCTGAAGATAATAGTATGCACGATGTGCTTAAAAATAATGAGCCGGACTTTTATCCCGATAGGACACTGCAAAAGGAGTCGTTGGCCAAGGAGATTAACAGGGCTATCAACACGCTTTCTTTACGTGAACGTGAGATATTGATTTACTATTACGGTTTAAACGGAAAACAGCAATTGACTCTGGAAGAAATTGGCGACAAACTGGAATTAACACGTGAGCGTGTGAGGCAAATTAAAGAACGGGCAGTTAACAGGCTTAAAGAACAACCGCGACATAAAAACCTCAAAACCTACTTAGGTGGTTAGTTTAGTTATATTTGAAAACCCACCTTCTTAGAAGGTGGTCATGTTTTTTTTTAGCTGTGCTAATAATTATTTAATTTTGCGAAATGGGAAAGTATCGCAAATTAACACATGTCGTTTACA
>PXBB01000002.1 GCA_003565735.1 Bacteroidales bacterium
CGGCGCCTTACGAGTTCACATTAAACGGCTCAACAACTAATACCACAGGTATTTTCGACGACCTGGGTGCAGGCAACTACAACGTGCTTGTTACCGATGATAACAACTGTACTTACTATGTCAGCTTTACTATTGATGAACCTACATTGCTTACGCTTAACCTGGCGTCTCAAACAAATGTTTCATGCCTTGGTTATTCTAACGGAAGTATAATGCTAAACGCTAATGGAGGAACAACAGCTTACACTTATGACATATTGTATGGTCCTGTTGGACACACAGCTGTAGTGACTGGCAATAATGTAACAAACATGATAGCAGGCAACTACCTTATTCAAGTTACTGATGCTAATAATTGTACCGATCAGATTCTTGTAAATATTACGCAACCTTCATATAGTCTTGATATTACTTCTATACCGGCAGTTTTAAATGATCCAACTTGTTATGGTTCAACAGATGGAAGTATAAATATTACAGTAAGTGGAGGTACAACACCCTATCTCTATGCATGGAGCAGCGGTGATAATATTCAGAACCCCAATACTCTTGCATGCGGAACATATTATGTCACAGTTACTGATGGCAATGGTTGCCAAATAGTTGGCGGACCTTATACACTGGCCTGTACAACAGAAACTACATTGACCATTATCAGTTTAACCCAGACACAATGTAATGCTTCTATTGGAGAAGTTGTTATTGTTAGTAGCGATGGCAGCAATATTACACTAAACGGTATAACACAACCATCTCCAGCAACATTTACAAACTTGGGAGCCGGTTACTATACAGCCGTATCTAATGGAATTTGTCCTGCAAGTATTAGCTTCAATATTTATAATAGCAACAGCACATTAACAGCTACAGCAATTACAGATAACTCTTTATGTCTTGGTGGACTTGGAAGTGCTATAGTTACAGCATCAGGCGGTACAGTGCCTTACGAGTTCACATTAAACGGCTCAACAACTAATAACACAGGTATTTTTGACGACTTAGGTGCTGGCAACTACAATGTACTTGTCACTGATGATAACGGATGTACATTCTATTTAAGCTTTACTATTAATGAACCTACATTACTTACCTCTGATTTTAATTGCCCAGCTTGTATAGGTCATGTTAGTTGTTTCGGTGGAAGTGATGGATGGGCAACTGTACATGTTACAGGTGGCACCACGCCTTATACTTATCAATGGTCTGCAAGTGCAGGAGCGCAAACTACAGCAACTGCTACAAACCTTACAGCAGGTACGCATACCGTTACCGTTACTGATGCTAATGGCTGTTCTTCAGTATCTCATGTTACTATTGATCAACCTGCTGCAGCCCTTGATATCACAACTGTTGCAGCTGTTCTCACTAATCCTTCATGCAATAGTTTTGCAGATGGTTCGGTTGACATTACCGTCAGTGGCGGCACAGGGCCTTATACTTATCTTTGGTCCAATGGTACAGGCTTACCTAATGCTACCAACCTTACTTCTGGGACGTACTTCGTTACTGTTACAGATGCTAATGGCTGTCAGATTACCGGTGGACCTTACACCATAACAGATCCAGCAGCTACTACAATTGCGGTAAGTGGTATTGTTAATACCCAATGTAATGCCTCTTTGGGTTCTGTTGTACTTACCAGCAGTGATGGCAGCAACATTACGCTAAACGGTGTCACTTTGGCCTCTGGTTCTACATGGACAGGACTGGCTGCAGGAAACTATACAGCTACCAGCAACGGAACTTGTCCGGCTTCAGCAAGCTTTAATATTGCCAACGACAACAGCACTCTTACTGCTACGGTTACAGTATCTAACCCCTTGTGTCATGGTGGATTGGTTACTGCTACAGTTACAACTTCAGGTGGCACTGCTCCTTACACATTTACATTAAATGGTACTAACACCAATACTACAGGTATTTTTGGTGATTTAGGTGCAGGAAGCTACAATGTACAGGTAACTGATGTTAATGGATGTACATATACATTGTTCTTTAATATTGAAGAACCCCCATTGCTCACACTTAACCTAGCCTCTCAAACAAATGTTTCATGCCATGGTTATTCTAATGGAAGTATAATGCTAAACGCTAATGGAGGAACAACAGCTTACACTTATGACATATTGTATGGTCCTGTTGGACACACAGCTGTAGTGACTGGTAATATTGTAACAAATATGATAGCAGGCAATTACCTTATTCAAGTTACTGATGCCAATAATTGTACCGAACAGATTCTTGTAAATATTACGCAACCTTCATCAAGTCTTGACATTACTTCTATTCCAGCAGTTTTAAATAAGCCAACTTGTTACGGTTCAACAGATGGAAGTATAGATATTACAATAAATGGAGGTATAACACCCTATCTATATGCATGGAGCAGCGGTGATAATGTTCAGAACCCCACTAATCTTGCATGCGGAACATATTATGTCACAGTTACTGATGCCAATGGGTGTCAAATAGTTGGTGGCCCATATACACTTGCTTGCACAACTGCTACAAGCATAATTATTGCCAATATATCTCCAACACAATGTTACGGCTCTAACGGCGAAGTTATTCTTGTAAGCTCTGATGGCAGCAGTATAACACTAAACGGAGACACACTACCCTCTCCAGCTACATTTACAGGGTTGGCTGCCGGTCAATATACTGCCACATCAATTGGTACTTGTCCTGCAAGCATAAGCTTCCATATTTATAATGTTGGCAGCTCACTTATGGCTAATGTTCTTGTTGACAATCCTTTATGTCATGGCAATTCAGTAAACGCCATAATTACAGCAAGTGGTGGAACTGCACCATATACTTTTGATTTACTTGGTGTTGCTGTTAACAACACCGGTATATTTAACAACCTTGGGGCTGGCCATTATAATGTTTTGGTAACTGACGCCAATGGATGTACTTTCTATTTGAGCTTTGATATAAATGAACCCACATTACTTACTTCCAACTTTAACTGTCCTGCTTGTATAGGTCATGTTAGTTGTTTCGGAGACAATGACGGATGGGCAACTGTAAACGCTACCGGTGGCACAACCCCATATACTTATCAATGGTCTATAAATGCCGGAGGACAAACTACGGCAACTGCAACAGGTCTTGCTGCAGGAATGTATAGCGTAACAGTTACAGATGCAAATGGCTGTACTTCTGTCTCACATATTACTATTGATCAACCTGCTGCAAACCTTGATATTACAACAGTTCCTGCGATTCTTACTGATCCTTCATGCAACGGTTTTGCAGATGGTTCCGTAGATGTTACTGTTAGTGGCGGCACAACGCCTTATACTTACCTTTGGTCTAATGGCACTGGATTACCAAATGCCATGAATCTTAGTTCCGGAACATACTACGTTACTGTTACAGATGCTAATGGTTGTCAAATTGTTGGTGGTCCTTACACCTTATCAGAACCTGCTGCAGTAACCATTACCGTAGGCACTATTGCTAACACTCAGTGCAATGCATCTGTAGGTTCCGTAGCTTTAACAAGC
The DNA here is from genome assembly GCA_003565735.1 of Bacteroidales bacterium. Lineage (GTDB taxonomy): Bacteria > Bacteroidota > Bacteroidia > Bacteroidales > PXBB01 > PXBB01. The sequence continues at coordinate 3,513 of PXBB01000002.1, forward strand.
AGCGATAGTAGCGATATAACAGTAAACGGTGTTACCCAAGCTTCAGGTTCAACTTGGACAGGCTTGGCAGCAGGATTCTATACAGCTACCAGTACGGGTACCTGTCCTGCTTCTGCGAGCTTTAATATCGCTAATGAGAACAGTAATATGGTAGCATTTTTGAATTTAGACCAGCCTTTATGTAGTAACTCTTTGGGAACTGCTACTATAAGTGTAACAGGTGGCATACCGCCATACAATTACCAAATAAATAATAGCACACCACAAAGTAGTAATGTTTTTGAAAACCTTTTACCGGGCTTTTACAATATTACCGCAACAGATTCAATCGGTTGCACATATATGATGAGCTTTAATGTAATTGCACCATCAATCATTTTTTCAGAGATTATTTCCAGTTCAGACGAAAGCTGTGCAGGTACAGCAGATGGTTCAGCAACAGTTAATGCCACAGGTGGCACATCGCCATACACATATCAGTGGCCGGTTAGTGCAGCTAGTCAAACAACAGCAACAGCAACAGGATTAATTGCAGGCGCCTATACGGTAACCGTAACTGACCTGAATGGTTGCATAAGTACTGCCACTGTTACTATCGGTGTTGGTCCTACTCCTACAGCATATGCAGGCACAAACGACACTATCTGTTCTAATACAACTTACGCCTTAAGTAGTGCAAGCATAACCAATGCTTCATCAGTTGTTTGGTCAACATCTGGAACAGGTACATTTAGTAATTTATTTGGAGTGAATCCTATTTACATACCTAGTTCGGCAGATATTGCAGCTGGCAATGTAGCACTTATAATGTCTGCACATGCTTCAAGTCCGTGTCCTGCAGCAACAGATACCATTATTCTGACGATTATCCCTCAGCCATATGTTAATGCAGGCTCTGACACTTCTATTTGTGCTGGCAGCACATTTACTGCAACAGCAAGCGGAATGAATTATACAAGCTTGATGTGGTCAACCAGTGGTACAGGAACATTTGATGACCCAACTGTTCTAAACCCTGTTTACACGCCAAGTGCAGTTGACTCTTTTGCTGGTAGCGTCACGCTTACCCTAACAGCATCAACACATGCATCATGTGCCAATGCTGTTGATAACATTAATCTATCATTTGTTAACAGTGTGGTAGCTGATGCCGGTCCAGACCAAACAGTTTATTCACAGTCGTCAGTAACCATGAGCGCCAATAATCCTGCACCGGGAACAGGTCAGTGGGTTATGATAAATGGGCCAAATACGCCTTATATCGTTGATCCAACAGATCCTAACACCGAAATAACGGGCTTAACTTCTGGTACTTATATATTCCAATGGCATATTAATAATGCTCCTTGCCCAAATACCTGGGATGAGATTGTTATAACTAATATTTCATCAGCTGACCTAGCAATTGTTAAGACTGTTAGCGATACGAATCCTGTTGCAGGTACACAAATCAATTACACTATCAGTGTAACTAATAACGGACCTTCAGCAGCTCAGGATGTAGTAGTTACAGACTTAATCCCAACAGGCTTAACATTAGTCAATGTTACACCTAGTATGGGCTCATGGACGAACCCATTATGGTCAATCGGAACTTTATACGATGGTCAAACTGCCACACTGCAAATGCTTGTTGATGTTAACAGTACGCTGGCTCAAGGCACTTTTATTAATAACGTAGCTTCTGTAAGCAGTACAACAAACGATCCTGATACTCTAAACAATGTTGACTCAGTAGGAATTACAGTTAATACTATAGCTGACCTTAGCATTACCAAAGTTGCCCATAATGATTCTGTTGAAGCAGGTAACAATGTTATCTACAATATAAGCTTAACCAACAATGGGCCATCAATGGCAACTAATGTTGAGGTAACAGATGTAATCCCTGCCGGATTAACACTTATTAGTGCTACTCCAAATATTGGCTCATGGACTAGCCCAATCTGGAGTATAGGTAATGTCAATGCGGGTTCTACTTATACCATGACTTTAGTCGCTCAAATTGACCCATCATTAAGCAGTGGAACATCTATTGACAATATTGTTACAGTGACATCATCAACAACGGATCCCGATTTAACAAACAATGTTGACACTTCATCTATTACAGTTGTTACCTCAGCAGACCTGGCTATTTCCAAAGTTTCTTCTGCAAACCCTGTTTTAGCGGGAGACACACTTACCTATACCATAACTGTTATCAACAAGGGTTATAGTAATGCTGACAATGTTGTAGTTACTGACACCTTACCGAGTAATCTCATTTTTATTAGTGCGACAACCAGTACCGGTACGTGGACTGCCCCCGATTGGAACATTGGAACCCTCAATAGTGGTGATACTGTAGAATTGACAATATTAACCTATGTTCACCCTAATACAGCCAATGGGGCTACAATAATCAATACGGCAACTGTTAGCAGCTCAACATTTGACCCAGATTTATCAAATAATACGGATACTGAGTTGACCTTTGTCAATGCATTTGCAGATATAGCAATCACTAAAACTTCAAACATTGATACTGTGGCAGCAGGAGAAGATGTTGTTTTCAACATCACTGTTATAAATAATGGCATAAGTAATGCTCATAATGTTGTAGTTACAGAAATGTTACCTGCAAATATGACACTTATAAGTGCAGTACCTTCTGCAGGCACTTGGTCAAACCCCTTATGGACCATAGGCACATTAGCTGTTGGAGTACAGGAAACACTTACTGTAACTGCTCAGGTAAATTCCAATGTTAATGACGGTGATACCATTACTAACACGGTCATTGTGAATAGCACAACACACGATCCTGATACAACAAACAATACAGCTTATTGCGACATTTACATTATTACTGTAGCAGATGTTCGCCTTGATAAATCAAGTGATATGCATATGTACTACCCGGGCGACACAGTAACATATACAATTAATGTTACTAACGACGGATACTCTGATGCTCAGAATGTTATTGTTACAGACGTCCTGCCTACAGGATTATCCTATGTCAATGGAGTCGTTACAGTTGGTACATGGAGTTATCCAACCTGGCAAGTTGGTACAATGACTCCTGGTCAAACTGAAACATTAACACTCAGGGCTGTTATTGACAGTAACTTATTAGGTGGCACCGAAATCATTAATATTGCATCTGCAATATCTGACACTTATGACCCGGATACTTTAAATAATATTAATGAGGATGAGGATGCATTGATAACAATTGCATACGCAGACCTTGCCATAACCAAAACAAGTGATGCAGCCGAAGTAATGGCCGGCAGAAACCTTTCTTATACAATTACTGTTCAAAACTTAGGACCAGTAACATCGTACGATTTAATCATAACTGATTCCTTACCACAAGAACTCAACTTTATATCAGCCAGTCATAATGGTGTTTATGATGAAGTCAGTCACATTGTTACATGGACATTAGATTCCTTAAGTGTTCAGGAGATAATATCATTTATATTACGTGTTAACCTGGACAGAAGTACGGTGGGAGGTACAATTGTTGAAAATGTTGTTAATGTCAAAAGCTTCACATATGATATTGACTTATCTAACAACACTACCCAGGAATTTATAACAGTTGAGTCTCTCTTACTACCATTCATACCTCAAGGGTTCTCTCCAAATGGCGACGGCATCAATGACTATTTTGTTATCAGAGGCCTAGAAAGGTTCCCTAATCATTCATTGTTAATATTCAATCGTTGGGGCAATAAAGTTTATGAAGCAGCTCCTTATAATAATGATTGGGATGGCACCAACATGTTTGGAGTTACTGTGGGAGGTAATGAACTTCCTGTAGGAACTTATTTCTACATCTTCGATACAGGTGTTGAAGGACAAGATGTTATTAAAGGTTACATCTACCTTAACAGATAAAATTAGAGTTGTTTGCTTGCGAAATTTTTTTCGCAGGCAAACAGCTTTTTAAAAACTAAATAAAATGAAAACATTAAACCTTAAACATATGAAAAAGTTATTTTTTCTTTTAGGAATTATCATTAGTACATGTGCATACGCCCAGCAGGATGCTATGTTTACGCATTATATGTACAATACATTATCTGTTAATCCAGCTTATGCAGGAAGTAGAGATGCCTTGACAATAACAGGCTTATACAGAAATCAATGGGTGGGTTTTGACGGTGCACCAGTGACGCAAACCGTTACTGTTCACTCACCTGTTGGAGCAAGCCAGGTGGGATTAGGTCTTTCCTTAATACAGGATAAAATTGGACCTACGAAAAACACATCAGTATATGCTGATTTTTCTTTTACTGTAAAGCTCAGCCAAAAAAGTAATCTGACATTTGGGTTGAAAGGAGGATTCAGCTTCTTTAGTGCTGATTTGCCGTCACTACTCTTAGATGAACAAAATGATCCCAGTTTCTCACAAGCTATTGATAATAGATTGATGCCAAACTTTGGAACTGGAATTTATTACAGCAGGGAGCGCTTTTATGCCGGAATTTCCACTCCTAAACTGTTAGAAAATGAATATTATGATGGAACAACCATAGTTGGTATAACAAACGCTAAGGAACAAGGTCATTACTTCTTTATTATGGGATCGGCTATAAGACTTACGCCCATTATAGATTTTAAACCACAAACATTGGTAAAAATGACTGTTGGTGCTCCGATTGAAGTTGACATTTCCGGTATATTTGATTTTAACCGCAGATTATTAGCCGGCGGTATGTACCGAACCGGTGACGCGTTTGGTGTTCTTCTAGGTGTATACATTTCCAAACAAATGGTTTTAGGCTATTCATTCGATTTTTCAACAACAAACACAACCATGAGATACAATCAGGGAAGCCACGAATTAATGCTTAGATACGACTTTATATATGGCAACAGGCACAGAATTAAATCACCAAGGTATTTCTAAGAAAACAGCATATTATTTATCCAAAAATATACAAAATGAAAACTATTAAAATCATAAGCCTTTTTGCATTAATGTTTATTGGTTTTTTTGCCTACCCACAACAAAGACTAATTGAAAAAGGCAATAAAGAGTATTTTCGGTTTAACTATAAAGAAGCTATAAGGCTTTTTGAAGCAGTAAGCGAAAAAGATATTAAGGTTCAACGTATTCTGGCTGACTGCTATATGAAAACTGAAGAATTTGAAAATGCCAAGGTGCTCTATTCAAGAATAATTAAAAACCCAAAAAGAACTTTTGAAGATGTTTGGCATTTATTTCAGGCACATTTAATTCTTGAAAATTATAGTGAAGCGATGCAACTGCTTGATTTGCTATACGAACTGAACCCCGAAGACTCAAGAGTTAATGCTTACAAGAGGGATACAACCTACTACAAGAGGTTGAAAAACGATGACCCTGCATTTGAAATCAGAAATCTTAAAATGAATGATGAGCACCAGGATTTTGCACCTGTACTATTCAGAGGTAATCTTTTATTCACCTCTTCAAAAAACAGATATGGTTTAATTAGAAGAATTTGGTATGGAAATCATTTACCATTTTTAAACGTATTGCGTGCTGAAATAGACTATGATAATGAGCTTATCAAAATAAGAAATTTTGATAAAAAATATAACAAAAAATTTCATGACGGCCCTATTAGTTTTAATAGTGAGGGCACCTTGATGGTGTTAACCCGCAGCAATTATGATAAAAGAAGTGCTGACGGCACCAGGCATTTGCAAATTTTCACAAGTGAATTTGTAGATGGAAAATGGACGCCTCTGGTTTCGTTTCCTTATAATAATCCCGAATATTCAGTAGGTCAGGCATCACTTACACCTGATGGGAAATATATGTATTTTGTTTCCGATATGCCAGGCGGGATAGGCGGCACAGATATTTATAAAATAGAAAGAAGAAAAGACGGCACATGGGGAGATCTCATCAATCTCGAAGAAATTAATACCGAAGGAAATGAGATGTTTCCATACTATCACCCAAGCGGGCTTTTGTTTTTTTCTTCAGATGGTCATCCCGGACTTGGCGGACTAGACTTATTCGTTACACCAGTTTTCAATAATGGACTTGTCAGCATTACCAACCTGGGTGCACCTATCAACTCATCAAGAGACGATTTTGCTTTTGCACTTGAAGATGACCTTGAAAAAGGATATTTCACATCTAATAGAGCAGATGGTAAAGGTAGTGATGATATTTATTTTGCCAATGCCCTAAGGCCATTAAATCTTGTAAAAATTTTACGAGGAGTTACTAAAGACAAAAATGACAGTATTATTGCTAATGCTAATGTCAACCTTTATTTTGATGATGTTGTTGTTGACAGTATTTTATCAGATTCTTTGGGTCGTTATGAATTCCCTATTGACAAAACAGGTATCTATTATCTTACGGGAACAAAAGAAGGTTATTTTGATGGTGATAATTCAGCGGATTCTGATGTCCCCGAGCATGTCATATATGCTGATTTAATCCTCGACAAAATCCCTGTCTTTGCTTTAGAAATAATAGTAACTGACAGGTATTCGGAAAGGCCACTTAATAATGTTAAAATATCTTTCACAGATAATAATACAAATCAAGAAGAAATACTTTATACGGATGCTAATGGCATTTTCCGTAGAAATCTTGATGAAATTTCCTTCGGAGATACTTTGAACTACAGTCTGAGATTTGAAAAAAACAGGTATTTTACCGCTTATTCTGATTATTTTAAAATTGTTGACAGAGAAGGTATTTTTAAAATTCCTGAAAAACTTGTTGCATATAGTGACCTTAAAGTTGGTGATGATTTGGCAAAAGTATTCAATATCAACCCCATTTATTTCGATTTGGATAAATACAACATACGTCCGGACGCTGCTATTGAACTTGACAAAATAGTTGAAATCATGAATCAATACCCAAGCATGGTCATTGAGCTGGGCTCTCATACTGACTGTCGAGCCAGTTTTGAATACAACATGAGGTTATCTGAAAGACGTGCCAGATCTTCAGCTGCATACATAAAAGAACGCATAACCAATCCTGACAGGATATATGGTAGAGGTTACGGAGAATCGCGACTTGTTAATGAATGTGCATGCGAAGGTAATTTTGTAGTGCCTTGTACCGAGGAACAACATCAAATGAATAGAAGAACAGAATTTAGGATTATTAGATTTTAACTGTATCGCTTTTCGTTAACTAACAACAGCCGATGTAAAGCTATAGATAATGTGATAATGTTAGTTAAGCTATGGTCTTCGCTGTGCCTTTTTTACTCATACCTTAAAGAACTTACAGGGTCTTTTTGGGCAGCCTTTTTGGCAGGAGTAAACCCGAATATGATGCCAATACTGACTGAAACACCAAAAGCAATCAAAATTGAAATGGGCGCCACTATGGTAAGAATGCCTGTAAAACTTGTGATAAGCTTAGAAAGAACAACACCCGCTATGATACCTATCACCCCGCCACTTACACTAATAAAAGTAGCTTCCGATAGAAATTGAAATATGATATCCTTTTTGGTAGCACCTATGGCAAGTCTTATTCCGATTTCTTTAGTACGTTCCATCACAGAAGCCAGCATAATATTCATAATTCCTATACCGCCAACTATTAATGATATGCTGGCAATGGCCCCCAGCACAATATTGAAAATATCTTTGGTGCGTTGTTCTTGTTTTAGCAACAATTGAGGAATAACAATATGAAAATCTTCTGTTTGATGATGCCTTCGGTAAAGCATACGCTGAATTATCTCAGAGGTTTCCGGCAGTTGTTCCGAAGATGCAACCTGCACCACAATTTTATCTAACTGATTCATGTTTCTGGGTCTGCTTTCATCATTATTGCCCTGCTGTTGTCTGTTCAGATTAGCAGAAGTGACCAATGAGCGATCTCTGAAACGTCTTAGCAATGTTTGTACAGGAGCGTAAACAGTATTGTTAAAAACGTTGATATGGAAATCTTCAGAGACCATTTCCGACACTGTTCTGTCTTCAATAACACCAATAACTTTGAGCCATACCTGACCACATTTAATATACTGGCCAATGGGATTGGTGTCTCCAAAAAAAGCCGTTCTGATACTTTGACCAATAATGCAAACGGGTTCACCATGATTAATCTGATGTTCATTAAACATAAAACCTTCGCGCAACGATAAGTTGTAAACATCAAAATAGGCGGGAATAACCCCGACAAGATCGGCACGTCTTCTGATACCTTCTCTGATAAGATGCGTGTTAAACACTATTTCAGGGCTAACAGCCTGTACGTTTGGAATAAGGTCTTCTATACTTTGTGCATCAGCAAGAGTAAGCCCTGGCGAATGCGTTTGCGAAAGACCCGGGATAGCTTCTTCGTGAAACTCTTCATCTTTTTGAATAACAGGCGTGATAACAATATTATTGACCCCTACCTGTTTCATCTGCTCAAGTATTTCCTGTCGTGCACCATTTCCAATAGCGAGCATTGAAATCACGGCTGCGACCCCAAATATGATACCCAATGCCGTAAGTATTGACCGGAATTTATTAACAATAACGGCTTCTATGGCAATACCAAAATTATGAATATAGCGCCTATGTATCATATTTTAAAAATTTTCAGAAATTAGTCAACCATTACAAGTCTTAATTTTTCACTATCTTCCGGAGGATTAAGTAAAACTATGTCACCTTCCTGAAGGCCTTTTTCTACAATGATATGGTTTTCATTTCTCTGGGCTGTTCTAATTTCTTGTTTGATGATACCAACGCCCGTCGATTTGTAAGCAAAAACAATAGTGTCTTCAGAAAAAACAGTTTCGATAGGCACGTATAAAACATCTTCAATTACTGAAGTAAGAATGGCATTTTTAGTAGTCATAGCAGGGCGTAAAATCGAATCAAACTCATTGATTCTTATTTTTACCTCGAAGACCTTTGAATCAGAATTAGGTCGCTGTTCACCAACATTGGCAACTTCAATTACGCGCCCCGTAAAAACCTTATCAGGGAAGGCATCAATACCAACTACAGCAGTTTGGTCCACACTAATTTTACTTATGTCAATTTCATTGACATAGGTTTTAGATATCATAATAGAGAAGTCAGGTAGTGTTGCAATGACATTATTCCAGGTACTGATTTGTGACCCCACGGTTATTTTACGTCCATCCCAGTCGCGGCGATAAATGACCATCCCTGCCTGAGGGGCGGTAATAGTAAACTCATCGAGGACCTTAAGCATCGCATCGAGACGCCGCCTTTGCTGTTCCAATGTAGCCGACACTTCTTGCATATTTGCTTTAGCTTGCTCAAGCCTTAATTCATAATTGTTAACAGCCTGCTTATAGGCTCTATGTGCTCTTTCCAAATCGAGTTCAGCCTGTCTGATAGTAGCAGGTGGCTCAAACTGAGATTGTTCTAACACAATTTTTCTTTCTTCAAGAGCAAACTCAAGATTGCGAAGTTCATCACGGGCATTTCTCAACTCTAAGGTAGTGTCGAGGCGGGTTCTGATAAATTGAGTTTCCAGTTTTTCAAGTTCTGTTTGCAGGTCTTTAAGCCTGTTGCTTATTTCAGTACGATCGAGTGCACCAACATAATCACCCGAATCAACAATGGAACCTTCAGGAACTAAGTCACTGATCTGTACGTTCCAAATACCCACGGTACGCAATCCTGAAGGACCTTGTATATATTCTGAGTTCTTGGCTTCAAGTTCACCGGTAGTGACCACTTCAATATAAAAATCACCCCTCTCAACGGCCACACTGATATTTTCTCCTATGCTCTTACGCGTACGCATAAAAACAACGGTGATTATTAATATAATGACTATGATAAGGGTAATAATTCTTTTTCTTTTATCTTTTGGTTTCATTGGTTACTGATTATTTGAAAATATTGGTTTTTGAAATAAAGAGACGTAAACCCACAAAAGCAAATACGGCGACAGAAAACCACATAGCTGCTTGTCCCCATTCTGCAAAAATAGCCTTACCCGAAAAAAACAACGTGGCGTACACCATAATTATTGCTGATAACCACGATAAAATAAGGTAACGCATCTGTGGTTTTTTATATGCTTTTTCTTTAGTAACAAATGGCTTCCATGCGCCTTCGGGCCGGACACGCTCATAAAAATGCTGTAATGTTTTTTGAGATTCCGGCTTGGTCAGAAAAGTAACTGACAACCATACTATTGTTGTTGTTCCCACAGTAAAGTAATATGAGAACCTGTTTTCTATGAAAGCTTCCGGCAAAACATGCTCCAGATACAACTTGGCAAAAGCATAAGCTATAAAAGGGAATAAGGTCGCCGTTATTTCACTCCAGGCATTAATACGCCACCAATACCATCTGAGGATAAGTACCAAACCGAGGCCGGCACCACATTCAATAAGAAAAGCCCACACATCGGATATGCGTGTTATACGGGTCGTAACATACAAGGCTAGAAGCATTATCAAGAGCGTAGCAATTCTGCTGGCAGCAACATAATTTTTTTGAGCAGCAGCAGCAGATTTAAATTTATTTTCAGGTTTTAAAAACCTTTTGTAAAAATCGTTTACCAAAAAGCTGGCACCCCAGTTGAGCTGCGTACTGATGGTGCTCATATATGCAGCAAAAAAAGCCATAAGCATCAACCCGGTAAGACCGGCAGGTAAAAAATCTTTCATCGCCATAACATAGCCCAGTTTTTTGTCGTCGTCAGAAAGTTCGGGGTATAATACTATAGCAGCTAACCCTACAACAATCCACGGCCAGGGACGCAAACAATAGTGAGCTATTTGAAAGAAAAGTGTCGCAAAAACAGCATTTTTTTCATCTTTACAGCTCATCATACGTTGGGCGATATAGCCTCCGCCACCCGGCTCTGCTCCAGGGTACCAACTAGCCCACCATTGTATGCCGACAAAAGCCAAAAACGCTCCCATTGAAATACTCAAAGTTTGAGCAAGCTCTCCCCCACTCGTTTGTAATGAAATAGAAGGAAAAAAGTTCAATGACCAGGGAGGCAGTTGCGATTTTAAACCACTTATACCACCAATTTCTGACGAGTTAACGACCAAAAAAGCCAGTATAATACAACCGGTCATGGCTATAACAAACTGTATAACATCAGTAACAGCAACCCCCCATAAACCCGACAAAGCCGAATAAGTAACTGTTAAAAGCATAGCGCCGGCAACCACCCATATAAGATAACTGTCGGGCACGCCAAAAAAAACTTTTACCAATGACATCAATGCAATATTGACCCAGCCAATAATCAAAGCGTTAATAAAAGCACCCATATAAACAGATTTGATGCCTCGCAAAAGAGCCGCAGCTTTACCACTGTAGCGCAACTCAATAAGTTCCAATTCTGTTATGATATTTGCACGCCGCCAAAATTTTGCAAAAAAGAAAGTCGTCAGCATGCCCCCTATAAGCATGTTCCACCACAGCCAATTGGCAGAGATACCATTTTGCGCTACCAGTTCCGTTACCGCCAATGGTGTATCTGCCGCAAAAGTGGTAGCTACCATGGAGATACCGGCTATGTACCAGGGAAGATTACGACCGGTAAGAAAAAAATCAGTAATGCTGCGCCCTGCACGCTTTCTGTAGTAAAAACCAATTGCCAAAAATACAATCAGAAAAAAAATAATGATAAGCCAGTCAATAATTGCAAGGTGCATCAGAATTTCCGTTTTTTTTATTAACGCAAAATTATGTAAAAATATAAATTCTTATAGTAAAACTTTTACAAACTGTTAATTCTGTCCACCCAAATATTTGAAGCACTTAACAAACAGAAACCTTACCCCTTTACTCCTATCCTTTTGTAACGACTAAACAATGTACAAGTGAAGAAATAACTGTTAAAAAAAAATTGGAATTAAAAATTTGACAAAACTTACGCTGGTTGTGAAAAGTTTTCAAGTAATACACAAGAGCACCTTCATAACTTTCGACTGGTTCTAATATTATAATTTGCTGAATACTGACGTAGCTTCTAACTTATCAACTTTTGATACGCTTCGACATTCAAATCTTTACAGGTATTATTGATACAAATAGTAGGTTTCGACGATCGTTTTTGTAAACTTCCCGGCCTTATTAAGCCTGCATTAATAACTGTTGGTGTACCGTAAACAGCATACTGATTGCGGCTCCACTTTACGGCCATATTATAGAAATCGCATGACAGAGGTGATTTAAAGGACAGAGGTTCAACCACGCTGTTAGTCAACAGTTTGTACCTTACGATAGCTGCTTCTGCCATAGATACAGCTGATGGGTAGGGATGGTCGTGGGTGGAAGCAGGCACCGGCCCTATCAGGCTGTCTGTTGATGCATACCAATTCCCATTTCTTTTAAAACTTAACACGCCCTTTAATAATGTTTCCAGAGTAGCTTTTTCTACGGCATCTTCTTCAAAGAGGTAAGTACCGAGCAATAACATGGCAGCCATATCCTCAAGGTATGTTTTGTCCTGTACAGCACCGCCTAAAGAAGCATGTGCTATCATCCCATGGGGACGTTTATGCTTAAGTAAAAGCTTTTCGAACACCATCTTAGCTTTACCGAAAGTATCAAATCCGGCATACCTGTGCGCATATATGAATGCTATAGCTGCCAAGGCATTCCAGGAAGTAATGCACTTGTCATCGCGAAATGGTTGCGGTCTTTCTGCACGCTGCTTTAAAAGTTTAGCTTCTATTTCATCCAGTGGAGCATCCTTCTTCTTTATCAAATGACAGCGCCCTTCAAAGCTGTGACACAGATACCTTTGATGAAAAATTTTAGCTTCATCAGGAGTCAGCAACTGTTTTATTTCATCTTCGGTCCATAAGTACGTCAAGCCCTCCTGATGATTAGTGTCGGCATCATGAGCTGCTGCAAGCAAGTCTCCAGCTTCAAAAGTTTCCTCTAAGCACTTAATTATTGCTGCAACCACATCCTTAAATTCCAAAAGCTTGAATCTGTGAGTCGCTAAAGCATAATTCATAAGCATCATGGCCTGGTCGTAAAGCATTTTTTCGAAATGAGGCACGCGCCATCTTCTATCAGTACAGTAGCGATAAAAGCCACCCTGCAAATGATCGTGCAAGCCCGAACGACTCATGGTCTGTAAGGTATAACGCAAAAATGTATCGGTATATTCATTGAAGTTTTGCAAATGAAGCAGGTAAAATAAAGTGGCATGAGGTGGAAACTTTTGCATGCCATAAAGCCCCCCCTCTTCCGTATCGAAATATTGATACATGGCAGAGCATATTTGGCTTTCATCTTTAAATCCAAAGTCATCTGTTTTGGCTTCTCCTGAAATTGGAACAGATATGTTGAATGATGAAAAGGAAGCTTTTTTTTGATTGTAAGCTATTAAAACTTCTTTCAGTATGTTTAAAAATGAAGGGCGGCCATACCCACCTTCTTTGGCAGGCGCAAACATCAAGGCATAAAAGGGTTTTAAATCCGGTGTGGCAAACACATTCAAAGGCCATCCACCTTGCCCCGTTTCCTTTTGCAAATATGCCATCATCCAGTCATCAATATCAGGATGCGTTTCCCTGTCAATTTTTACACACACAAAATGCTTGTTCAAAAATGCCGCCGTCGAGGCATCAGAAAATGCATCTGACGCCATGACATGGCACCAGTGACATGTCGAGTAACCACTCGACAATAACAATGGCTTAGATTTTTCGGCGGCATACTTTAAAGTGTCTTCATTAAACTCCTGCCACCAAACCGGATTTTTTGCATGTTGTCTTAAATACGGCGAAAAAGATTTCTCCAGATTGTTTTTATGATATGTTTCAGTGGGCTCCATAATATCTGTCTTATTTTATTTAAAATGCAAATTTACATATTTATTTTTAATAAATCTAATTTTAAATAATTAAAAGTGTCTTACTTTAGAATTTGGCAAAGGAGCTAAAAAAAGATTTAAAAGGCATAATTTAAACTTAGTACACAATAATATCCGGCATCCTGAAAGATAGACTTATCACCACCAGCAAAAATTTGCGTGATAAATTCAACATCAAGATTTGTTGCGGCAGAGAAATTAATATTGGGCATAATAAAGGCTGCTTCGATATCAGGGAGCGTCATTAAAGCGAGTCCTCCCTGAAAAAGGCTGGAAAAATGATGTAGTGCATTAATGGTCACAGCAAATTCCGAAAACATAATATTATCTGGTCTGAGTGGTTGAGTAATCATAAAATGTTCATGTTCGGAGCGTTTGTGACCGCCATTATAAAGTAATTCAAGCACAACAAAAGTACCCGTATTAAACATATAGTCAATACCGGCGGCAGCCACAAAATTGCCACGCTGCTTGTGCGGTTTTTCTTCCACATCGTAAAACCATGTTCCTTCGCCTTTAAAGCCGGTACTTCTTATATTTCCTGCCCAACCGGTACCAATGGCTAAACGATTTTTATAATAGCCGGCCAGGAACTGCAAATCATATGCTTTATAGTTTTTCGAAACCAGCATGGCACCGGCACTTTCTTTAATATCATCGGCAGGGCTGTAAGCCATTTCTATTCTTGATGCAAAACCTGTGTGATATTGAACTCGTAAGGCATCTGAACCGGGGCGCTCTTGGTAATCAAAGTCAAAAAAAGAATATGTATTAAAAAGATCGTTAGGGTTGGAAATTACATTCATACCCCAGTTGATGCGCTGACGTCCGGCCCTGATATGCCATTTGTTATAATTGAAGTCAAGGTAAAGCCTGTCAAATGAGCTGTGAGCAATCCAATCGCCACTATCCAACCACATGCAACTTAAATCGAAAAAACCATCGTCGCTTTCGAACATAGTTTTTAAAATAGGGTAAGAACTCAATACCGGATTATACAATACCCTGTTGCGCATAGCGGCATGCACATTAAAATTATCAGAAAAACGCCATGTAAAGTTCAATCTGTTGTGGAGCAGGTTATCATATACAGCATCCGAGAAATCGTGTTCCACACGCAAGCCACTCAAGTTTTTAACATAACCTGTGAACGCATACTTTTTGGCGTTTTCCGCACTATTTTCCGCCAATACAACATTAAAAAATGCAAGTAAAAGCTGAACAAGAATTATCTTTTTATACGTTTTCATTTCTTATTATTATGATAATCGAATCCTACATTTTTATACTATCTCGTTAAGTTCATCGGTTTCATTATGCAGGATTCGAAAGGTTTATTTTATCATTATTTGTTAACATCTTCGCTTACAGCACCATCAATAAGGGTTACAACACGTCTGGCTCTGTCAATTACTCTTTGGTCATGTGTTGAAAAAAGCAATGTGATATTTTCTTCTTTGTTGAGCCTGGCCATAATATCCAAAAGATTGAGTGCCGACTGTGTATCAAGGTTAGCTGTAGGCTCATCGGCCAGGATAAATTTTGGTTTTGAAGCCAAAGCTCTTGCTACGGCCACTCTTTGCTGCTGACCACCTGAAAGCTTGCTGGGTCTGACGTCCATCTTATCTCCAAGACCAACAGCTTGCAAAAGTTCCTCTGCCCTTTTGTTCATTTCATTGCTTTTCATTTTTTGTAACAACATAATAAATGAAACATTTTCTTTTGCAGTAAGTACGGGAATAAGATTATAGGATTGAAATACAAAACCAATATTTTTTAAGCGAAAGTCAAAAAGTTTACGCTCTTTAAGTTTTGATATATCTACATTTTCGATAAATATTTCACCATCGGTAGGCTTATCCAGACCGCCAATAAGGTTCAAAAAGGTTGTTTTACCACTGCCCGAAGGGCCTACAATGGCCGTAAATTCGCCTTCGTTGAATTTAATATTTACATTGTTTACTGCTTTAACGGGTGCTACGCCACCATTATATACTTTTACCAGATTTTTTGTTTCTATAACTGTTTTCATAATATTTAATATTTTAATATTTAACATTTTTTTTTAATTAACTATTCGCTTCTTACCGCTTCAACAGGCGAAAGCCTGATAGCTTTAACAGCTGGATAAACAGCTGCCAAAACTGCAAAAACCATGACCATAATGCCTATTTGAAAATACATTTGGGGGTCGAGGTCTAAATAAAGCACAGTGGCATATCCGAAATCTTCAAGCCCCTCGGCTCCCACGCCTTCAAGGTTTATGCCTTTGACTTTGAAATGTCTGATCATCCCGTAAGAAAGTATTAATCCTGAGACACCTGCTATAAATGAAAGCATTATGGTTTCAAAAATTATCATCAAAAAGACTTTGGTTCTCTTCATGCCAATGGCCATAAGAATGCCAAATTCTTTAACTCTTTCGAGGACAGACATAAGAATTGTGTTGAACAAACCAAAAGATACACCGAGAATTATGATACCAACCATCCATATAAGATTTTGATTGAGGAACTCTAAAGAATAGTATAAAGAGGGCTCCATATCTGCCCAGTGCTTTACATCCAATTCTGGGAAAGCCTTTCTAATCTTTTCTGCCATAAGCCTGTAGTTATCAACATCATCAATGACAACAGCTATTTCCGTTACATGCTTTTCTTTGCCAATCAAATCATATATATTTTTTGATTGTATAAACACCGTGGATTCTTCAAAGCGGCGTGAACTTAGTTTGTATAGTCCTTCTACCACAAAAGATGCACTGATCATCTCTCCTTTTATATCCTGAAATGTCAACACAATTCTTGAACCAACCGACACATTAATAGTATTGGCCAGGGCCTCTCCTATTATAATTGAAGGCAAGCGACCCTCATTTTCAAAATAAGTGCCCTCGGTGATCAGGCTGTTTAGGTTTGTTGTAAGGGCTTCGGCTAATGCATCTACACCCTTAATCCTGACACCAGCATTTAGATTTGCCGATGCTACCATACCTTCAACAACACTGCGTTCAGAGACACTATGAACACCATCTATCGCTTCAATTTCTTTGGCTATGTGAATGCCGTTTTTTATATAGAACCGTGCTTCCGGATTGGCAACAAACTTTGGGTGATGTACCTGAATATGCGATGTACGGTTATCTACGGCTTCCTCAAACTGCTGTTTTTCAGCAGCCAACCTAATTGCCCCTGAAAAAATACCACCCATTATGCCTATGATAATGGCTATGATAATGATACTGCTGCGGATCTTGTTCCGCCAAATATTTCTCCATGATATTTTTAATATTTTTTTCATTTTTTCCTGATTAAAAAGTTAATACTTATTTTCTTGAAGCTTTTACCATGTCTAAGCGTAATACTTTAACAACAGGGTATAATCCGATAGCAACAGCAATAAAGAAAACTGTCAGACCTTGCTGCAAAAATATTTCCGGTGCAACAGAGAAAGCAAATACAGGCTCAATACCCATGTCAATCATGACGTCAGCCAAATCATCTTTCAAAGGGATTGGATTTTTATACAAACTGTACATCAGGGGATAACCTATAGCGATACCTGCCAAAACTCCCAGAAAACTCATTAACAAGGTTTCCAACATGCATATGGCAGCCAATTTAATGCGCTTAAGACCTATTGACAACAATATTCCAAACTCTTTCATGCGTTCAAAAACCATTGTTATAATAGTACCAAGTATTCCAAAACCGACAACAGCATAAAGAATCCATGCCATCATTTTAACCTGGGCATTACGGACTTCAAAAGCTGCAATAGCATCTGGCAAAAGTTCTTCCCATGTATAAACAGTAAACCATTCATCATCTAAAGAGCTTTGAAGATCAGCCGACAGCATGTCAATATCAACGTGTTCCTCTGCCATAATGATAAGGTTGGTGACCCTATCAGGAGCAGCAAAAAGCCACTGCGCTTCGGCTAAAGGTAAATAGACCATGCTGTTGTTCTGTTCCGGCATAGGAAATCTAACGATACCACCCACTTTGTATTTACTGGCAGCAATCATTCCCTGAAAACCATTGCCAAGAAGCACTATAGTGTCGCCTAATTCCAGTTCTAATTGATTGGCAACACCTTCGGCTACAACAGCATAATTATCATTATCGTTAAACATGCGCCCTTGCGTGATACGCGATGATACATTGTTCATCTTGTTTTCTTTTTCCGGCTTTATGCCTGTAACCAGCACCCCACGTGTACCAATATCTTTAGAAGCCAAACAAAAATTCTGAATTCTGGGAACCGTATATGCTATACAGTTTTCATGCTGTTCAAGAAGTTGCATAACTTCAGGGCTAAGTTCCAATGCATAATCTATTGATGGTTCATCATCATACAATACATCCTGAATTTGAATGTGTCCTGTCGTATTGCTTACAATAGATTCAATCATTTGTTGCTTCATACCCGAAACTATTGACATCAGTGCGATGGTGAGTATGGCTGCAAACATTACTGAACTGACAGTGATGAGCGTGCGTTTTTTCTTACGCCATAAATTACGCCATGCTAAAACTAATAGTGTTTTCATATTTATTTGTTTTTTATTTTATGCTTAATACTATCTAACATTTTTTAAATTCTGAATAGAGAAGAAGTCCTCGTCAATGGAAATATTAAAACGGGCATTTTCATACCTGATAATGGTTTTTTGATTTCTTCTGTCTGCCGGTATCATTTCCAAAACAGTAGGTATAGTGCGCCCACCCATATTTTTAATTTCCTTGAAAAGAATTGTTGACACCAGCACATCTGACTCATCATAATTTTCAATTTTCAGCTGCACATACGAATCTTTGCATATCCACATCAACACTTTGCCATAAACAATGGATGACTCAGGCTTAGGTATCAGCTCCAAAACCCATGCACGACGCCCCTGAATGGTTTCCTTGCGTAACACACGGTGGCTATAGTCGTCAATTGTGGAACTTTCTCTTACAAGATCATCATTTGAAAAATCACTCCCCATCCACGATTGAGACATCATTGAGGGAGGCATTTTTATCAACCTGTCAATATTTGGCACATAATTCCAAATTTCGTTACCTCTTTTCAGATATGCCGTACCTTTATCGCGTGCAGGTGCTGTTACTAATATCAAAGAATAATCATCTCCCTTTGACCAACTTTTCATAGAAATCTCACGAGTATATCGCGGACGTACAGTAGTCATTGTTAATTCACTATATGAAGAGTGCCCTCTCATGCGCTCTTCCATTTTTCTGATAATTTGGGCAGCATTTTCCTGTCCATTAATTGCCTTTGTACTTAAAAAAAGCATCAATAAGGCCAGCAGTTGTAGTGTTTTGTTTTTTTTCATTCTTTTAAATTTTTGAAGTTAATACTGATTTAATTTTTTGGTTGAACGTTCGGTCATTTTTTGAGCGCTTTATTATTTTGAAGCAAAAGTAAAACAGGCTACGCCTCCACAAAAGCAATTACTTATGAATGACGTTTTTGAATGTTTCAGTGCCTAAATTAAAACCATGAATGCCTGAGAAAGGGTTTCATTTTCACCCCCTATCCGATTATCTTCGAACAAAAAATCTCTGTAACACGTTTTATATAAGGTGTCTTAGGTTAAAAAAAATATTATAAAGCATTGAAATCAATCTTAAACAAAGGTTCGGCAAATAAAGACTGACGGTTATGATTGTATGTAAATCTTAAGCCAAGCGTTATGGGTGCAACAAATCTAAACAAGTGCGTATGGGCATTAAGTTCCAGACCATAAGAACGTAAATAGTGTACCTCATTAAGAGTTTCTGTATAGTCGTAAAAAATATTTGCCTTAAATCTTTTAATATAAGCAATGGGACCTATGGCCCAGTCGGGATAAAATAAAGGCAATGCATAATTAAACTGTAGTGTAAAAGCAGTTTTGAAAAAATCATCCCGCGTATTATGCCCTCTTGCGATAGGGAATAAAAAATTTAACAAAATATCTTTACGTGCGCGCTCCTGATAATTGAGTTGCATATATAAGCTATGATGTTTCAGCAATCCCGGGAAAAAAAGGTTCAGTCTAGCACCCCACACATCTCCGGCCTTTTGTTTACTGCCCAATGGACTGTGTGCATACCTGAACATCAAACTTTGAGAAAAAGCAGGGTGAATATCACGCATAGCCATTAAGCGTCTGTTTGATATGATAAATCCATAGTCCATTGTGTTTATCTGTATATCAGCCAATGTATCTTTACCTTGCTCAGGCTTTAGTTGCAGCAGATTGTTATGAGCAAATATGTTTAAATGGCGCATATAATGTGCACGCTGCCACCTAAAAGGCACGTTTACACCGCCACTTACGGTAAGTTCCTGATACAACAGGTCTGTGTCGGCATCATAACGCATAGTTGTTTTCCCATATTTAAAATTACTTGATATAATGGGATACCAGCCTTCATAATCGATACCGGCCACAAAAGCACCCTGCTCCGTATGGATATCGTATTCGTAACCAAAGTGAGAAGTAGCTGTGCTTAGCAAGTTTTGAGAAAACAAGACAGCTCCGGGGTTTACAGTATTTTTGTCAACATTTACATACAAGGGTGCCCAGCTGTGAAAGTTGAAAAAATGTCTTAATTTACTGTAAGCAACGACCTCGTATAAAGTGTCCGGTTCCGCATTAAACTGAATGGCCCCTCCTTCTTGCACTGTAAGACTGTCAAGCATTCTGTCTTGAAAAACAGTAATGGCTTCTTCAGGTATCCATAGAAGACTATCCAGCGGTGTTTGCACTAAAGTATTGCCTAATGCTGACAAGTTCAAATAGATAAGACGGCCTCCTTTAGCATCAACTACTGCGTTGCTGTTGCCAAAATTTGATGATGTAAGCAAGTACTTTTGCCTTTCAGATATATCCCATGCATAAATATTATTGATGCCACTAAAAGAAGAGGTAAATATGATAAAGTCGTAGTAAACTGTGGGCGTACCAATTTCAGTATAATCAAAATCTTTAACAATATGCACTTCCTGGCTTTCAGTATCTATTAATGCGATAGCCTTTCCCTCCTGTGATGCAGCAATAAAAACGATGGTCTTATTGTCAACCCACGCAGGGTCAATAATTTCAATACTGTGAAAACCATTCATTATATCCTTTTTTAAGCCATTATCCGAACATAACAAATGTAAACTATGTCTTCCATGTAAATCAGCATGCACACAAGCAAGCAGTCGTCCATCAGGCGACACAACCGCAGTTTGATATCTGCCCTTTTGTGTAAGACGCACTCTTTTACCGTTTCTGACATCTTGCTTAACGACATTATTGGACGAACGGTGTTGCCATCTCTTATCAGGTGTGTGTTCTATATAATATATATGGTTTCCGTGGGCAGAAAGTGTTGAAGGGTATATACGTCCCGCCGGCCTTAAAAGCGTTTGGCCGCCATTCTGAATATCAATCAACACAGCTTTATCGAGGTCTGAAAAGCTTCTTTTTACAGATACAAGCGTTGAATCATTCAAAAGAGCAGGTCGTGCATAGTCAGCATAATCGTTTTTGGGCGGTAAAAGTTTGGCCGCATAAGTTTGCGGCAAGCTCGCAATATGCTTTTTCCAATCAGTATATAAGCTATCCATAGCGGCTTCATAGTATGCACTTTTGTTAAGCGAAGTGTGTTTCCTGATAGCTTGTGCAAATGGGTATAATGCCCATGGGCGACGGGCTACCTTATCTAAGGCCTCAGGCCAGATATCACGACTGTAGTATGTCCGTCCGTGCGCTGTCAGGAAGTAGCCCAACTCATAATGATTGGGTACAAAATCTTTATAGGAGCCGAATTTTGCTTTTTCATAACTGTATTTTCCTTTTTCAATAAGCTGCGCTCTCAATTTATTTGTAAAAGCCGGATTTCGGCCTCTGCCCGACGCTGTAAGAGCAGTTTCGGCACATACAGCATCGCCCTCCAAAAACCATAATGGCAGATAAAGTCCGGCCAATGCTCCTGTGATTTGCTGGCCGAAAACATAGCCTAAGCTGGCAGTTGCATACCTGTTCAGACTGCTCATTTGTGCCACATGTCGCAGTTCGTGAAGACTCAAATGTTGCTTATAATCAACGGAAAGGCGCTGCTGAGATGATAAAGGAAAAAGTTCCACACGCTTTGGAGCCCAACTGACGAAGCCATTCGACCTCATACCCTGATTGTGAATGACAACGGGTATGCGAATTAACGGACTGTTAATATGGTTGGCAACCCGGGGGTAAGCCGTCTCAAGGTAGTAAGCAAAAAGCTGTGCCGTACTATCGTAACCGGCAGGAAAAACAATTTCGAAAAAAGGCGTTTCTATTTTTTGCCAACGCAATTTACCAGGAGACTGTCCCGCATTATAAAACTGAGAAGATGCTTCGGGTTGTAATAGCACAAAAAGTATTAAAACCAAAAAAAAAGCCTTCATTCTTTCTTTTTTAATGTTTTGAGCATCAGAATATGAATGCTGACACCAACAGCAATTACATATAGTAATATGCGAATATAAACATTATCAATGAAAACAAAGGCAGATATACTTATAAAAAACCAAAGCAAAATAAGGTTTATTATTTTTACATTTTTGGGGATGCCTTTTTTTTCGAGATAGCTTTTAATATAAAAGCCTAATATTTTATGGTGGATCAGGTAATTATAAAAACGCAAGGAGCTGCGCAAGTATAAGTAAGATGCCAATAAAAGAAAAGGTGTTGTGGGTATTAATGGTAAAACTATGCCCAGCACGCCCAAAACAACAAATAATGTCCCCAGTACTAAAAACAATGTCCTTTTGAAACGACTTTTAACTGGAACCAAAACCGGAAATTTTCAATATTTCAACTATAAACTTGCGGCCTCTACTGCTTTTATCTCCGGAATAGCTTTTTTAACAGCACTTTCTACACCGGACTTCAAAGTCATCATACTCATCGGGCAACCTTTGCAGGCACCCAACAACTCAACATAAACGATATTGTCATCCGACAATTCTACAAAACGAATATTGCCTCCATCAGCCTCTAAGTATGGTCTTATTTGATCTATTACGCTCTCTACTTTTTTTATCAAATCTGCTTTCTCTGTTGACATAATAAAAAATTTAAAATGTTTTATATTTTTTTAGATTTATTTAAAATTAGTACAAAAGTAGTATTTTTATTTTAAATATTTTCAAAATTCAAAAAAATGGTAACTTTACTTTACAAAACAAAAAAAATAAAAAACCATGATGAAAAAGTACATATTATCAGCAAGCTTCACCTTTATATTTTTTTTATCCTTTAGTCAAACAAATATTTATCATCCTTTCCCCGAAAAAAATGCTGTATGGAACTACAATTACACACGTTGGGGTTTTGATGGATTAATAAGTGAATTCTATTCAATAATTATTGCAGGGGACACATTGATAGACCACGTCACATACAAGAAGCTGCATATCCCATTTGTCCTATCAATTACAAATGATTCCAGCACAAATGTTAGCCCTGGTTACAAGGGTGCATTCAGACAAGACACAGTCAATAAAAAAGTCTATTTTGTAGATCCTTCAAGCAACACGGAACGTGTGTTATACGATTTTAATTTAGAAATTGGTGATACCATTCATAGCCCACACGGGTACGACATCGTCCTCGACATTGATTCTATATTAATGGGAGATACTTACCGAAAAAGGTGGATAGTTAATCAGGCATATCATATATCAATAATAGAAGGACTTGGCTCAACCTACGGGCTTATTGTCAATTATCCCGGAGATTATGTCGGTTTTCCTGATTATTCACTCATTTGTTTTTCAAAAAATAATACAACACTGTATCCGAGCGGAAGCCATGATTGTGAAATCATTACCCTATGTGAAACCTATAAAAAAGATGCTCATTGGCTGAGTATCTACCCAAACCCTACCGAAGGTGTTGTATATGTGTCAGCCAATGCAAAAGGCATTGATGCCACACAAATTAACATCCGCTCATTATCAGGGCATTTACTATATTCTGAAAGTGTTAATACAAAAAAAACCGCAATTGACATATCTCATTTAAATGACAGCATCTATTTATTTGAAATAATCTCTAATGAAAAGACTATAATTGAGAAAATCATCTTAAAAAAATGATAAAACTGACCATAGTATCATAAATAATCAGTCTGTTGGAATTTATTTTTGTGGACAATTTATGAAATAATAAACCCGACCTTGGTTGCCTGTTTTTTTTCATCCTTTCTAAGATCAATTGATTAAAAATTTTTACAAAAAAAATGTTAAATTACTTGCTATTAGTATTTTAAAGTATTATATTTGATTTTATGTATAATTAAAAGAATAAATTATGAACTGTCCTGTTTGCCACGAACCTGATTTAGATAAGAGCACTAAATCATGTCCTAAATGTAGTTCGGATTTAGAATTACTTACCCAAATAAAAATCACCAGAAAGCTTTTAATACGTAAAAATAACACCATAGCCTTATTGTCCATACTTCTGGTAATTGCAATACTGTCTGCTTTCTACCTTTCAATAAAAGCAAAAAGCACATTATCCGGTGAAAAAGAAAAAGTCAGCCGTTCACTGACAAAAGAAGAAAAAGTGTCTAAAAATCAACAGTACACTTTAGATATGGAAAACCAACAAAAGGCAGCGGTATCTGACACTATAAAATCTTTTGTAGATGCTACAAAAAAATCAGAGAGCCACGATAATAATGAAAAAAATCAAAATGCTATTGAACATATCGTTAAAAAAAATGACAATCTCTGGCGTCTTGCGATAACCTATTATCAGGATGGGTACAAGTATCAAA
Organism: Bacteroidales bacterium; assembly: GCA_003565735.1. Classification (GTDB taxonomy): domain Bacteria; phylum Bacteroidota; class Bacteroidia; order Bacteroidales; family PXBB01; genus PXBB01. The sequence continues at coordinate 28,131 of PXBB01000002.1, forward strand.
AAATTGCTCATGACAACAATATTGAGAACCCCGAATTACTTAAAATAGGTCAAACAATCATAATTTATGAAGAACACCCCTAAATTTCAACATATGAATATCAAAACCCATTTCCAAAATGTGACTCAAAAAGTTGAAAGCATACTTAATGATGCTTTTGAACTTAAGAAAAAGGTAAAAGCACTTGAAGATTCGTTGGCTAAAGCGCTTGAGAACACAAGTAACTTAAACAATGAAATAAAAATTTTAAATGGCAAAAACACCCTTCTAAAAAAAGAAAAAGAAGAAAAGGATGAAGAAATAAAAAAACTTAAAATGTCACATACCAAACTTGAAGAGGTGTGCAAAGAACAAGAAAGCCATCACAGTGCGCTGATGAAGTTGCATCTAAAAACAGAAAAGGCTCTGAAAGAAAAAATACAAAAGTGCTTTGCTGTTGAAAAAGAGTTTAAACGTCAGGTAAAACAAATCAAAGAATTGAATTCAAACAATAAAGACCTCGAAAAAAAGCTTATAACTGCATTAGAAAGGATAGAAAAACTGGAGGAAGAAAACGACATTCTGATGGCTATTGAAACCAATAAAGCTACTACAGTATAATTTTTAGACACCCCCTCCCACTGAAAAATTCCGCAAACATTTTTGACATGAAAACCGCGGATGCTGTACAATTTTTTTTGAATCAGCTTACCCATACCCATCTAAATGAGACTGTCAAAACTGCCGTTTGCTGAAAACATTTTGAAGGCAGTGAGACATCTTCTTATAACAAACAGTTAACCAGTAATACGCTGTTAAAAATATTAGCGGTTTGTATAATCTCAAAATAAAAAATCGTATTTTTGCAAAAAAAAAAGCAGCATGTCACAATTCCTGTTTAAAAACCATTTAAATATTCTTGACAACACATCAGAGGTGACTTTAGAAGCATTAAAAAAATACCTTAACGATTACCCATATTGCCAGTCGGCCCATAAGCAGTTATTATTGTCCCTGGTTCAAAAAAACCAAAAGACTGAAACAAAGCAACTGGCATCAGCTGCTGCATACAGTCCCTGCAGAGCAACATTATACCGGCAGGTTCAGGAACTTATAAAACAACACAGTGCTTCGCAACAAGAAAAAAACGATGACAAATTTTCTAAAGATACCACCGGCACTGAACAGACAACAGCTGAAAATATTATAAATAATGAAGCGTTAAATATATCGGAGGCAGAAGATAGTAGCATAAAGTCAGACCATAGGACAGAAGCATCAGAAAAAGACGCCGCATTAAGGGCTATCGTAGAAAAACGCTTAAAAGAAATTAACAAAGAGCAAGAAGCTGAAAATAAGCCGGCAACTGACGGCAAATTGGATAAGAAAAAAATTGTTGAAAATTTTTTAGAGAATGAGCCACGCATAACGCCCAAGAAAGACATGGTAAATGATGCTGATTTATCTCATCAAAGTGTTATTGATAAACTTGATTATGTTTCAGAAACACTTGCTCAAATATACGAACAGCAGGGCAATTTTGATAAAGCTGTTAAGACTTATGAAAAATTATCTTTGAAATATCCCGAAAAAAGTGCTTACTTTGCACGCGAAATTGAAAAAATTAAAAAACAAACAAAAAAATAAATTAAAATGGGTGCTTATATTTTTATTTCAGTATTGATTTTTATTGCATGCATACTCCTCATAATAGTTGTATTAGTGCAAGATTCTAAAGGTGGTGGGTTAGCTTCCAATTTTTCAGCCTCCAATCAGGTAATGGGTGTTCGTAAAACAGCCGACTTTCTCGAAAAAACAACATGGACACTTGCCATAGCTCTGGTTGGTTTAAGCTTGTTGTCTATATTTGTTATACCCCGAACTCAAACCGTAACGACTTACGATAGTCAGCTGATGGAATATATAGAGCGAACACCAGCTGTCGATTTTCAACAACCCCCGGGGGCTGGTACACAAACTCCTGCCGAGCAACAACAACAGCAACAGCAGCCTGTAGGGCAACAACCCATAGAAGATTAAACACAGATGTTGTCATTCATTGCACATCTGACTGTAAAATATTAGAATTCTTTCAAAGACATCTTATTTCGTAAAAGCCAACAATGACCTGTATTGTTGGCTTTTTTTTTGTATGACATACGCCCAAAACTTTAATAATGTCATAATGTCATAACATACTGCCATTTTTATTTTTTATAAGCTTATAACTGACAAAAATGACCTAAAACGAGCTAAAAATTGAAATGGCATAAGATTCGCTAATGAGGTGCTCGATTATGAACATAAAATGTTGAACCCATTAAAATAAATTAAAAACTATGACAAAATTAAGCATTAAACCGTTAGCAGACAGAGTATTAGTAGAACCTGCTACTGCCGAAGAAAAAACAGCAGGCGGTATCATTATCCCCGATACAGCCAAGGAAAAACCACAAAAAGGTACAGTGGTCGCCGTGGGCAGCGGCAAAAAAGATGAGCCCTTAACCGTTAAAGAAGGCGATGCTGTTCTTTATGGAAAATATGCCGGTACGGAAATAACACTCGACGGTAAAGAATATTTAATGATGCGTGAATCGGATATTTACGCTATTGTTTAAAAAAAAATAATTAATTATTAACATTAAAATCATTATTAGAAATGGCAAAAGAAATAAAATTTAATATTGAAGCACGCAACGACCTCAAAAAAGGTGTTGATGCTTTGGCAGATGCAGTAAGAGTAACACTCGGACCTAAAGGACGTAATGTTATCATAGATAAAAAATTTGGCGCCCCTCAAGTGACTAAGGATGGCGTCACCGTAGCAAAAGAAATTGAGTTGTCTGACCCTATCGAAAATATGGGTGCACAAATGGCCAAAGAAGTTGCTTCCAAAACAGCTGATGTAGCGGGTGATGGAACAACAACAGCAACTGTTTTAGCTCAGTCAATTATAACCACCGGCCTGAAAAATGTTACAGCAGGAGCCAACCCAATGGATCTTAAACGCGGCATTGATAAAGCTGTAATGTATGCTATCGAAAATCTTAAAAACCAATCACGATCAATCAAAAAAAATGACATCATCAGTAAAGCTGAAGTTGTTTTTAAAGAAACTAAAGACAGAAAAGACCACGAAGATAAGGTGAAAATTATCAATGAAATAGTTGCAGCTGATGAGATTTCTCAGGTGGGCTCAATTTCTGCCAACAACGAAAATGAAATTGGTGTTACCATTTCATATGCTATGTCGAAAGCGGGTCACGAAGGTGTTATTACCATTGAAGAAGCCAAAGGTACTGAAACAGAAGTGAAAGTTGTAGAAGGTATGCAATTCGACCGTGGCTATATTTCTCCTTATTTTGTAACTGATACTGAAAAAATGGAAGCTGATTTTGAAGATGCCTTCATTCTTATTTACGACAAGAAGTTGTCAACAATGAAAGACTTCCTGCCTATACTCGAAAAAGTTGTTCAAACAGGAAAACCCCTTTTAATTATTGCTGAAGATGTAGAAGGCGAAGCCTTGGCTACTTTAGTAGTTAACAAATTGAGAGGTTCCCTCAAAATTGCAGCTGTTAAAGCTCCCGGTTTTGGCGATAGAAGAAAAGCCATGCTTGAAGATATTGCAATTCTGACTGGAGGTACTGTGATTTCTGAAGAACAAGGTTACAAACTCGAAAATGCCGACTTATCTCACATGGGAAGTGCTCAAAAAGTAAGCATCGACAAAGACAATACAACAATTGTAAGCGGCAAAGGAGAAACTGAACAGATACAAGCACGTATAAACCAAATCAAAGCTCAGATAGAAAATACAACTTCTGATTACGATAAAGAAAAGCTACAAGAGCGTTTGGCAAAATTATCTGGTGGTGTAGCAGTTATTAGCGTAGGTGCTGCCAGTGAAGTTGAAATGAAAGAAAAGAAAGACCGCTATGATGATGCACTTCATGCAACCAGAGCAGCAGTAGAAGAAGGCATCGTGCCAGGTGGTGGTGTGGCCTACATCAGAACAATACAAGCCCTCGAAAGCCTCACAGGTGAAAATGAAGACGAAACAACAGGTGTTGCTATCATTAAGAGAGCATTGGAAGAACCATTGCGTCAAATTGTTGAAAATGCAGGTATCGAAGGTTCCATCGTTGTGCAGAAAGTAAAAGATGGAAAAGACGACTTTGGTTTTAATGCGCGCACAGAAAAGTACGAAAATCTTTTCAAGTCAGGAGTTATTGACCCCACTAAAGTTACCAGAGTAGCTCTTGAAAATGCTGCATCAATTGCAGGTATGTTGTTGACCACTGAATGTGTGTTAGCAGAAGAAAAAGAAGAAGCGTCTGCTCCGGCAATGCCTAATCCAGGCATGGGCGGCATGGGCGGAATGGGTGGCATGATGTAAAATACATCAAACAACCCTAAACAAAAAGCCGGCTATATAAAAATATAGCCGGCTTTTTTTATTATATTAGTCGTATTACACAGATATAATTTCTTAAAATTCACACCACAAATTATTTCATTCAGTAACACTCAAGAAGTGTTGTCATAGGCTATAAAAAAAAGCTGCTTGAAGTATCAAGCAGCTTTTTAAGTTCGTTAATTAGATACTACTTCTGTGTTTACTCTGGATGAATAGCTTCAACCGGACAAACATCAGCACAAGCACCACAGTCTGTACATACCTCAGGGTCAATTACATAAATATCACCTTCAGCTATTGCTTCAACTGGACATTCGTCTAAACAGCTGCCGCATGCAGTACAATCGTCATTAATTACATAAGCCATAATACAAAATTTTAAATTAGTGTTTTTATTCGCTGCAAATATATTTAAAGAATTATATATAGAGAAAAAAAAACAAGTTCATGAATAAATTTAAAAATAATCTAAATTAACCCTATAAAACAAGATTTCAACAATTCGCATACATTTAAGGGATGTGTAGTGCTGCTGAAATACTTATTTCGAAAAACCATACAAGGCACTTTTCTTGGCTTATTGGCGCGTATTTACAGGGCTGTATCAAAATGTTCATTTTCATCTCCTGTAAAATATGAAAGCGTTTTCAGAATTCTGTCAAAGACATAGTACTGTATAAGAACAAAATCATTACCGTTGTTAATATGGGCATACATTCTATCTCTGTCGTAAATGATAGGTTCTCCCCAAAGGTCTTCTTCGCCCTCAATAGCCCATTTTTTGTATGTGTCTATCCTGTTGGCAGTACCTTCGAAAAGGTCAACCGTAATGGTATGTAGGGGTTTGGAATCGAGGATGGAGTCTTTGATACTTATGTGATTTACAAGGGCTTCAAAGCTGATATTGTCAAAAGAAGAAATAAAACTAAGAACTTTTAGAGTATCGAAAGTATTAACAGCCTGCATGTCATTATGCACATCGTAAAGAGAGAAAGTGCGGTCGTTGTTGTTAACAACTTTAATAGACTCATGAGGTTCTTCATGAAAGTCAATTCTCACAGACTCTATTTCCGACAGACGGTAGCGAAAAATTTTGGGGTCACGCCAATCCCTTTTATGGGCGGAGAAGCGTGTTGACAAAAAGCCTCTGAAGCCGGGCATATAAGTAACAAAAGGGGTTGAAGCATTTTCCATAAGCATGTAAGTACCCATCTGGTCTCCGGTGGACTCACCAACAAAAAATGTTTTAGTACGTTTAATATGCGGAAAAAGCTTGATACGATCAAACAAGTTTATACGGTACACCCTTTGGTATATCTCAACTTTTGTTGATGTTGCCGCCATCAATCTTAAAACATCATCAAGATGCCTGTGTGGCACGGGCTCTCTTACTTCTATCCATATCAAAGTTCTGAATAAAGTAGCCATATTTTCCGCCCTGACCTCATATGTGTCATTCAGTAGCCATTTCCCTGATTCAGTTCTCTCAAGTTTGACAATGTTTTCATTCATATCGGCCATAAAGACTTTTTTAATTGAAGCCGTATCCCTGATTGAAAAATCGGCAATATCTCTGCGAATCGTAGTCGGGGCATTAGTTAATAATAAATGAGTGGCAATGGCACCTAGAAGAATTGTTAAAACAGTAATCAGTAAGACTTTTTTTCTCTTCATGTATTTTTATTTTTTGTCATTATTTTTAATGACATTCTATTAGCAATGAATTTTTGATGGGTTATAATTTTTATTTCACATGCTTTTTTGCATATTTTCTTTTCCTTACATAAAACAAGATAAAGCCTAAAATAATAACCAGTAAAACGGGCACAGCAAAGTTGACAACTTGCACCATTGACTTATAGTTTCTTACTTTAGTTTTATCCAGAAGCCTTAATCTAAACTCTTTGGCTCTTGCCTGAATCAATTCAGAATCGTCACACAGATAGTTGATGCAGTTAAGTATAAAATCCTTATTGCCAAAAGTTTGTCTTGTCCACCTATCGTACCCTAGGGGCAGTGGTATAAGCTCGCCAGTATCGCTTCTGCGAATTTGATTCCGAATAATGTTACCATCAGAAACCACAATCATTCTATTTTCAACACTGTTTTCTTTAATATCTATATGCTTTGCTGCATCAAAAAAAGCATCGGGTAACAACCTGTTTTTATATAAAGACTCAAACTCTCCTTCGAGCAAAACTGCTATAGGTTGGAAAGGTCTGTTGAAAAGCCGCTCATCCGGAGGACGACGCATAATATTTAAGTCGATGGGAACCGGAGCGTTTAAAGTTCTACTATATCTGGAACTTGTCAGCAGAATGGTTTTATCAACATGAGGCACGGCAATAGTATCGATACTGCTGACAAATTCACATTTAATAGCATTCAGATTACTTACAACAGGGTGATTGCTCTCAGGCATAATAATTGGGAAAAATACCCACGGAAAAAAATTGTATTGCGGCTGGTTGCCAATGCGTCCGGTTTCTAAAGGCACTTGAGCACATTTCAGATCCTGTATCAAATTGTTGTTTATTCTTACACCATATTTAAAAAGCTGATCTTCTATGTTAAGGCGTTTTGTAAAACCCATCGTCGATGCATTCATTACAAGGCTATCCATGGAAGCATGAACAGCATCGATGAGCCAAAGCACTTTACCGCCATTCATAATATATTGGTCAATAAGGAATTTATCCCTTTCACCTATAGGGCTGGTAGGCTGTGCTATAATAAGTGCATCGAAAGTATTGACCCAGTCAAATTGCAACCTCACATACTCACTTATCATATCCTCCTCAAATTCAACATATTGCTCCAGTGTATCTGTGGTTACAAATCTGGAGTCTATTTTTTCGGAAATATATTTCATAAAATGAGGATCATCATAAGCAAAGCTAATACGGCTGACAGCATAATAATGCGAAAGTTCCTGTTCAATATCAGCCGTTTCAAGAGGGCTCAACTGACCATGCCCTTCGAGAAAAGCCACGCGTGGTCGGCGCGTATCAGTAAGTGTTTTGATAGCATGGGCAAAATTATACTCTATAGCCTGTATGGAGTTATTAATAACCGTTTGAGAAGAAGTTCCGAGTTGCGTATTTAGTAATTGTACGGGTATTTCCTGACCTCTGAAAGAAACGATGGCTCCCGGAAATATGACCTGGGTTCTTGAACCTGAACTTTCACTAAGATACACTTGCGTGGGTTCAAGGCCTTTTTCCATTAGTAATTTATAAATGTTTTGAGTTTCTCTGGGGTCTTCAGTTCTGGTGGGATTAACAAATTCGTATTGTATATGTCTGGAATAAGCCCTGAACTCGTCAAGCATTTCTTTAGAGGCATTGCGTAAGCGCCTAAATCCTGCAGGCAGGTCGCCTTCTAAATAAACCCTAAAAAAAACAATGTCGTCGAGTTCTGTTAGCATATCCTTTGTGGCATCAGATAATGAGTAGCGTTTTTCGGAGGTCAAATCGAGCCTGAAAAATACAAAAGAACTGATAACATTGATAAATAATACGATACCAAGACTCATAAAAAAAGTAAGGACACTGTACTTTTTAAGTTTTTTCTTTTTTACAAGACTGCTATTTTTTTGTTTTTTCATTTTAAAACTTTTTCTAAAATTACCATTTGCGGCTTTCAAGAGATATTTTGGTTAGCAAAAAGAAGACAGCTATGAGACTCAGGAAATAAACAACATCTCTGGAGTCAATAACGCCTCTGCTCATTGAGACATAATGAGTTTGAATACCCAAAGACTGAATAAAAAGGTCAAAGCGCCCAAAAAGATCAAGGTTATAAATAAACTCAAAACCTATATAAATAAAACCACTTAGAAAAACCGACACTATAAAAGCTACAATTTGATTATCTGTAATGGACGACACGAAAACACCTATGGCAACAAAAGCTGATGCCAGAAACAATAAGCCAATATACGAGCCCCAGGTGCCACCCATGTCGATATTCCCTACAGGATATCCCAAAAAATAAACTGTAATTACATATATCAAAGTTGGCAATAAAGCCAAAACAACCAGCGAAATACTGGCAAGCATTTTTGAGGCAATAATCTGCACATCCGTCAAGGGTTTGGTAAGCAGTAGCTCAATTGTACCACTGCGCTTTTCCTCCGAAAAAGTACGCATGGTTACTGCCGGTATTAAAAACAAAAACACAAAAGGAGCTTGTATAAACAAGCCATCAACAGTTGCATAACCATGGTTAAGAATATTACTTCCCACAGGAAAAACCCACAAAAACAAGCTGTTAATTATCAAAAAAACAACTATCACGATATGTCCGATAAGCGAACTTAAAAATAATGATATTTCTTTCTTATATAAAGTAAACATAAAAAAAAGTTTGTTATATAATGACTGCAAATTTAACATTTTATTGCATAGCAGCCACATTAAAATATGCTATACCAAAAGAGTATGCTTAAGTGTTTAAAAACAACAGGAAGCAGGCTGCCTTTTTTCAACTTAGAATAATAATTATTCATTTTTTTTGAAAATCCGGCATGGTTGCACATATGCAATTTTTGGTTTATTTTTGCAAAAAAAACGCAATGGCAGAACAATACACCGAAGACTCGATACGATCGCTTAATTGGCAGGAACACATAAGGATGCGCCCCGGCATGTATATAGGAAAGCTTGGCGACGGCGTTTCACAGGATGACGGCATTTATGTACTTATCAAAGAGATTATTGACAATGCTGTTGATGAGTTTATCATGGGCTATGGCAAGACTATTGAAGTTACCATAAAAGAGCCCAAGGTTATTATCAGAGATTACGGACGAGGCATACCTTTAGGCAAGCTTATCGACTGTGTGTCAAAAATTAACACCGGCGCTAAATACGACTCTAAAGTTTTTAAAAAAACTGTCGGGCTGAATGGCGTAGGTACAAAAGCAGTGAATGCATTATCTTCATATTTCAAAATACAATCCATACGCGATGGCAAAACCAAAACAGCAGAATTTGAACAAGGACTTTTGGTTTTGGAAAATGATGACTCAACAGCACTAAGCAACGGCACTGTTGTAAGCTTTATTCCTGATAAAAGCATTTTTCAGAATTATAATTTTTTGAGTGAGCATGTTGAAAAAATGCTCTGGAACTACGCCTATCTCAACAAAGGTTTAAGCATTAAATTCAATGGCAAAAAAATAAAGTCGGAAAATGGCTTAAGCGACTTACTCGAACGTCATATTGACACCGCCATACACTATCCTTTAATACACATACAAGAAGGCGATTTGGAGTTTGCTTTTACCCATAGTGTAAATCAGTATGGTGAAAATTATTTTTCTTTTGTTAACGGCCAGCACACAACACAAGGGGGAACACACCAGGCAGCTTTCAGAGAAGCTATTGTAAAAACAGTTCGTGAATTTTACCGTAAGGATTTTGACGCTTCCGACATCAGATCTTCTATTATAGCTGCCATTAGCCTTAAAGTGCAGGAGCCTGTTTTTGAATCACAAACCAAAACCAAGCTTGGTTCTCAACACATTGAACCGGGTGGCACTACGATTAGAAATTATGTAGGCGAAATTGTAAAAAAACATCTGGACAACTACCTTCATATCAACCAAGAGGTTGCAAATACTTTGCTGGCTAAAATTTTACAATCTGAAAAAGAACGCAAAGAGATTTCCAATATTAAAAAAATTGCACGTGAAAGTATCAAAAAAGTCAGTCTGCATAACAAAAAACTCAGAGATTGTAAAGTACACTATAATTCCAATCATGAAAAAAAATTAGATTCTACATTATTTATCACAGAGGGAGATTCGGCCAGTGGCTCTATAACTAAATCCAGAGATGTGCAAACCCAGGCCGTTTTTAGCCTTAAAGGAAAGCCTCTTAACAGCTACGGCATGACCAAAAAGGTGGTGTATGAAAATGAAGAATTCAATCTTCTACAGGCTGCTCTCAATATTGAAGATGGTATTGAAAATCTTAGATACAACAACATTGTGATAGCTACCGACGCCGATGTTGACGGCATGCACATACGGCTTCTGCTTATCACTTTTTTTCTGCAGTTTTTTCCGGATATCATAAAAAATGGGCACCTTTACATTTTACAAACGCCTTTGTTCAGGGTACGTAATAAGTCGAAAGTTTTCTATTGCTATACTGATGAGGAGCGCGTAAATGCTTTGCGTTCTTTGGGTGCTTCGCCCGAAATAACCAGATTTAAAGGGCTGGGAGAAATCTCTCCCGACGAGTTTAAGCATTTTATTGGTAAGTCCATGCGACTCGACCCCGTCATGTACAACAGAAATATTTCCACAAAAGAAATTCTTGCTTTTTATATGGGGAAAAATACACCGGAACGTCAAAACTTTATCATTGAAAACCTGAAATATGAACTTATAAACGAATAATATTCTTAAACCCCCTATTAAAAGTAAACTTCAAGCAGTTATACACACAAAATCAACTTAATAATTTTTACAATGAAAACACTTATACTATATGCTTCAAGTCATGGCACCACAGAAAAAATTGCCCGACATATAGCTGCAAAACTTGAGCCTACAGTTAACTGTGAACTATCAGATATCAAAAAACAAAAAAAAATATCCCTCGACACCTATAACTGCATCGTTATTGGCGCTTCTATACATGCCGGCAATGTCCAAAGGAGTATCAGAAATTTTTGCATCAAGCACGAAAGCATTCTTTTGTCCAAGCCGCTGGCTCTATTTCTTTCAGGAATGCATAAAGAAAAATACGAGGAGCAATTTGACAAAGCCTTTCCGAAAAATCTAAGAGACCATGCTTTCAGCAAAAGAAATGTTGGCGGTGAATTTATTTTTGAAAAAATGAATTTCTTCGAAAAAGCCATTATTAAAAAAATAACCGGACTAAACAGCTCAGTTTCTGCAATAATCTATAAAGAAGCTGATGCTCTTGCCGAAGATATTTTAGCTTTAGCACAATAATGAGCCTAAAAGTCATTTCAGAGACTGCTTAGCGGTTATATTGACTGAGATTTTTTTCTTGAAACATTTATATAACCTTTTTTTCATATTTTCTTAATGTAAAGAGTAAGACTTTTTAAGAAATTTGAAAAAAAAACGAAATGGAAAAAAGTCTTAAAGAATCCATACAAAAACGACTTATTGGGGGCTTCAATATTTGCACATATAGCAATCAAATAACAATAGAAGTCTTTCGAACAGATTTTTTGAATGCTCCCGAATCAATTAAGCACCAAAACCAGGAACTCTTACTATCTAAAAAATATATGTGTGCAAGTGATTTTTTTATCCAATATAAAATGGTAAGAAATGTTACCCAAAACCACACAGAGCATTAAGCAAGTCGGGAATCAATTGCACAACAGGCTAATGCGGATATGAAAAAATTAAGCGTTGATAAAAACTTCCAGCAACGTTGTTTTTACATGAGGGATGACATTAAAATCGTAAATACAAGCAGGGATAAGCACCACCTCCCCAGCATCCATTGCCGTATGATTTCCCTGATAAACCACATCAGCTTTACCTTCCGCACAAACAAAAGCAGTAAATGAATCCCGTTTACTAAGGTTAAAAGCCATGGGTGAGTTTAAAGGTAAATAATTAACGGAAAAATAAGACGTATCAAGTACAGCATTAGAAGTATTCTGCATACGATTGTAATTGGTATAGTAGTTTTCATGATATTTAAAATCAATAGCATCCTGCGCTTCTTTTGTATGAAGCTGTCTGCTCATACCAGATGCATCTTTTCTATTCCAATCGTAAATACGATAGGTAATATCAGAGGTTTGCTGAATTTCAGCCAGCAAAATACCTTTTCCAATAGCATGCACACGACCTGCAGGAATATTAAAAACATCTCCTTTGTCAACTTTTACACGGTTTAAAATAGATTCAATTTGCCCTTCGTTTAACTTTTGCTCATATAAAGCTCTGTCAACACCTTCTTGAAAACCAATTACAAGTTCCGAGTCTGCATCTGCGTCAATAATATACCACATTTCATTTTTACCCGGACATTGATGACGTTCTCCGGCAAGAGTATCATTTGGGTGAACCTGAACGGATAGATTGTCAGCGGCATTTAAAAATTTAATAAGAACAGGAAAGTGGGTTCCGAATTTTTCAAACAGCGACTCCCCTATCAACTCATCCAGGTAAACCTCAAGCACTTCACTTAATTTGTTACCTTTCAAAAAACCGTTCTCAACGACAGACTCATCATTTTCTACAGCAGACAAAGCCCACAGCTCCCCGCAATTGTTCAATGGGCTAAAGTCCTTACCCAGGTATTTTTTTATTTTATCACCGCCCCATACCTTTTCTTTAAATATGGGTTTGAATTTTAAAGGATATAACATATTGTCGGTATTAAATATTTTACTTTTATGCAAAGGTAGTTAAATATCTAAGAGCATGGCAAAAGATGTACCGGTGTAAAAATGAGAGAGCAGGATTTCAACCTGCCTTATGCACTATTTTGTTTACTTTTTGTAAATAATACAGGCTACCGGTCAAAAAACCAAAATAGAATATATCCAAAGCTTGTGTTAATATCAAATACTATAGATTGGCATGAGCAAGTTCATTGGTAAAATCAAGTTCGGAGCCCAATAAGCTATGAGGAATCATATACGTAATAATAAGAACTACAGCTGCCGCCAGCACCCACCAACGAGCACGAGCAGTATTTCGGAAAGTTTTATACAGTGCTATGCCCCAGAAAATAACAGCAACAGCCGTTTTATTATCTGTAAGGTCATGGCCGAGAGGAAAGCCTGTCCATAAATCGCCAAAAGCAAAAAGCTGCACTATAGGGCCGAATACCAAGCCCCCTAATACCAAAGTAACAAAAGTGATCAACGATAAACGAAAAAGCTTGGCTTTACTGTAGAATACTTCAAGCAGCGCTCTGTTAGAATAAAGCATTGCTAAAAACATAAAAATTATATGAGGCACCAGATAAATGGCAGGAACATGACCTTTATAACGTATTATTACCGGCTCTTCAACAAGAGGGTAATCCATCTCTCCGTCAGTTAAAACAATTTGATACATCACCTTTCCGGCAGGTGGTTGAGTAGGAATAGTAGCCACCAGATAGCCATTTTCGGTTTGCATGCTTTTTTTGGTCCAGTCGTCATAGCTCAGATAGCGCCTAAATCTGTAATAACCATCTATAGGAGCCCCCTCCATATCAATTCGTATCTGTGCATCAGTCCCGGTTGTCTCAGTTCTAATAAGCCTGTAACTAATATCTGTGTTTTCTATGTTTACCGTACCTCTTACAGGTTTAGTGGGTCCCGTACGCCTTTGAAAATAAGCCAATAAAATTGTAAATACAATAGTAATCACCCATAAATAAACAGCTGTTTTTTTCATTTTAATATTTTTTAATATGACATACAAAATTATAAAAACATATTTACTTTTTTATTTAAACCGAAATATTTGATGCGAATTTTGATTATATTTGCACTATCCGGTTTGTTCTATCGCTACTTATTTACACATAAATAGAGGAAAGTCCGGGCAACACAGAGCACCATACTTCCTAACGGGAAGTTTCTGCCATTGGCAGAAAGAGACAGTGCCACAGAAAATAACCGCCCAACTTAATGTTGTGGTAAGGGTGAAAACGTGAGGTAAGAGCTCACGCGCCGTTAAGGCGACTTAGCGGTGGGGTAAACCTTATGGGTTGAAAGGCCAAATAAACCGGGGCTTGAGGGTGGCTCGCCCAATCCCGGAGGGTAGGCTGATAGATTTTACCTGTGAAGGTAAAACGAGATAAATGATAGAACACGACAGAACCCGGCTTATAGAACCGGATACACTAAAGCCCTTGCAATGCAAGGGCTTTAGTGTTTTTTGGTATGATGACTTTATACACCGACATCTGGGAAAAAGTCACCCCACAGAAAAGTGAAGGTTTGTTTAATTACTAACTACAAGTCTTTCAACGAAAAAGGCTGTATCCGTTTGAATTCTTACCAGATAAAATCCTGAAGACAAGCTGCTGACATCAAGTTGATATGTTTTTGTATCCAAAGCACCCGAAACAGTTTTCACAATTTTCCCTTCCATATCATAAATGGCAATTTCTTTTACAGTACTATTATAGTCAGACATTTTAATATTCAAACTGCTTGAAGCAGGATTTGGATAAAGAGAAAATAAGTTCTCATCCAGCTTAATATTTTTCACATTACTAAGCGTTTCTGCTGCTAATACAGCAGCAAGCGCATTGGCTTTGCCCCAGCCCCACTGCAAATGACCTTCGGGGCCAATCTGTCCTGTGTTTTGATCCAGGCGGGCTGTCATTTTAAGAATGTCCTTGGCTTGTGTTGCACTCATTGTAGGATACGCTTCTAACATAAGTGCCACAATACCGGTAACCATAGGAGCCGACATAGAAGTGCCGGAATATGCAACAAAATCATAATCGCGTCCATTAAAATGTACGGTTTGATTAACATCACCGGGGTTAACACTCCAGTCGAAAGAGTTCACTGAAGACACAACACTCTGGCCTGTTGATGCAATATCGGGCTTGGTACGACCATCAACAGTTGGGCCGTAACTGCTAAAGCTGGAAATATTACCAAAATAAACAATATCGTTTGTATGAACAAACTCAGCTCTGTATGAAGCTGTAGTAATCACATTGCGGCCTACGCCCGCAGGTTCACCAAGACCATAATGATGATTGCCGCCCGTGGCTCCCGGATAATTTGCTGATAAAGACACGCCCCAATTGGTATATCTGTTATTCATTCTTACATTGTTCCAAATATGAAGAAGACAATTTTCGCTAGTGGCTAAAAGCACCAGTTTATTAGAACCTGTTTTTTTTACTTCTAAGCGAATATTGGGTTTGTCGTTGAGAAAGTGCCGCGCTGTTGACTGTATTCTTACAATAAGGCTGTCATTTCCTACAAGAATTGTATCATTAATGAATGGTTCATTTAAAGAATGATAAAATGGGGTTTGATAAAGTGTGCTGTCTGAGTTATCAACAAGGCGCAAGGCCACAGAAAAATCAGAATTTTCCGACCCCCACATAGACAAAGTTTGCCCAAAAATATCATTTATATTAACGAAATTGACCACTGTTTTAAGGGTGTCGCCCGGGGTGTCATTAAAATCTTTGTCCAAGTGAAACGTGGACAAGCCACCGGTAATTACGGTGCCATTATTGCCGGCCGACCCAACAAAAATTTTTCCGGGACCGTGTAAAATGTCAATGCCTAAATTTTTCAGACTGGTACCATCATGGGGCCCCAAGTGGCTGCCAAAGCTCATGTTAACAACAAATGGTTTGTTTACGGAAGCTGCATAATTTGCTATGTATGAAAAGGCATCAATAAGAGAAGGGGCATCACGTCTTAAGGATATAAATATCAATTCTGATTCATGAGCAGCACCTCTATGCAGTGTCCCAGCACCCGACCCACCGGCAATACCGGCTACATGGGTTCCATGAGAGGAAGGTCCAAAAACATAAAGTGTATCCGAGCCTGCTGCCAATAAATTGTCTTTCCCTACAAATTCTGTCCCAAAACTATAACCGGCGGGAGGTGGCCCTGACAGCTTATTTTGGTCCCAGGCTCTACTGATGCGCAAATCGGTAAGCGTCGTGTCATAAAAATTGGGATGCGTATAATCAAAGCCCCAATCGATTATGCCGATAATAACACCTTTGCCTCTATAGCCCTGCATCAGACCACCTAAACCGGCATTAACACTATCCACTCTTGCAGACGGCACAGCCAGTCTCAAATCGGGAGAAACAGGCTCCCCAACTTCAATATATTTGATACCGCTTATCTGTGCTAATTTTGAAAAGTGATGAATCGGTACACGCATAGACCACAATTGTTCCAAGCGTGTGTCATTCAAAATATTTAATGACCTTAATTGTTCCTTATCTACATGATTGTCGTTCACTATGGCTAATACTCCAATATGATAGGCACCATTAATATGAAAGAGGTCATAATCCTCAACAAGTTGTTTAAACAATTTTTCATTATTCATGGCCAAGGCCAGTTCGCGCTGAAACAATCTGGCTGTTGAATTCATTTGAACTTGTGCGTAAGTTAATGTTTGAAAGCAAAAGACGATTAAAACTAAAAGACAGATTTTGTTCTTCATAAATTATTAGATTTTGTTAAAAAAAAACAAATTTAAATAAAAATGCTTTAAGCTACTCAAATAAAAAACAAAAAAAGAGGCTGCACGCAAATGCGGCAACCTCTTCATGCAAAACTTAAAGAGAAAGAAAAAGACTACACAAGTCCTTGTGCAATCATAGCA
Source organism: Bacteroidales bacterium (assembly GCA_003565735.1). Lineage (GTDB taxonomy): Bacteria > Bacteroidota > Bacteroidia > Bacteroidales > PXBB01 > PXBB01. The sequence goes on from PXBB01000002.1 coordinate 44,858, forward strand.
TCGGCTACTTTTATAAAGCCTCCAATGTTAGCACCTTTAACATAGTTAATGGTACCATCATCATTTTTACCATATTTTACACATGTTTTATGAATATTAATCATAATTTCGTGTAAGCGGCCATCAACCTCTTCCCTACCCCATGGCAAACGCATGGAGTTTTGTGACATTTCGAGTCCTGATGTTGCTACACCACCGGCATTAGCAGCTTTACCGGGGCCATAAAGGACCTTCTTTTCGATAAAATATTCCACTGCTTCGGGAGTAGATGGCATATTGGCTCCTTCAGAAATAACAAAGCATCCATTGTCGATAAGCGTTTTAGCATCATCAAGGTTCAATTCATTTTCTGTAGCACTAGGCAAAGCGACATCACATTTAACACCCCATGGTGTTTTACCTTCTACATACTCGCAGCCATATTTATCAGCATATTCTTTGATACGTCCACGCTTAACATTCTTAAGCCACATAACATACTCAAGTTTTTCCTTGTCTATACCTGCTGGGTCATGAATATAACCACTAGAATCAGAAAGTGTAACAACCTTACCACCCAATTCATTTACTTTTTCAGTAGCAAATTGTGCCACATTACCTGAACCGGAAACAACACATATTTTATTTTTAAAGCTATCATTACGCGTTTTGAGCATTTCGTCAGCAAAATAAACCTGACCGTAGCCGGTAGCCTCAGGACGAATTAAACTGCCACCCCAGTCTATACCTTTACCTGTCAATACGCCGGTAAATTCATTTTTAATTCTTTTATATTGCCCGAACATAAAACCAATTTCTCTACCACCAACGCCAATATCGCCGGCTGGAACATCTGTATCAGGGCCTATATGTCTGAAAAGCTCAGTCATAAAACTTTGACAAAACTTCATAACTTCATTGTCGGACTTACCTTTTGGGTCAAAGTCAGAACCACCCTTACCACCACCCAATGGCAGAGAAGTCAAACTGTTTTTAAAGACCTGTTCAAAAGCTAAAAATTTTAATATGCCTAAATTCACTGTAGGGTGAAAACGTAACCCACCTTTGTAAGGGCCAATAGCACTATTCATTTCTATACGAAAACCTCTGTTTACTTGTGTGACACCATTATCATCTAACCATGGCACACGGAATATAATAACTCTTTCAGGCTCTGTCATTCTTTCGAGAATTCGAGCATCCTTGTATTTAGGATTTTCTTCAACAAACTCAATAAGCGATTCAACAACTTCCTCAACGGCCTGATGGAATTCTTTTTCTCCTTGGTTTTTGGCCTTTACCTGGGCCATAAACTGATCAACTTTTTCTTTTAAATGTGCATTCATTTTTTAATTTTTTAATTATTTTATTAGTACAAATCGAACTTAATATTTAAATGCAATAATAAACGTTTTTTTTAATTTTAAATAACTTTTGTATTATATTTTTTACACTTAATCTTATTTTACAGTTTTTACGTATAAACATATAAATATTTTTCTTATTTTAAATAGGTATTTTTCTTATTCTTAATTACGCTAATCACTTATCATAAGCTATTAAAAAAAATATTTACATTTACATTTTGTTAAACACATAGTGTAGCAACATGAAACAAAAGCTTATTAGAATTTAAATTTAAAAAATATAACCTACTATACAAATGAGTGACGAAAATAACATAGAAGGGGTTTTACATAGCCTGGATGCAGATAATATTCAAAATCTTGATGATTTAATCAAGTCGCCGGATAAACTCAAAAAGATTCTTGCCGAGAAAAAAGAAAGGCTCAAGGAGCTAGAAACAATAAATCAAACAACCCGCATATTAAAAGAATCTAAAGACATTGATGTCATGTTGCGCCAAATATGCGAAATTCTGCCACGCGGCTGGCAGTATCCACGGCATACTGTAGCACGCATCAAATATGGTCGTAACATATTTACCAGCATAGGCTTTGAAGAAACAGAATGGCGGCTGATGAAAACCTTTGAAACGGTTGACAACAAGCAGGGTCTTATTGAAATTTTTTACACCAAGGACTTTGCTTTAGCTGATGAAGGGCCTTTTCTTAAAGAAGAAAGGGAACTCATTAACAATTTGGCAAATATTATTTCCGGCTACCTCAACACTCTGATAGGTAAAAATTATTTAAAAACCCTCGGCGTAGGCAGTAAGGATAAAAAAGAAAAAACATCTGAAGCACATATGAGCATGCAGCTGCTTCAGAAATTTCTTAAGAAACATAATTCCGACAGGGATATTTACCACGACTTGATGCCTTTTAAGGTTCGGGAGATTCTGCTTGTAGCTAACCTTTATGATGCATATAGTATAGAGAAAGAAGGACGCTTTTTCGAACAGGTAACCGGGGAATACTACCAGCTCAACTTATCGTCTGCACCACGCATTACCGGTGTATCGACTCCTGAAGAAGCACTCGAAAAAATGCAGTTTAAGCATTATGATTTGATAATAGTTATGATGGGCGTTGATAAAAACACACCCATTGAACTCAGCCAAATTATTAAACAAATATATCCGACTACACCAATTTTTTTGCTACTCAACAACAACAGTGACATATCCTTATTTGAAGACGGACACAAAAAAATATCCTATATTGACAAAGTGTTTGTCTGGAACGGCGACTCAAAGGTTTTTTTAGCTATGGTAAAATACCTTGAGGATATGCAAAATGTTGAAAATGATGTTGAAATCGGTCTTGTTAGAGTCATTTTGCTTGTTGAAGACTCAGCGCGCTATTACTCACGTTATTTACCCATCTTGTACGCTATAGTTATAGAACAAACACAAAGGCTTATTGAAGAGGTTAATATAAGGGATGAATTGTATAAACTTTTACGCATGCGTGTACGTCCTAAAATATTATTAACATCCACCTACGAGGAAACTGTTTACCTGTTTAATAAATTTAAAGACAACATGCTTTGTGTCATTTCTGACGTTAAGTTTGAAAGAGGTGGCAAACTTAACGACAGGGCTGGTTTATGTTTGATAAATTATGTCAAAAAACAATTAAATGACTTACCAACCCTTTTGCAATCATCCGATCCTGAAAATTCGATGGAAGCCTATAAGCTTAAATCTACTTTTGTAAATAAAAACTCAGACACTCTCAAGGAAGACCTAAAAAGCTTTATAAGCTATTATTTAGGTTTTGGAAATTTTGTGTACAAGGACGAAGATGGTCGCAGAGAAATAGGCACCGCAACCAATATGCTGGAATTTGAAAAGCTTTTAAAAATAATACCTGATGAGTCTTTGGCGTATCATGCACGCCGCAATCATTTTTCGAACTGGATTATGGCCAGAGGCGAAATTTTTCTGGCAAAAAAAATAAAACCTATGAAAGTGTCTGATTTTGATAGCATCAAAGATGTCAGAAAGTATCTTCTGGACGCTATCGAATCATACCGCAATGAAAAAAATAAAGGGAAAGTGGTCAATTTTGAGGAAACGGCCTTGATGGACGAAACAACCATAGTGAGCTTAGCTTCCGGCGCACTAGGCGGCAAAGGACGCGGCTTGTCTTTTATCAGCACTTTGATTCATAACTTTAATTTTTCTGAAATTCTGCCGAATATTAAAATCCGGACACCACGCACTTCAATTATCGGCACTGATGAATTTGAAGCCTTTATGGAAAGCAATAACCTGAGAGAAAAGGTGTATTACGAAAAAGATTATCAAGTTATCAAAGAGCTTTTTGCAGAAGGAAAGCTTACAATATCACTCGAACGTAAGCTGCGAAGGTATGTTAAAATTATTAAGAAACCTCTAGCTGTGAGGTCGTCAAGTTTATTTGAAGACTCATTAATGCAACCTTTTGCGGGCATTTTTGACACTTATCTGTTGCCTAACAATGACGATGATATCAACACACGTTTTAATCAGCTTTCAACAGCTGTAAAACTCGTTTTTGCATCCATTTTTTCACCTACTGCCCGCGGCTATTTTCAAGCTGTAAATTATAAAATTGAAGAAGAAAAAATGGCTGTTATAATACAAGAGGTTGTGGGCAATCAGCATAATGATAGCTTTTACCCTCACATCAGTGGTGTTGCTCAGTCGTACAATTTTTATCCGTTTTCTCATATGAAACCCGAAGAGGGTTACGCTGTTCTGGCAGTGGGCTTAGGTAAGTATGTCGTAGAGGGCGAAAAAACATACCGTTTTTCACCTAAATACCCCGATCTCGAAATAAATGCGCCTAAAGATCAGCTAAAAAACTCACAAGTGCACTTTTATGCTGTTGACATGAGCCGTAAAAAGATTAATTTGCTTGACGGTGAAGATGCCGGCTTGATTACACACGACATTTATAATGCAGAACAACATGGCACCATAAAACATTGCGTTTCTACATACGACGCCGATAACGAAAGAATAGTTCCGGGTCTTTCGCAGCCTGGACCCCGTATCATCAACTTTGCAAATATTCTGAAATACGAATACATACCGTTGGCCAAAACGCTTCAAATCATTCTGAATGTCGTTAAAGAGGCTATGGGATCGCCTGTAGAAATAGAATTTGCAGTGGACCTCAATTTCGACAAAGACTACAGAGCTTCATTCTATCTGCTTCAAATCAAGCCCCTTATTGGCAAAGCTAAAGATTTTGAAATAAAACCTGAAAAGCTGGATAAAGAAAAAATATTGTTGTACACCGAAAAAGGCATGGGCAATGGAGCTATTAAAAACGTGTCTGACATCATATATGTCGAGCCTGATGCTTTTGACAAAACAAAAACAACTGAAATGGCAGCCGAAATAGAAAAAATCAATAAGCACATGATTGAAGAAGGGAAAAAATATGTTTTAATAGGTCCCGGACGCTGGGGTACACGCGATCGCTTTATTGGTATTCCGGTTAACTGGACACACATATCTAATGCTAAAGTAATTGTTGAAACCAGCATGGAGGATTATCCATTAGATGCTTCGCTAGGCTCTCATTTTTTCCATAATGTCACCTCTATGAATGTAGGCTACCTCTCAGTAATACACACTTCTAAAAACGATTACATCGAATGGGAAAAAATAAAAAAGTTAAATGGAAAAAAAGTGGGAAAATATTTTAAACATATTACTTTTGATGAACCTTTAGAAATACTTATGGATGGCAAAAAAAGAATTGCTGTTATTATGTTATAATCCGGGCATATTAGTAAAAATGATTTCAGGTAAACAGCTTTTAAATATAATTATACTTTAATAAATATCAATGAAATACATAGAAAACATCAACGAATTTCAATTTACTGAAACGGCATTTAAGAAATTAATGCAAAAGCGTATAAGAAATATTCTTATTATTTGCAGTAAGTACGATTATTTTATGCTTGAGGAAGACGGGCGTATTGATGAGCAGATTTTTAACGAATACGTTTCACTCAATTTACGTTATCCACCTACATTTATACAAGCCTCAAACTGGGAAGAAGCCTCAAAGCTGCTCGAAAATTCGCAGATAGACCTTATAATCAACATGCTAAGCACGGGCAACATTGATCCTTTTGATTTGTCACGAAAAATTAAAAACTACTATCCCAACAAACCTATTGTGGTTCTCACTCCATTTTCAAGAGAAGTTCTTATGCGCCTTCACCGCGAGGATTTAAGCGCCATTGATTATGTGTTCTCCTGGCTGGGCAATGCGGATATTTTGTTGGCTATCATAAAACTTATTGAGGATAAAATGAACGCCCCCAATGATATTGAAGAAATTGGTGTTCAGAGCATTATACTGGTTGAAGACAATATCAGGTTTTACTCAAGCTACTTGCCAATCATATACAAAATTCTTTTCCGTCAGTCTAAAGCGCTTATGACAGAAGGTCTCAACGAGCACCAAAAAATGCTGCGCATGCGTGGCAGGCCCAAAATATTGCTGGCTACCAATTATGAAATGGCTACTGCTTTTTACGAAAAATACAAACACAATTTACTGGGTGTCATTTCTGATATTAGTTACAAGCGCGAAGGCTCCCTTGATTCGAAAGCAGGCATCAGTTTGTGCGAAAAAATTAAAAATGAAGACGACCGTATTACCTTCCTCCTCCAATCCTCTGACAGTTCTTTTGAGGAAGTTGCACTCAAAATGAAAGTAGGGTTTATTCATAAACACTCTAAAACGCTGTTGCAGGATTTAAAGCAATTTATAATAGAATACTTTTCTTTTGGGGATTTTGTTTTTCGTACCCCCGACACACTTCAAGAAATTACCAGGGCAGCCGACTTACATTCACTACAAAATAAAATTTTCACTATCCCTGATGAATCTTTAGACTATCACATTAAGCGTAATGATTTTTCGAAATGGCTTACAGCTCGTGCTTTATTCCCATTAGCAGAGCTCTTCAAGCCGGTCTCTCACGAAGCATTTCAAAACTTACAGGAAGTACGTGAATATTTGTTCGATGCCATAGAACACTTTAGAATTACCAAAGGCCGTGGTGTTATTGGCAAATTTGAAAAATCAAAATTTAATAAATACATCCTTTTTTCTCGTATAGGCGAAGGCTCTATTGGAGGCAAAGCAAGAGGACTTGCTTTCATGAACAGCCTCATTAAAGATAATAAACTGTACAATAAATACGAAAACACGATTATTACCATCCCTAAAACTGTTGTGCTGAGTACGGATGTGTTTGATGAGTTTATGGAAGCCAACAATCTGTATAGCATAGCCCTATCTGACTTAAGCGATGAAGAAATATTACAGCACTTTATTAATGCGCGTTTACCATTTCGCATTCATGAAGATTTGTTATCCTATTTGTCCGTTGTCAAAAACCCTATAGCTGTACGCTCCTCAAGCCTCCTTGAAGACTCACACTATCAACCATTTGCCGGTGTCTATTCAACCTATATGATACCAAAGCTAAACGACGACATCATACGTATGGTCGAAATGCTATCACAAGCAATTAAAGCCGTATATGCTTCGGTATTTTACAAGTCGAGCAAATCTTATATGGCTGCAACACATAACTTAATAGATGAGGAAAAAATGTCTATTGTGTTACAAGAAGTTTGTGGTAATCAATATGGCAACATATTTTATCCAACAATTTCTGGTGTTGCACGTTCAGTAAACTTTTATCCTATTGGGCCCGAGTCGCCCGAAGATGGCATAGCCAATATTGCCTATGGTTTAGGAAAAGTTATTGTAGAAGGTGGTGTGTGTATGCGCTTTAGCCCTAAATATCCCCGAAATGTTTTGCAACTGTCATCCCCCGAATATGCCCTGCGCGATACACAAAAAAAATTTTTGGCGCTCAACCTTGACCCTGATAATTTTAAACCATCGAAAGAGGAAGATATCAACTTGATTGAATCGCGTATCAAAGAAGCTGAAAAACATGCTTCCTTCAAGTATGTGGCATCAACCTACGACTATCATTCAAACATGGTGCGCGACGGCATAGCAGAAGGGGGCAAAAAAATTGTAACATTCTCTAACATTTTAAACCACAACCTGATGCCCATGGCAGAAATTATTGACAACTTTCTGCAAATCAGCAAAAAAGAAATGAATAATCATGTTGAAATAGAGTTTGCTGTTAACTTAGACACACCAAAAGGTAAACCATACATTTTTAACTTTTTGCAAATCAGGCCTATAGTTCAAAACTTTGAAATTGCTAACATTAACATTGATAAAATCAATCAAAATGAAACAATAGTATTTTCAGAAGCGGCATTAGGCAATGGTGTTATTGAGGGCTTAAGGGATATTGTCTATATAAAACCGGAAACATTTAACCCTTCTAATACAATTGAGATGGCAGATGCTGTTAACAGTATTAATGAATCTTTTCTTGATAAAAACAGCAACTACATCCTTATTGGGCCAGGGCGTTGGGGTTCGAGCGACCCTTGGTTAGGAATACCTGTTAAATGGGCACAAATTTCTGCCGCCAGAGTTATTATTGAAGCCGGTCTCGAAAATTACCGTATTGACCCCAGCCAAGGCACGCATTTTTTTCAAAACCTAACCTCTTTCCGTGTGGGTTATTTTACTATTAACCCATTCAACAACGACGGCTTTTATGACCTTGATTATCTTAAGGGCTTAGAAACTGTCAGCGAAAATAAATATCTTCGACATGTACGCACACCGAAAGCGGTTTCTGTCAGAATTGACGGTAAAAATAATATTGGTGTTATTTACAAACCGGAATACTCAAAAAAAAGCAAATGCAAGAATTAATGCTTAATTGCTGAAAGAAGTGTTTGAGCTAATGCAGCTATTTCAACTCTGGTATTAAATGCATGCAAACAAATTCTGATACGTTCTTTTCCCTGCGATACAGTAGGGCTGAGAATGGGTTTTACGTATAAATTTTCTGCCTCTAACAAAGCCGCTGTTTTTTTAACGGCATCATTACCCGGAACTATAAAACATTGTATAGGACTGTTACTTTCTATATAGTTTTTGGGCAGCAAACAATGATTTTCAGGACTGATTTTTTGCTTGAAATAAGCAATATTTTCATGTAGTCTGTTCGTATAATCACTCTTTTCATTAAGCAGATCGTATGCAGCTTTAACAAACATGTGAGCATGAACAGGCAAAGCTGTGGTATAAATAAATGAACGGGCAAAGTTGATAAGAAAAGTTCGTAAGGCTTTACTCCCTAACACTATTGCTCCATGACATCCCAGAGCTTTACCAAAAGTATGAATTCGTGCAAATATATCATTTTCAAGTTCATAGTGGGCAACCAAGCCCCTACCCTTAAGGCCAAATACTCCCGTTGCATGAGCTTCATCAACAACTAACAGGGCATTTTGTCTTTTGCACAACTTAATCAGCTCGGTTAGTGGGGCCGTATCGCCATCCATTGAATATACAGACTCAACAACTACGTAAACCTGTCCTTTAGCCACCGGCCACCTGTTCATAAGGTGTTCCAGGCTGTTGTGTTCAAAAGCATAGCTTTGCGCAAATCCAATTCTGATCCCATCACGAATTGATGCATGCACATGTGCATCATAGAAAACAGTATCGCCTCTTTGAGGCACAGAAGAGAAGAATCCAATATTCGCATCATAGCCGGAATTAAAAATCAGACCTGCTTCCGATCCATGAAAATCAGCAATATAATTTTCAAGCGACTCTGTAAAAGCACTATTTCCGGTTATAAGTCTCGAACCGGTTGATCCTGCATACCTGCCCTCTTGATATTGCGAGCAATAGTACTGGTATTTTTCATACAACTCAGACGATTGTGCAAAGCCTAAATAATCATTAGAACAAAAATCTATGGCATCGGGTTTTATTGAAAGTTTTCTGAGTGCATTTGCAGCTTTACGCATTTCTATTTTGCGTGCGAGATTTTCTGAAAAGAAAGACATATATTGTTGTTAAATAAGCTTGACTCCTAATTTTTCCAACATCTTCAGGTCTTCATCTGGGCTTGTGTTAGAGGTGGTCAGTAGTTTTTCACCAATAAAAATGGCATTGACGCCTGCAAGAAAACACAAAGCCTGTTCAGCTTCACCCATCTCCCGACGGCCTGCTGCAAGGCTGATATTTGTTTTAGGCATTATTATGCGCGTGGTTGCTACCATACGTACCATCTCCATAGCGTCTATAGGTTTTAAGTCGGCGAAAGGCGTACCTTCAACAGGAACCAGAATATTAAGTGGCACAGTGAATGGTTGTTTTTTCAAAGTAGCCAGTGCATACAACATAGACACTCTGTCTTCAGCACTTTCGCCCATGCCTATTATACCTCCTGAACAAATATTAACACCGCTATTAGACAGCTTGTTAAGTGTTTCTATGCGCTCTTTAAAAGTTCTGGATGTTATTACTTTTGGGTAAAAAGATTCTGATGTATCAATATTGTGATTGTAAGCTTTGATACCACTTTTATACAAAGCATCGGCTTGTTTTTCATTAACTTTACCCATTGTCAAACACACATCCATTCCCAAGTCTTTAACGGTCTTAATCATTTCCAGGACGCTTTCAAAAGCTTTCCCTGAGGGCAACTCTTTGTAGGATGCACTTAAACAAACCCTGCTCAACCCGCTATTCTTGGCTTTTAAAGCTAACTGACGTACCTCTTCCTTTTTTAGCATTTTTGGGGAATCCAAGCCGGTATTGTAAAGTGACGATTGCGCACAGTAGGCACAGTTTTCTACGCAGTTACCGGTCTTTACAGATATAAGCCTGCTGGCTTTAACCTCATATGAGTTGTGGTTTTGCCGATGCACTTGAGAAGCCCTAAACACCAACTCCAGTAAAGGCGTATGGTATATCTCCCTAACTTTTTTTAAGCTTAAAGGTAATGTGGCATTAAATACCATGTTTTTTATTTTTTTTGCAAAATTACTCATTTTTTTTCAGTAGTACCCGACTAATTTTGTAATACGCTTCGTTTGATACAGGGGCTACCTATATTATGCCCCTATGTACCGGAGGCAGGCCTTGGGGGAACGCTGTCATTGCTGTTTTATTGAGTTTTTTTTAAAAAGTCCCACCCCTCAAGAATGGCAGGCGTTTGTGGGTAGCAATTTACCGGACAGGTAGGTAATGTTCTGCAGAATTCAGGTTTAACAATTGTCTGCCTCAAAGAAGTTGATACTGCCACTTATAAAAAAAAGCCGCCCTTTCAGAGGCGGCTTTTATAATTAAGAAATTTTACGCTCCTTAGCGAGCCATAATAAACCTTTTGTTTATTTGCCCCTCAGAAGTTTGTAGTTGAATGATATATATACCATAGCCCATACCTTTAACATCAACGCTGTGTTGCTTACTGTTAATTCTTTCATAAGCTACCATTTGCCCTAAAGCATTGTATATCTTATATGATTCAACAGGTAGCGTGGCGTTAATATTTAATACATCAGTGGCAGGATTTGGATAGATGCTGATATTATCGCTTAAATTATTTTCATTTATTGAAAGATTTAAACCTATTTCAACATTATCGAGTCTTAGATAAAACTGATCTGTGCAGTCCCAATGCCTGAAGGCAATATAAATGGTTTGCCCATCGAAAGATGCCAAAGACAGTACAATATTTTTATATTCATCATCAGTTAAAGTCTCTGTATGTAATTCATGGGTAAAATCACCTATACTATTACCAGTAGTGGAAACTAATACGGAGTACTTTTCATAGGGATAGTCAGCGTCTAGAGCTGAGACCCAGAAAGAAAGATTAAGATTCTCGTCGTTAATATCAAAAGCAGGCGTAATCAGATAGTTATCAGGAGTTAAAGCGCCGGCACCAAAAACCCAAGAGGCTGACACAGCCAAACCTGTGCCGTAGTATGGTCCCCATGATGGGTCTGATCTATGTTCCCATCCAAAACCATCACCATCGGCATCAACAGCAGTCCAGCATAATGGAGGGAAAAGCGATCCTTCGAAATATTCTTGCCATGGATAAGTATCTATCACATCACAAGCGGTATAAAATGTGTACGCTTGACTCCAGTTGCTATGCGTAGTATCACATACGGCACGCACATAAAAATCATAAGCCGTGGAAGGGTCTAAACCGGTTAGTTCGTAAGGCTTATCGGAAGTTGCCGTAATCATCGTTCCGGTACCTTGTGTTAAAGGCGATAGTCCCCATTCAATATCCCATTCGGTAGCACCTGCATTATCTACCCAGTCTAGCTCGGCAGTGGTAAGCGTAATAGCAGAAGCTGATAAATCCGTTGGAGGGAAGCATGTGCTGGCACAATCAGCTGTAAAAGTGTAAAAAACAACACCATCATTAGGAGCCTGATTAAAGCCAAAGCTGTAAATAGTTGCGCCGTAAGGGTCAATAATATCAAGAGCACATTCTTCATCATAATTTCCTGAAATCCACGTCAATGAAACTTGCGTACTGTCACACAATAATACAGGTAAACTAAGAAAAGCGCCTGACTCCATCGTAACAGTTTGTACCAATAAGCCATTTTCACGTATTTCTATAGCAGCGTCATTCCAGCCATCACCCCAATCATCAGTCATAACAAATTCATATTCGCACAAGGAAGTTGATGGGCAGTTAAGCGTTAGGAATGATTTCTTTAAACTGTAAATGCTGGTATCTCCCACTGCACAAAAAGCTCTGACATACACATCATAATGTGTTCCGGGTGTAAGTCCTGTTAAATTAAGAGGATTGGAAGTATTAACCACAGGCGTAACCGTTCCGGGAGTAAATCCAGTTGGACCTGCTTCTATGAGCCATTCTGTTGCAGTTCCATTTTCAGTCCACTCCAAACTTACCGATACATCTTCAATATCATAGACATTAATGTCACTTACAGGTGGGCAGGAAGATGTTGTAGGATCTCCAAAAATATCAAGGGGAAAAAGGTGGTTTGTAAGGTTATATGCCCCATTTGATTTTTGCAGATTTGCTCCCTGAGCTATTGGAGGCACCCAGGGTCCTGAAGCTTCAGTTCCATCAATAGCGTACTCAAGCCAGTAATTGAACCCTTGATTTAAAGTTAGTCCGGGTGTGTTGCAAACAGCAACCATTATGGGTCTTTGAGTATTTGTTGAGTCTGTTCCTCTGTAACAATTGGTAAATCTGGTACTGGTCATCATGTTGGTTGTTGTATCACCCCAGATAACATTTGCTCCTGGTGAGCCCGGTACGCCGTCCCAAATTTGAATACTTACAAAATTTAAAGTGGATGTGGTTGTAGAACCAGTTTGATAAGCATACACTCTTATGGAGTCAATATCCCATGAAGCATCTAAAATAGAAAAGTCAACAGCAACGCTGAATTCATGAGGAAAAACGGCAATCCCCCAGGTAGAGTTGTCCCATGCCCAGCTAAAATCAGAGCCACCAGGCCCTGAGCCAGGATGTGTTACAATAGGTGCATTTTCAAAAAGGAGTGTGCCTTTGGTACACGAACTTGGTACTCCTTTTGAAATAGGTGCAGCAGATGATACAAAAGTGGCTCGTTCCACTGCAGGATCATCTTTTGATGGTTTTGGCTGCATTTGACTTTGTGTGCGCTGCATCTGAGCAACCGCAGCACTAACAAAGAACATTGATAAACAAATGAATAATAATTTTCTCATAACATTTAGTTTTAGTTAATAAAATAAATTGGTATTGTAAATGCAAAAATAGTCTTTATTTGTAACTAAAAAATTTTTTTTTAAACATTCTTATTTTCTAACTTTCAAAAGAGTTGTAAAACATAAAACTAAATTAATAAAACAAAACCATACAGAATACATATTTTTGTTAATTTTAGCAAGTGTTTAATTTTAGTCCTGTGTTTTTTTCTAAAACTGTGAAACATTAGAAGCGGCTTATAACATCTACATTATGGATTTGATTCTGATTATCACTGCTTTTTTACTTTTTATTGTGGGTATCATTGGGTCAATTGTACCAATTATTCCCGGCCCCCCTTTGAGTTACTTAGGCATGATTGCTTTACATTTTACCCAAAGGCTTAGTTTCAGCACCGAAATGTTGCTAATATATGCTGTTATAACTATTGTTGTTACCATTCTTGATTACATCATTCCTGTTTATGGGACAAAGAAAATGGGAGGCAGCAGTTATGGCGTATGGGGTACTTCAATAGGGCTTGTTATCGGCTTGTTATTTTTTCCACCTTTGGGCATCATCGTTGGACCATTTATGGGCGCTTTAATAGGCGAACTTATTTATGGAAAAACAGCATCCATTGCACTTGTAGCAGCCATAGGTTCATTTCTTGGTTTTCTGTTTGGAACCTTACTGAAACTTATCACCAGTCTTATGATAAGCTACCATAGTCTTAAACAGCTTTTTTTTCCGGCATTGTGAAAGAATATTTTTTTAATTTTTGCCGAAGGTATATATTCAACAGAAAAAAATGTTTTACTTTTTAAAGCGCAGATGTGGTTTACAGATAACATATACCCTGAAAAATAAGCAAACAAAAGAAAAATTTTTGACAATACACTTGCGCTATAATTATAAACTATTAATTTTGCAGAAAAATTTAAAAAAAAACCATAAAACAATATTATATTAACTAAAAAAAAAGAGAGATGAAGAAGATAAATGTAATTATCATCGGCGCAGCAGGTAGAGATTTTCACAATTTCAACACCTATTACAGAAACAATGAATCGTTCAATGTTGTTGCATTTACAGCAGCCCAAATTCCTGATATAGATGGCAGAAAATATCCTGCAGAGCTGGCAGGAGAACTTTACCCTGATGGTATTCCTATTTATGCACAAGACGATCTTGAAAAGCTCATCAAAGAATTGGATGTTGACACATGCGTATTTTCGTATAGTGATGTATCATATAACGAAGTTATGACACTCAGTGCAATAGTCAATAATGCGGGTGCCAATTTCGAGCTTTTAGGGCCTAAGAAAACTCAGGTTGAAAGCTCCAAGCCTGTAATAGCTGTAGGTGCTGTACGCACAGGTTGTGGCAAAAGTCAAACCTCAAGAAGAGTGATTGAAGTCTTAATGGAAATGGGACTTAAAGTGGTTGCTGTACGTCACCCAATGCCTTATGGCGACTTAGCTGCCCAGAAAGTACAACGCTTTGCCACTGTGGAAGACCTTAAATTACACAAGTGTACAATTGAAGAAATGGAAGAATATGAACCTCATGTGGTAAGAGGTAATGTCATTTATTCGGGCGTTGACTATGAAGCTATCTTACGTGAAGCCGAAAAAGAAGCTGACGTAATACTATGGGATGGTGGCAACAATGACTTCTCATTTTACAAGCCTGATCTCATGATTACCGTTGTTGACCCTCACAGACCCGGCCATGAGTTGGAATATTATCCTGGCGAAGCCACTTTAAGAATGGCAGATGTGGTAGTTATCAACAAAATTGATTCTGCCGGCCCCGACAATATTCAACAAGTGAGAAACAATATTGCAAAAGTGAACCCCAACGCTTTAGTGGTTGACGCTGCTTCTCCACTTACAGTATCTGACCCTGATTTGATTAAAGGCAAACGCGTATTGGTTGTTGAAGACGGCCCAACCCTCACACACGGACACATGAAATTAGGTGCAGGAACAGTTGCTGCAACCAAATTTGGTGCCGCCGAACTCGTTGACCCCAGACCTTACGTGGTTGGTAAACTCAAAGAAACCTTCGAAATTTACCCGGGCATTGGAAGCTTACTCCCTGCTATGGGCTATGGTGACGCACAAATTGCCGACCTCGAAAAATCTATCAATAACACCGACTGCGATAGCGTTGTAATTGCAACTCCTATAGACCTTACCAGAGTGGTTAATATCAACAAACCTTATACTAAAGTGGATTACGAACTACAAGAAATAGGCAAGCCTGATCTCGCTGATATCATTTGCGACTTCGTAAAAAAAATTAAGCTCAAAGACAACTGCTCTTGTTGTTCATAGTTATTTGAAAAGCGACTTTTTATAAAAGTCGCTTTTTTTTGTTTAATCAATATGTTTTGAATAATTTTACAACCATAAAATGGCTACGCCATAATAGAATAATAAAAACAAGTAATATAAACACAACAGATGAAAGGAAAAAGCTTAATATCAATTAACGATTACTCTAAAGAAGAACAAATAGCCATACTGGATTTAGCTGTTCATTTTGAGTCGAACCCTGTGCAAAATATTCTGGGTTCACATGTCATCTCGACACTTTTTTTCGAACCTTCAACACGTACACGTTTAAGTTTTGAAAGTGCTGTAAACAGACTGGGTGGGAATGTTATCGGTTTCTCAGACACCTCATCAACAAGCGTCAAAAAAGGAGAATCTCTTAAAGATACCATTCTTACCGTAAGCAATTACTCTGATCTTATTATCATGCGCAATCCTGTGGAAGGAAGCGCACGCTTTGCCAGTGAAGTTGCCACAGTACCTATTATCAATGCAGGAGATGGCGCCAATCAACATCCTACCCAAACCCTGCTCGACCTTTACACAATCAGACAAACACAAAAGACGCTCGACAATTTAGATGTAGCCTTTGTGGGCGACCTTAAATATGGCCGTACAGTACATTCGCTGGTTATTGCGCTATGCAACTACAACACTACTTTTCACTTAGTGTCTCCGGTCGAACTAAAGCTCCCGAGTGCCGTTAAAATGCATATCAAAAACAAAAACCTCAAATACCACCAATATACAGACATGAACGATGTGCTTAAAAAAACAGACATACTGTATATGACACGTATTCAAAAAGAACGCTTTTCGGACCAACTGGAATATGAAAGGGTAAAAAATCTTTACATTCTTAAAAAGAAAATGCTTCACGAAGTCAAAGACAATATGAAGATTTTACATCCTCTTCCAAGGGTCAACGAAATAGATATAGATGTTGATGATGCGCCTCAGGCACATTATTTTCAGCAAGCACTTAATGGTGTTTACGTACGTCAGGCATTAATAACTTCAATTTTAGGTATAAAATGATGGTAAAAGAATTAAAAGTATCAGCTATAGAAAATGGAACGGTGATAGATCACATTCCTTCAAGAAATGTTTTTCAAGTTATCAAAATATTAAACCTGGAACATTTTGACAATCAGTTACTCTTTGGTACTAACCTTGAAAGTAAAAAGTATGGCACCAAAGGTATTATAAAAGTTAAAAACCGCTACTTTGAAAAAGATGAAATTAACAAAATAGCTCTGGCTGCACCTCAAGCCAGCCTTATCGTGATTAAAGACTTTAAAGTAGTGGAAAAGTATATCGTAGAAATTCCCGATGATATTACTGGTATTGTCAAATGTTTTAACCCTAACTGTGTTACTAATATTGAGCATGGCGTTGTAACCCGTTTTAAGGTTATCTCCAAAGATGAAGTGAAATTACACTGCCACTACTGTGAAAAAAATACCGTAAAAAGTAATATCGTATTTTTATAGACTTTTCACCAGCCTGCACCAAGCCCTGATTACATATTACATAAAAGCGGGTTGAAGTACTTGGTTGTCAGTAGCTTTTTGGATACCTGTCGTCAAAATATATCCAAAACAAATGTCTGTACCCTCTCAGCTCTCCGGCTGTGTCGAAGTCTGTCAGCATTAAAGCCATACCCAAAACATTTTTCTTAATGCTAAGCGTAGCCGGGTTTATATGCCATTCCTCCAGAAACCTGATGCGTTCTATATCATTAACTCTAAGTCTTTCATTAATAACGACTACCGAGTCCTCGTAAGGGGGCAACATGCTGGGCATTATCAGCGTATCGTTACGAACGCCAATAGCCTGAACCTCTTCGGGGGTCATGGGCTGGTCGAAATAGTTGTATGCCTGCACCTTGCCTTCATAAGCTTTATTCAAAATCATAGCTATCAACTGTTCGCGCCTTTGGCCTTCAATATTCTGCACCCACCAATCCATATCAGGGTCAGGTGTCTTTATGGTCACATCATATTGAATACGTTCGGTAACAACATCAAGGTCTTCTTTTTTATAAGTGTCGCTGCTGCATGATGCCAAGAAAAAAGTAAAGCCTAAAAATAAAATAATAGCTGATTGTTTTAACATGGGTCAAATATTTTAATTAACAAGTATTTCAGTTTTATCATCAGACTTTAAAACCTCAAGTGCCTTTAAAAAAACATCATCCACTTTATGCATTACAGGATAAAAACTTTCGCTACTGTACAAATTACGACCTATGTGCGCCTTTAACTGTACATTAATTATGTGCGATGAATCCATTTCATCATCTTTATCCTTTTTTACGCCCTTATGCCCTGCAAAGTTTCTAAACTCTTTTAAAAGTTCCGGGCTTACGCTGAAGTTTTGGTTAAAATCCTGAGCTGTATTATACACCTCCATTAAACTGTCTCTATGGAAGTCGGCATATTGAAAGGCATATTTAAAAATAACCCCTCTGTTTGATAAACGCGTGTAATAAACCGAATACTTATCCTCATTGTATTCGACAATAATATCGGGCGTAATACCGCCACCACCATATACGACTCTACCACCCGGCGTCACAAATTCAATGGTGTCTGGTCTGAGTTCTTCTTGTTCATCATCGAAAAACCTGCGGTAAAAATTCAAATAATAAGCACTGACATCATCACTGTAAGGACTTTGTATCGAACGCCCCAAAGGGGTGTAGTATCTGGCAACAGTCAATCTAATGGCTGACCCATCCATCAGCTGTATTTGTTCCTGAACCAAGCCTTTGCCAAATGAACGCCTGCCCACGATAAGCCCTTTATCATTATCTTGCATAGCTCCTGCAAAAACTTCACTGGCAGATGCCGACCACTCATCGAGAAGAATAACAAAAGGCGTGGTTTTAAGATTTCCCTGATGCGTGGCATAAGCATAAGAACGTGGTCTGTTAAGACCCTCCGTATAGACTATCAGGCGGTTGTTCTCAAGAAATTCGTCGGCCATTTTAATAGCTGCGTTAAGATAGCCGCCACCATTCCCCCGCAAATCTATCATTAAACGCGACATACCCTGACTTTTCAAAAGGCTTACAGCTTGTAAAAACTCACTATATGTTGTGGCAGAAAACCTGTTAATTTTCAAATAACCTATGCTGTCATTTACCATATAAGCAATATCTATGCTGTAAGTAGGAATAACATCCCTGACTATTTCAAAATCTAAAAGGTCTTCAGCACTGCGACGTTTGACAGAAACTTTAACCTTAGTGCCTTTAGGACCTTTGAGCTTATCTACCACCTTTTGATTGCTGATACCAACACCTGCAATAACAGAGTCGTTAACTTTTACGATGCGGTCGCCTGCTCTCAAACCAAGCTTTTCCGATGGCCCGCCCGATATCGTGTTAAGTATGACAACAGTGTCATGCTCTATTCTAAACTCAACACCAATACCTTCAAAATTTCCCATCAAAGGCTCATTCATTCTACGGAAATCGGCAGCTGAAATATAGGACGAATGCGGATCTAACTTTTTCAACAAACCGTTAATAGCATCATCTATCAGACTTTCTCGTTCAACACTATCAACATAACTGTCTGAAATATAATTTAAAACATCGTAAAACTTATCGTAATAATTGAAATTTACCGAAAAAAGAGACCTTTTCAAATTTTGATATGAAGAAAACTTAATGCTCATCATTGCACCACCAAAATACATACCTCCTACCAATACAATGGCTAATATTATGGGATAGTATGGCTTGAACCTATCTGCCTTACTCATTTTATATAATAATTTTTCATTTATTAATTGCTGAACATTATAACAGCGTCAACAATAAGAATTTATTATTGCAAAGTTAATTTCTTTTTTGAAAATGACAAGCGCCAACGACTAGTCGTTACTTACACAGCGAACAGAGAGCCCGGACGCTTTGTTTTGGTAATCCTTGAAGACATGAGGTATATCATAGTACATGATACGGATCCAGGCGCTATTGGTATTATTTTCGGTAGCACTCCACCAGTAGCCGTAGTTGCCAATGTCAACGAATGCATTACTGATATAACGCAGACCCCCCGGAAGGGCAGTAAAGCCGGTTTCGTTAGTTGCATCACTATTGGGGCTGTTCCAGTGTGTTGTACCTGTTTCTTTAAGCTTGCTTCCTGCAAGCATGGCGCCACCAAGAAAATCGGTCATTTGTTTCCATTCGTCATCACTTGGGACATGCCATCCGTCAGGGCAAGCCGTTTGTGTCGCAGACCAATTGTATAAAACCCCGTAAGTATTATATTTTGAATCGTCCTTAGCCGCTGCCACATCAGCACCCTCATAACCATACACATAGTAATGAGGCTCTATTTGAGAAGATGTGCCGGAACCAACAACCTCAGGAAGATATCTCAAATTCTCAGCCATCCAGCACCGATTACCTATCTGAACTGTTGCATAAACACTTCCATCACGTATATCAGTAAAATCTTCGCCGCAAGTAAAACCTTCACCATTCTCTGAACTATCATGGTTATCCTCTTCTTTCTTGCAACTGCTTGCAAAAAATAATAATGCCCCTATGATTAGCAAAGGAAGAAAAATAGCTGTCTTTGTTTTCATAATTAAAAATCGCTTTTTTCAATTTATTATGACAATTTTTTAGATGCTGATAATTGGATAATGAGGCTTGTGGGAGCACAGTACTGCCCTCCAACTAATATACCGTATAGATACCGTGGGTTGCAACCGGCCTTTATCAGACATTTTCCTTAATAAATGCTTCAAGTTTACCCTTTCTTTGAAGCTTTATATATTTTTCTACATTCTTATCTTTCTTTAAATATTCTTTATTGGAAATGTAAAAGTCAATAACAGCTTCTATGCCCTTTTGATTTCCCATTACTTCGTTTTTATAATCTTCATTTTCGATTGCATACTTAGTCCAACCACATAAAAAAACCATTAGCAAATCTGCGTTTGGCAGAAAACTTACAATTTCTTGTTTTACGACTATTGTTACTGTTGGGCTTCCTATCATCCATTTCATTAAGAAAGTATTAACCTCTTCTCTTTTGTCCGGTTCCACATTAATGGGTGTATTTAATAACCAGTCAATGCCTTCCAAAACATAAGGTTCATATTTACTATAGTCTTCTTTTTCATTAAGCACGTAGTTTTGAGGCACTTCGAAATCTTGTGCACTTAGACATAGAGAAATTATCAGCAAAATTGAAATTGTGAATAAATGTTTCATAACTCTTTTGTTTTTGTTATTATTAAAGCTAAGTTTGTGCAAATCGTTTTATTTAATAATTGTTATTAAACCTCAAATTTATAGTGTTTTATTAACTACTCCCTAAAAATATTAAAAAATGTTGATATATCATAAGACGAAGTAAAAAAAAATCTACAAAGGTCAGATTATATATGTTTTCACTTTTTAAAATTAAAAGAGCAGGTATCATTACATACTATTTCCCAAATTCTGTTACTAATTTTTTAAAAGTCATGTTTATGTCTGTCTTGTTGTGCGGAATTAATGCGTATTTCCATGCTTTTTCATTTCTCGCTTTGTTTATCTCTGTTGCGTTTTTGCAATAATTTATAGCCGCTTCTTCTTTCATCTTAACAATCTTGTCGTCAAGTTCGTTATCCGCTTTAATTTCTATCAAATAAATTGTGTCTGTTGATTCTGCGACAAAATCTGGCACATATCTCACAGAGTTATTGTTGTACCAGATATTGAATTGCTTTGATGCCGGCCTTAGCCATTTTATTACATCATCTGAATTTTCAATAATTTCAGCGAATCGTTTTTCAGGAATTGAATCAAACTTGTATTTGTCGTGGCATGATTTAGCAAAACCACTAAAAACTTTTGATAAAAGCAGTTTTGCACTTACTGTTTCTCTGAAATTTAAAATTTCATCGTCTTTTTCCTTTGAATAATTCCAAGGCAGAATCAAAGAGTAAGGTTCGGCTTCGGGTTTTGATTGAGCAACAATTTCAATAGTGATATTTTCTTTTACTTGCTCATAGATTTTATTTGCAATCAATTCACGATACATTAAAATGGTGTCACCCAAAGTTTCTGGCTTTTTCAAAGAATCTTTTATTGCATTTACAGCCTGTACACAAAGTTTATACAACACATCGGAATTGTTGTCATAGTCAATCTCTGATTTTTTCTTTAACAACTCCAGAATGCTGAATTCCGGCACGTCAAGTGTTTGTGCCCGAATTTTTATTTTGTCTTGTTTGTGGTCGTAGATTGTTTCTCTGATTAACTCAAACTCTTGCTGTAGAATGTTTTCGGAAAACGATTTTGTGTTTAAATCAAAATCATTTATTATTCCTTTATTTTCTGAAATAGACACCTTAATATTGGGAATCAAAATATTATTTTCTTCAATTTTCTTAACGACTGTTTTGTATTCGATTTTTGCTTCTTCAATTACTTCTTTTTGCTCCTTTTCAGGCATTTCAGGACAAGTGGTTTTAATGCTTTCTTTTATTTCCTCAAAAACTTTTTCTTGCACCTTCGGAGTTGATAATTCATTAGGTGTTTGAATTACTTTTTGGGAAATTTTATTTCTTATTACAGCATTGATAACAACTTTAGCTTTATGCTTTGTTTCGGCTTTTGCCCTGATGTCCTTGTCTTTTATTTGTGTAATTTTCTTTTCTTCTTCTTCCAATTCAACAACATCCTTGGTTTTTGATTCAATAGATATTTTTTTCGAGTTTAAATCGGATTTGTTCAGTTGGATTTTTCCAATTGAATAAAGAATTGAACTTTTATCTTTTGCAGCATCAACAACCTCTTGAAATTTGTCGTGCATCATAATTGAAAGCATATCCACTTTTTCGACGCCTGTTCTTTTTCCACCAAAAGGTAAACGTAAACCTCTGCCAATGGTTTGCTCAATCAATGTTAAAGCATTTGCAGCCCTTAGTGGCACTATTGTATAAAGGTTTGAAACATCCCATCCTTCTTTGAGCATATCAACATGGATGACAATATCTATAGAATTGGTAGTTTTTTCAAGCGTTAGCAATTGTTCTACTTGTGCGTCTGTTTTACTCGTTGAATCTATCTGCAAAGTTTTTTCTTTAAATTCACCATCATAAAATTCATCAGAAGTAACATAGTCAAATATTAATTTTGCATGAGTAGTGTCTTTGCAAGAAACTAATATGGTAGGTTTTACAGGGTTCAGATTATTGTCTGCAACATAATTTTCAATGGCTATTTTTGTATCTCTGTGCATTTGAATAGCATCTTTCAGTTTCAGCTTTTCGATTTCGTCAGCTTTCATACCTTTAAAATCGGTATCTGCACGTGTTACAACAGCAGGATTTTTTATGTATTTGCCATCTTTTAAAGCGTCAGCCAAACCGTATTCAAAAACAACATTTTTAAAACGCTGATTTGTACTTGCATCTATGGGCGTTGCAGTTAATTCAATGCCAAGCAGTGGATTGAGTTCGTTAAGCGTTTCCATGCCTCTCTCACCACGATAGCGATGCGATTCGTCCATGATAATTACAAGGTCTTCAAGATTCATTAAGTAATTATAATAACTGTCGCCTATTGTTTCTCTAAAGCGTTTTATTCGCGGGGGTAATGTTCTGCCGTCTTTTTTTGTTGTTTTTACATCAGCGTTTATTTTACCAATATTGAACATGTTGATTTGTATAGAATCTTCTGAGGCTTTTATGCCCTTTGTTTCGTAGTCCTCGCCCGTAATAATCTCTGCGTTGTTTGAAATATCTGTAAGACCTTTAAAAACATACTTTTCTGCTCCTTTATTTCCAAAGTCATCTTTGAGTTTATTGTAAATAGTAATGTTTGGCGATAAAATGAAAAAGTTCTTGATACCTTTTTCTTTTACCAAATATGTTACAAAAGCTCCCATGAGTCTCGTCTTGCCAATACCTGTTGCAATCGAAAAACAAACCGAAGGGAAAGCACGTTCAAATTCTTCAAATAATGAGCAATCCTTTTTTATTGTTTCTATTTTCTTTTCTGTATTTGAATTTCCAATAAGGTCGGCTTGTGTGATGAGTGAATCAAATAATTCAAGAGATTGTTTAAGGGGTTCTCTTAAACTCATGGCATTACTGATATAGTCCGTTGTTTTGCCCATACTATTTTTCTAATTTTTTATTTGTCTTCGAAGGTGGTAGAAAATTCTCTCCGGTTACAACACTTTTTCCAGTTTTCGCGTGCCCTGTCCAAACTTATTTCAGGGTCGTTCATTTCCTGTAGCCTTTCGTAACCCACCTTTGCCAACCATTGTTTAAATGGTTCGGCTTTGGGCGATGGAATAGATTGAATGAGACGTAACAATTGCTGCGTGTCAGCCACATCCGTTAATCTCATTTTGCCATCCGCCGCAGGCATTTTCAAAGCGTGACAATTCGTCACGGTTTCATTGCCCTCCTCTTTCAGACGTTGTTTTAACTTTCTCCAATATGCCTGCGGATCAATGCTTTCGGAAAGTACACCTGCAACATCAACAATTGAAAAATACCATTTCTCTTGTTTTTCATCCCAATGGGTTCGTATTTTCTTATTTTCAAACAATTTAATTTTACTCATAATTGTATTTATTTACGTGGTAACAATTTGTTCTTGTCAATGGTTTTAAAATAAATTTCCTTGAACGGGTTTCCCTTTTTCAATTTTTGCCGGTTCCGGTTTTATATCTTGTTTTACATACGAAGGTATGAAAGCCGGTTTGTCGGGGTCGGGCGGCATATTGATAATATTAGTATCTGTACAATAGTCCTCTTTCCCAAACTCGCATTTGCCGAGAAGCACTTCCGGTATCTTCTTAATGTCAATTTTATTGCTTATTTCATTGCACTCATCAATAAAAGCCGTACAGCAAATACGCAAACTTTCATCAGGTTTCATTTCGCTGAGAATCTGCTCTACTACATCAGGAGTTATGGTATTTGTGGTTGTGAAAATAAAATGATTTTCGCTTGCAAAACCTTGTTTCCAAACAACACTTTCATCGGGCGAATAGGTAAAACCTTCATGTCTTGCCATAGCTGCTGCAAGCAAATCAGCGTTGTAATTGGGATTTATTACCAATTGATTAAACTTGTCTTTATTTAATAAACTTGGAGCAAGATTATAAAACTTGAATCCACCGCCCCCTTTCCAATTGACTTCCTTTGATATACCTGTTTGGTCTGCTCCATTACAAATAGCCTTAATTCTTGGTAAACAATGAGTATTTGCATGATTGCCTAATTCTATCCCAATCCATTTTCGTTTCATTTTATGTGCAACAGCCATTGTGCTACCAGAACCCAAAAAACTATCAAGTACCCAATCACCCTCATTTGAAAAGTGATTAATCACAATATTCAATAATTTTTCAGGTTTTTTACCACTTCTAAAATCAACTCTACCTTCATTTCTGCAATTTCCAAAACTACCAGCTAAATCATAAAAATTGTTGATTGGGGTTTCTTTAATTGAAGTTGCACTTTCAAGTTTATCAACAGGAACACCTTGAAAATATTTACCTTTTGTAGCACCTACTCTTTGAGGTCCAGTAAAATATCTGTAATCATACCTGTCTTCTCCGATGCCATAAACTTTATATAGAACACCCAGTCCGTCAGTTTCATATCTTCCTGTTAAATAATACCGAAAAAATCTACCTGATGAATTACCGTCTAAAATACTGCCAGTTGCCCAAATCTCCTTTAAGCCAAATTCATTTCCTGTTTTTCGTTTATCAATTTTATATTCACCTTTTTGAAATATAATTACTTTTTTACCGCCTAATTCTATCTCTTTTCCGTTGCCATTTTCTGAAATAAAAAAATTGAATTTATCAAAAAATAA
>PXBB01000040.1 GCA_003565735.1 Bacteroidales bacterium
GGCCTAAAGTAAAAGCACTCGAAAAAGTAAACAAAAAAAAATATTTTCGATGGTTTGATCAGTTTAGGCTTGATAATCAAATTTATACACATTTTTTGTTTACTTTTGTGAATAATGCAGGCAATAAGAATAAAGTCATCAATATGCCCATAAAAATCCATAGATATTTAAAAATAGCTTTGCTAATATTTATGCCGTTTACGCAATCTGAAATAGCCTTAACGCAGTCGCGTGAGATTATCAGGGACTTACAAAAGAAAGAGATACAAGCTTCGCCACAGAGAAAGGCGCCGAATCTTAAAAATCAGGTGCAAAAATCGGCACGTCGTCCGGTTGCAACAAGCCATGTAAGGCCTAGTTCTGAAGCCTTTCAAAACAGGTACAGATATATTCATAATTACATACCTGAAGAGGGCGATAAAACAAAAATTATCAACATTAACTTTAATATCTTTCAAGACGAGCATGGGGCTGGCAATTTTTCACCTTTCACCAATGCTGCAGACTCCTTGCGCTTAGTTACTATGCTGGCATGGGTCAATGAAATTTATGCAACACAGCCGCAATGCCCCGGAAGCAGCACTTACAACTCAGACCCACCACCCGGAATAGAAGTTAATGACCTTTCACACAAATACATACAATTTCACCTTAACGGGATATACGTCTATCGAGACAGCTATCCTGGTGAAGGTTTGTGGCGCAGCAACAATTACAGAGAATTACTCAACAGGATTAATGATACGGACAGCAGCCGTCTAAATCAACTCAATATTTGCTTTACCGAGGGGCACTATTTAGGAAGCCTGCGGGATATAAGAATTGAAGAAACCGGGAGGCATTATGCCCACCCTCTTGTACGCATAAAGGGTGGCGGTGGAAAAGGTGCAGAAGCTTTTGCCAAAGTAAAAAACGGAAAACTTGTAAATATTACGCTCGTTAACAGAGGATCGCACTATACCCACCCACCTGAGGTAATCATTGAGGGGGGTAACGGATATGGTGCAAAAGCCGAAGCCATACTTGATGAAGAAAAGGGGCAAGTTGCCCGCATTGACATCATAAACAGCGGCCGTAATTATAACTATACATCCATTTCCCTTAAAGGCGGTGACGGCAGAGGGGCTATCGCTTATGTAAAGGATATACGCCGTGGTCGGATAAGGGACATAGGCATTTTCAGACGCGGCAACAGATACTCTTATACGCCTGAAGTTATTGTGGAAACTGACAGTGAAGGTAAGGGTGCTGTCCTTTCAGCCTATGTAAGGGGTGCTACTGGATTTACAACTTTACCCGATTTTAGAGATCGTGACTTGTATATCGTTCAAAAATCCTTATGGAATGAAGGCATATCTGCCGGCGATTATGCAGCTGCTACAAATATAGCACATGAACTCGGGCATATCTTAGGCCTGATGCACACTTACCTCGGTGGTAACGAAACAAATGATGAAAACCATCCCGACTACCTTTGGGACGTTTTTGGAATACCTTTCTCAGGTTTTCATATTATCGACTGGGGACGCGACCCATGCCTGTCTCCCAAAGACAGAGTGACAAATAATTTAATGGGTGGTAATCAGGTGTCAAAGTATGCTTCACCCCTTCAAATTGGTAAAATGCACAGGGCTTTACACATCTACAATGTAAGAAAATACGCTTCTTGTAGCTGCCAAAAAGACAAATTCCTGATTGTTGAAAATGATGAAGCGTGGGATTTTGATATGAAACTGTATAACAGCTTGCGCATTAAAAATGAAAGCACACTCACCCTCAAAGGCAAGCTTGAAATGCCGGATGGTTGCACAATTATTGTTGAGGAAGGGGCTTCGCTGATTATTGATACTCAGGGTACACTTACCGGTGGTTGCAATAAGGAATGGAATGGCTATTTAATCATTGAAAAAAATGCACACTTCAAGCTTATGCCCGGAGGCACTTTCTTTTTGGAAGATTTGAGTAAGTTCATTATTGAATAAAACGAGATTTGCATTACTAAGTCTTTTTAATACACTCATTAACAAAGACCTGAAAGCCTGTTTTAGAAATTTTCTTTAAAAGTCTTTTTTATTTAGAATAATAATTATAATTTCGTTGCCTATTTTAATTGAAACTAACAGCTTAAATTTGAAGCATTTAAACAAATTAACTATGACTAGTAAGAAAAAATTTATCACATGCGACGGTAATCATGCAGCAGCACATATAGCTTATATGTTTAGCGAAATTGCTGCCATTTACCCCATCACGCCATCATCAAATATGGCAGAAAATGTTGACGAATGGTCAGCATTCGGTAGGAAAAATATCTTTGGCGAAACGGTAAGGGTTGTGGAAATGCAGTCAGAAGGAGGCGCAGCCGGAGCTGTACACGGTATTCTTCAGGCCGGTTCATTGGCCTCTACTTTTACGGCATCGCAAGGATTATTGCTGATGATACCAAATATGTACAAGATATCCGGTGAGCTTTTACCAGGGGTATTTCATGTGTCTGCCAGAAGCCTTGCTGCTCAAGCACTTTCAATCTTTGGCGACCATAGCGATGTGATGAGTGCAAGACAAACTGGTTTTGCCATGCTTGCAACCGGTAGCGTACAAGAAATAATGGATATCGCCGGTATTGCACACCTGGCTTCTATTAAATCACGCATCCCATTCCTGCACTTCTTTGATGGTTTCAGAACCTCACATGAAATGCAAAAGGTGGAAGAAATGCAAATGGAAGACTTGGAAAAACTTCTCGATTATGAAGCCCTGCAACAGTTCCGCGACAATGCATTAAACCCTGAAAACCCTGTCACCAGAGGAACGGCACAAAATCCCGATATTTATTTCCAGACAAGAGAGGTGGCCAACAAGTTCTACGATGCAGTACCTGATGTGGTAGAAGACTATATGAAGGAAATCACTAAGATGACCGGAAGAGAGTACCATCCGTTTACATATTATGGCGACCCTGAGGCCGAAAATGTTCTTATCGCCATGGGTTCTATTACAGATACCATAAAAGAAGTTGTAGATTATAAAAATGCACAGGGCGAAAAAGTGGGTCTTATTTCTGTACACCTTTACAGACCCTTCTCAGCAAAATACTTCATGAAGGCCGTTCCTAAAAGCACCAAGCGTATTTGTGTCCTCGACCGTACCAAGGAACCAGGTGCAAACGGAGACCCCTTATACCTTGATGTTGTTGAGCTTTACAAAGATGACAAAAACGCTCCCCTCATCATTGGCGGACGCTATGGCTTGAGTTCTAAAGATACCGTGCCGGCACATATAATTGCCGTTTATGAAAACCTTGCTGCTGAAAAACCCAAAAATCAGTTTACAGTGGGTATTGAAGATGACGTCACACATAAGTCGCTTCCGGTAAAAGAGAATATTGATATTTCACCGGAAGGTAACTATACCGCTAAGTTTTTTGGCATTGGCGCCGATGGAACAGTGGGTGCTAACAAAAATTCAATAATTATTATTGGCGAAAAAACAGACAAGTATGCACAGGCTTATTTCTCCTATGATTCAAAAAAATCCGGAGGTATTACTGTTTCTCACCTGCGTTTTGGTGATAACCCTATCCGCTCACCCTACTTCGTTAATGCACCGGATTTTGTTGCCTGCCATGTACCTTCATACCTTGGAAAATATGACTTGCTTAAAGGCTTGAAAAAGAATGGCACTTTTCTGCTGAATAGTATTTGGGATAAAGATGAGGTCGTCAATAAACTGCCTGACGATATGAAAAAATTTATGGCTGATAATAACATTAAGTTTTATATTATCAATGCCTCTATGATTGCTGATGAGATAGGTCTGGGAAGCAGAACTAACAGTATCATGCAATCGGCTTTCTTTAAACTGGCAGAAGTGATTCCTTACGATATGGCTGTTAAAGAAATGAAAGACGCCATCCAGAAAACTTATGGGCGTAAAGGCGAGGAAATCGTAAATATGAACAATACTGCTATTGACAGAGGTGCAGAAGTAGTACAGGTAGAAGTACCTGAAAGCTGGAAAAATATTAAGGTCAAGCCTCAAGAATATGATAAAAACCTGCCTGATTTTATCAAGCGTATCGTATTGCCTATGAACGCACAAAAAGGTGATGACTTGCCTGTCAGTGAATTTGTTGGCAGAGAAGATGGTACCTTCCCTCCCGGAACCACCCAGTATGAAAAAAGAGGTATAGCCATATCTGTTCCTGAGTGGGTCCCAGAAAATTGCATACAGTGTAACCAATGTTCATACGTTTGTCCTCATGCCGCTATAAGGCCTTTCTTAATTGATGAGAACGAAATGAAACAATTGCCCGAAAATACGGCAACAATAAAAGCACAAGGTAAAGCACTGGCAGGACTTGACTACAGAATTCAAGTAAGTGTTCTCGACTGTACCGGTTGCGGCAACTGTGTAGATGTATGCCCTGCCAAAACAAAAGCTTTAGAAATGAAACTGTTGGAAACACAACACGTGGAAATTGACAGATGGAATCACTTTGCTTCTAATGTGTCATACAAAGACACTTTACTGCCCAAATTAAAGTCTG
Organism: Bacteroidales bacterium; assembly: GCA_003565735.1. GTDB lineage: Bacteria > Bacteroidota > Bacteroidia > Bacteroidales > PXBB01 > PXBB01. The sequence goes on from PXBB01000040.1 coordinate 4,550, forward strand.
TTAAAAACAGTCAGTTTGCGCAACCTTTGTTTGAGTTCTCCGGCGCTTGTACAGGCTGTGGCGAAACACCCTATGTCAAACTTATTACACAGCTCTTTGGCGACAGAATGATGATTGCCAACGCCACGGGTTGCTCTTCCATTTATGGAGGCTCAGCTCCTGCCACACCTTATTGTACAAACCACGAAGGTAAAGGTCCCGCATGGGCTAACTCTCTTTTTGAAGACAATGCTGAATACGGCATGGGTATGGTACTTGGGGTAACAGCTATGAGGAACAGAATAGAGGATAAAATGAAGCAGGGTCTCGAAAGCGACCTCAGCTCTGAAATTAAAGAGGGATTCCAAAACTGGATAGACAATAAAGACAATGGTGAAACTACTACGGAGGTATCCAACAAAGTCGTGTCCCTTATTAAAGACAGCACACATCCTATCGCCAAAGAAATTATGGCGCTAAGAAGATATCTTATTAAAAAAAGTGTTTGGGCCTTTGGCGGTGACGGCTGGGCTTACGATATCGGATATGGTGGCTTAGACCATGTATTGGCTTCAGGAGAAGATGTCAATATTTTAGTGATGGACACAGAGGTGTATTCTAATACAGGAGGTCAGGCATCAAAGGCCACGCCTGTAGGTGCTGTTGCTAAGTTTGCAACATCAGGTAAGAAAATCAGAAAGAAAGACCTTGGCCTTATGGCTGTGTCTTATGGTTATGTTTATGTAGCTCAGGTAGCTATGGGTGCTAGCCAGGCTCAGTATTTCAAAGCCTTACGCGAAGCCGAAGCCTATCCCGGACCATCAATGGTTATTGCTTACTCTCCTTGTATCAATCACGGCATGAAAGGTGGCATGGGTAAAATGCTCTCGCATACTAAATTTGCCGTAGATGCCGGCTATTTCCAACTTTACAGATATAACCCAGAGTTGGAAAAAGAAGGTAAAAACCCATTTGTCCTCGACTCTAAAGAGCCGGATTGGAGCCTGTTCCAAAAATTCCTCAATTCTGAGGTAAGATATCTTTCTCTTAAAAAATCATTCCCGAAAGAAGCAGCAGAACTCTTTAAGGCCGCAGAAGAAAATGCCAAATGGCGATATGCTACTTACAAAAGAATGGCGGATATGGTTTACTAGAAAATCTTTACAAAAGAGTTGTGTTGATCATCAACACAACTCTTTTGTATCTAAGCATCTTTAATTAAAAACAATTAAAAACAAAAAACTATGACAAATTTAAAAACTAAATATTCAGGATTAGAGCTTAAGAATCCCATAATTTTGGGGTCATCCAATTTATCCAATGATCTTGATAACCTAAAAAAAGCAGAAGATGCCGGCATAGCAGCAATAGTTTACAAATCGCTATTCGAAGAACAGATTAATCTTGAGAGTGTGCAGCTGCAAGAAGACCTTAGCGAGTATGCTGAACGTCACGCAGAAATGATTTCACTTTTTCCAAATATTGATCACGCCGGACCGGATGAGTATCTTGAATCGATCAGAAAAGCTAAAGAAACTTTGGGCATTCCTGTTATTGCCAGTTTAAATGCAACATATAAACCTGTTTGGGTAGAGTATGCTAAAGCGCTTGAACAAACAGGAGTGGATGCTTTAGAGGTGAACTTTTTTGCTATACCTAAAGAATTTGATGTTGAAGCCGCTGCCATAGAGAATGAACAAATTGAAATACTCCAAGATATTAAAAAAAATGTAAAACTTCCTGTCAGTGTTAAGCTCAGCCCTTTTTATACCAATGTACTTAACGTGATATCGAAAATGGATAAAACAGGGGTGGACGCTTTTGTTATCTTTAACCGCATGTTTCAGCCTGAAATTAATATGAAAGACCTGAAACATTTTTCACCAATCCATAGCAGCCATGATGTAGATAATCGTTTGGCACTTCGTTTTGCAGGCTTACTGTACGATGAAATTAAAGCTGCTATTTGTGCTAACACTGGAATATATACCGGTAAAGATGTCGCCAAAATGATACTGGCTGGAGCACACTGCGCACAAGTCGTTAGCTCTGTATATGTTAATGGCATCGAACATATTGCTAATATGATTAAGGACCTTGAGGAGTTTATGCAAAAAAATAATTTTGATAATATCGAGGCTTTCAGAGGTAAGCTTTCCAAGAAAAACACCAAGGATGTATTTGTTTATAAAAGAGCTCAGTATGTAGATCTTTTACTGAACTCCGAAAACATAATCAAGAAAAATCCTTTGTACTAAAGATTTAAGCTGAAAGTGTTTTTTAGCTTAATATTTTTATCAATTTAAATATTTAAGGAAGAGGTTTTCAATCTCTTCCTTTTTTATGAGACCTGTATGATTAAAAACGGCTTTACCGTTGACATACATTTTGAAATAGGGAATAGCGTTGATCTCAAGCTGAGCCATTAGTTCACGGCTCACATCAGCATTAACCTTTATGATAGTAACTCTCCCTTTATAGTTTTTCTTCAATTGATCTATCATGGGCATCATTTGGCGACAAGGTGCACACCAGGGAGCGTAAAAATCAACAAACAACAATGACTCTGTTTTCAATAGTAGATCCCACTCTTCGGGAGACAGCCTGTCGGTCAAATCGGGCTGAGCATCAGGCGATACATATATAGGAAAACCCTGACGATGCCATAACATAATGCCATGTTGCAGATTGTACACCTTCTCGTAATTATTATGCGCAAGGAATCCTGCAGCTCTGTTACTCCTGAATCCTACATTGCAATAAATATATATAGGCTTTTCTTTAGGCAGTTGCAAAAGGCGTTCAGCAAAATACGGCGCATAAAAGTTTAACTGTGTAGCACCCTCTATATGGCCATTATTAAATTCATTGATAGTACGTACATCCAGTAATATGCCATCGTTCTTTTTTATAAGGCTGTCAAATTCAGCAGGAGTCGTTTGAACAACAAAAGGTGTTTGTGCTTTCATAATTAAAACATTAGAAATCAACAACAGAAATATTATAGCTTTTAGCATTAACTGAAAATTTGGTACGCAAAAATAGTAAAAACACTTAAATACAAAACATCTTATACCCAATGTTATCATGAAAGTTCGGGTTTAACCTTAAATGAAAAGTAAACGTATGCATAAAAAATTTTAGTTATATTTGAAAACCCACCTTCTTAGAAGGTGGTCATGTTTTTTTTTAGCTGTGCTAATAATTATTTAATTTTGCGAAATGGGAAAGTATCGCAAATTAACACATGTCGTTTACA
>PXBB01000023.1 GCA_003565735.1 Bacteroidales bacterium
AATTAGTGTTAGCACACAAAGATACAAGAAAAAAATGGACACTACTTACTTGTCGAATATTTTCTGGTTGGGGAAATTTTTTGAGTGTTGGTTTTCAGAAATAAGAAAAAGTGGTGGCATGGTAAGAATTCAATGTTTAAAAAAACAGACATAAATATATTAATTATAAATGGGACGGGTTTGATTTCAAACCTGTCCCAAATTTTAAAAATCGGCTTATGAAAATCTTAACTGTTCTTGCATTATTATTTTGTTTTTGTTTTGTGAACGGCCAAAATGAATTGTATGTTCTTAACAGCTGTGGTTCGCCGGGCGAGCGGGTAAAGAAACTGCAAATTCCACAGGGCAATATTTTAAAAAGGCAGGTTTCGTTGCCGGAAGCCAACTATAAAGGCTGTGGCAATTACATCAACCGAACGTATTATGTCAGGTGGGGTACATTAATTACCGATGTTCTCAGCTGCTCGGGATACTATTATATTGTGGGCTATGCCCATCATCGGGGGGATGCACCTTATGGTGATGATGCCCCATATCTTTTCAGAGCAAAACTCAACAGTACGGGCGAAGTGGTTTGGTTGTACGAAGATTCTCTTATGCACGGCTGGCATTTCAGAGATTACAACAACAGTATTATTGCACTTTCTGATAGCAGCTTGCTGGCTGTAGGTCTTATCCCTGGAAGCATGATGATAAACCCTCACAATTATGAGTATGAGATGCCAATTTATCAACGCTTCGATCGGGATGGCAATTTGATTTTTTCCAGGCTGGTGGCTGATACTGTAGGCCGTCGTTCAGGCTTCTGGCCCAAATATGTGGTTGCAGAGCCAGATATGGGTTTTTCTGTAGCCGGCTTGATAGGTTCCCAAACGCGGACCTATCTGCCGGATAGTGACTTTTGGATCAGCGATACAATCTATATTAGCATTATCAGTTATGACAGCCTTGGCATGGAAACACGCAGGGCTTTGCATTATATAGGTGGCGAAACGCGCAACCTCAGCGTATCCGGCTTAATAAAACTGGATGATGGCGGCTATGTGATTTATGGAGACCAAAAACACGAGCCAATGCGAAGATTCTTTGCATTGCAGCTGGACAGTAACCTTGACACAGTACGTGTGAAAACTTTCGGTCAAACAGAAAAACACATTTTTGAAGAAAACCATATGTTGCCCACTCAGGATGGGGGGTATTGGTTTGCCGTCAATCGTTCGGATACCCCAACCATAAGCTATTCGTATTCTCCAATAACCATATATGAAAGATACTACCATATTGGGCGTATGGATTCCGCATTTAATATCATACAAGACACCCTGCTTCTATACATGTTCCCGTACGATGTTTATGGGGATACATTTATGGGAGCGGCGACCATAAGGGGGGTTGATAAATTAAGCAATGGGGATATTGTTTTTGCAGCTTGCAATTTAATAGGCAGACCCACTTTAGTTTTTTGGATGGATCAGAACCTGAATGTGTACCGGCACCGTCGCTATTGGCATTATCATGGGTGGTATCAGCTAAGGTCGGAAACTTTTAATATGCGGGTGGCTCCCGATGATGGAGTGATGCTGCTTGGGGTCGATATCAGTTGGTGGCGTGGAGGCTGGTTTGTAAAAACCGACAGTTTGGGTTTTTCGCTGCCTAATGGGGGCGATACACTTATGCAGGTAGGTGTTGAGACATACGAAACGCCGGAACCAAAAGCCGGTCTTATTGCATACCCCAATCCGGTACGCGACGATTTGACCATAAAAACAACAGATAATACCACACTACCGCAAGGCATTCTTCAAATATTCAACATTCAGGGTGCTTTACTGTTAGAGCAAGCAATTCCTATGCAACAAAAACGGCAGACGCTCAAGCTCAGTCATCTTCCACCGGGCTTATACCTTGGGCGTATAGTGGGTAACAGCGGCGAAACGGCAGTTTTTAGATTTGCCAAAGAGTGAGTTTGACACACAGCTTAAGCCTCGGTGCCACATGGTCGCACGAGGCTGTTAATAAATTGGTGCATTATAAAAAAAACGTAAAACCATCAAAAATAAATAACAATGAAACACAAAAGACATATTACGTCCACCTTTTTGATAACATTAGCGGCAGTGTTATTAGTCACTATAAGTTGCGAAAAAGAAAAAGATAAAAAAAAGCCGCCACCCATAATATGCAATGGGGGTGATAAAAACGGATTTGTTTGTGGCGATACTTTTACAGATGTGCGAGATAGTACGGTTTACACCACAGTTCAAATAGGTAATCAATGCTGGATGGCAGAAAACTTAAGATATTTACCGGAGGTATCGGACCCATCGTCAAACTCTATTACTGTCCCTCATTATTATGTTTATGGTTATGAAGGTACTGATTTGGAGGAAGCTTTATCAACAGAGAATTACAAGACTTATGGTGTTTTATACAACTGGGTAGCAGCAATGGATGGTTCAGCAAGCAGTGTTGAAAACCCCAGCGGTGTGCGGGGCATTTGCCCCGAAGGCTGGCATCTGCCAAGCAGAGATGAGTGGCGTGAATTGGTTAATTATTGTGGCCATCATTATTTTGCCGGAGGCATGCTGAAAGAAGCCGGCTATGAGCATTGGGCCGAGCCGCCGCCGCCCTATTATACAGCTACCAACGAAACAGGATTTACAGCCCTGCCAGGAGGCAAGTATAGTTCGTATTCTTTTTATAGCCTTAGACATTTGGGGTATTGGTGGACTGCTAGAGGGGTAGAAATAGGTTGCTATGCCGTGCTTATGTTTTTCAGCGATAGCAGTATTGAGGAAGTTTTTAGTATTTGTCATGAGGGTTTATCAGTACGTTGTTTGAGGGTTATAGAGCCGTAAAAAGGAGTTTAGCGTAATGAATGAAGGTGTTATTGCAATTGCGCTCCAAAATTTATTTTAAAAATACATAAGATGAAGCACAAAAGACACATCGTTTACAGCCTTTTGATAACATTATTGGCAGTAGTAATGTTTTCTTTAAGTTGCGAAAAAGAAAAAGATAAAAAAACACCGCCAAGTGAAAACGGTGGTGAATTTATCTGTGGTAATGAATTATTAGACTTTAGGGATCTTAATGTGTATTCCACTGTTCGTATTGGAGAACAATGCTGGATGGCAGAAAATCTGGCGTATTTACCGGCCATTACTTATGAAAATGATTGGGGTAATCATACGGAACCCCAGTATGCTGTGTATGGGTATGCGCCCGGAAGCGGAAAAGAGGATGTGACATTTGCAAAAGTGGTGGCATACAATAGACAATATGGTGTTCTTTATAACTGGGCTGCAGCAATGCAAGGTTCAGAAAGCAGTCAAGCGAACCCCAGCGGTGTGCGTGGCATTTGCCCCGAAGGCTGGCATCTGCCAAGTGATGCCGAATGGGAAGAGCTGGAAAATTATTTGGCAGACAATGGTTATAATCATGATGGTTCTACAGGTGGCGGGAGAGCTAAAATTGCAAAATCAATGGCAAGTACTGGTGGATGGCACAGCTCAACAGTTTACGGCTCAATAGGAAATGACAAGCAAGCCAATAACAGTAGTGGGTTTACGGCCCTTCCCGGTGGCATCCGCAGCAGCTTATATGGTATGTTTTTCTATGACGGGATTAATGGTTATTGGTGGAGCGCCACAGAAACTAATAAAAATTCGGCATGGTTCCGCCTTCTGAGCTATAATATTAGCAATGTTCACAATTACAGCGGCGATAAAGGACAAGGAATTTCTATCCGTTGTGTTAAGGATAAAATCAGCACCGAGTAAATACCGTATGGGTTTATTGCATTGTTGATGTTCAAAAATAATGTTAGTTGCCTACCGTTAGCATAGGTTTTAGATATTTACGCTATTGGGCATCAAGGGTAATTGCTAATGGTTCTCTTTAGCTGGAAGAGGTAAGCTTCGGCATCAGTAGCATTTTCCGGAGGGGCCCAGTCGGCAAACATTTTGTCATGAGCTGCATCATAAGGCCCGTCCTTAATTTCGTACAGCACAGATTTTTTTTTCAAAGCTACCAGGGTATGCCATGTAGCGGGCGGTATTTCAATACCAAAAACCCCTTTTGTGCTATCCAAAATAACAATATCTGTCACGTCTCCTGTGTTGTTGAATATAACAAAAGCAACGCTGCCTTTGAGAATAATAAAAATTTCTCTCTTGTCCGGCTTCTCGTGCTTGTGTGGCCGTATATATGTGCCGGGCTCCATAGCGTTAAGCATACGCTGCATAGGGTCCGCATCATAGTGATGAAAATTATAGTTTTTTCTTAATCTCTCCGATTGCGAAGCCTTTTCGGATATTCTGTTTAACAAAAAATCATTAATGATAATCATAGGTCGTTAGTTTTTTCACTTTTTTCGGATAATTTTAATAAATCCTGATTCAATTCCGTAATCACGTCGGCATAGATACGGTCGTATAAAGCGAGGTTCTCTGTGTAAAAGGCGAGGGTTTTTTTCATCTTTTCGGGACTGGTATTATGCTTTTCAAATAAATGCTTGTAAAGAGCATCTTTATAAGCTTCAGTATTTTGTGCATCGCGTCGCATAATCAGCAAGGCCGCTTCAATAACTTCCAAATCTTTAATAAAAGCCGTTAAACTGTCGGGAGGCATTATGCCGGGAGGGATTTCCGTAGTATCATTGACACAGGCTGATGAGCTGACACATACGAGACATATGATTAAAAAACGCATAAGAAAAATTTTATTTATAATTTTTAAAAGCTAAATAGAAAGCCCCATCCTTTATACTTATGGTATGGTGTGCAGAGGATTTCTGTAAATATCCGCTAAAAGAGCCTCTGACAAGTATTTGGTCAGAGGATGAAGCAGGGTAAAAATATGCTTCTTTAATATTAAAGCTGCTGTTGTTTTGTTGGTTTCTACGTGTTGTCCATATAGCACCATGCACATCCCGCCAAATGATTTCAACGCAAGCAGAGCTTGTTTGTACAGAATCGCAAAAAATTCTGTTGCCAGGCCGGAACACTTGTTCAAAATGGGTTTTTGAAGAGTTCAGGTAATCATCTATATGAAAGCGGTTATTGTCAAAAATCAGAGAGGCTTTTTCATGGTTGCTGATATGAAAGTCGCTATGCGCCTGCACCAAATAAGACTTAAAGATTATGTTAGACATATGGGGATTGGTATGGTTGATATCGCTGGCAGTTTCAACGCCCTGCCTGTACCCATTTTGACCTGTAACCAAATGTTTGGGCTTTTCGTTTATACGGGCTGTAAAATACAAATCTCCTGTATCCTGCTTATGGGGGATGGCTTCTTCAGTGTCGCAAGATGTGAACCCTAAAAAGAAAAGCTTCAGGATGAAAAAATATAATGATATTTGTGTTTTTACAGGCATTATGCGTCTTTGTTTCTTTTTAGAAAAGACTCTATTATTTGGTTAGCAGCTTTATAAGGCGAAAGCTTCTTTTGGATTAATTGATTTTCAAGTTCTTTGAACAAAAGTGCTGTTTGTTTATCATTAAACAGTTTTTGATGCAGCTCGTTAATAATGGTATCATTGAAGCATTTTTTTTGTTGGTTGATGCGGTTGCTTTCAAAAAAGCCGTTGTTTTGGGTAAGTTTTAAATAAGCTTCTATATTTTCCCAAACCTTGTCAATGCCAAATTTTGTAAGAGCAGAGCTTATTTCTACGGGTATTTTCCATCCTGATGGCTGAGCAGGGAATAGATGCAGAGCATTGGCATATTCAGCTTTAGCTCTGAGAGCGTTTTCATAATTGTTGCCATCGGCTTTGTTAACCACTACCATATCAGCCATTTCCATAATACCCCTTTTGATGCCTTGCAGTTCGTCGCCGGCACCTGCCAGCATAAGCAGAAGGAAAAAATCTACCATATCCTTAACAGTCGTTTCCGACTGACCAACACCAACGGTTTCAATAAAAATGACATCAAAGCCTGCCGCTTCGCACAGAATAATAGTTTCACGTGTTTTGCGTGCAACACCTCCCAGGTTGCCTCCCGATGGGGATGGCCTGATAAATGCTTCCGGCAGTGTTGACAAGTCTTCCATGCGCGTTTTATCGCCCAGAATACTCCCTTTGGTTCTACTGCTGCTGGGGTCAACAGCCAGCACAGCCAGCTTATGCTTGCGACTTATAATATGTTTTCCCAGGGCTTCTATAAAAGTGCTTTTACCTACGCCGGGAACACCTGTAATGCCAATTCGTAAAGACTTGCCTGCATGTGGCAAGCACTGCTCAATCAAAATATCGGCCAAGTGCCTGTGCTCTGTTAGAGTAGATTCAATGATGGTTATAGCTTGGCTGAGTATATTGATTTGCCCCTTAAGAATCCCACTTACATAATACGATGCCGGCATAAGCTTTATTTTACGTAATCTTATGTTATTTAATAAAGCCTCATTAAGCACATCAGGTGCTTCCACCCCTTTGTTTACCTTTAATGTTTTCTTTCCCTTCATGTGTCAAGTTTACGCCATTTTTTTCGTAAAATTAATAACTTTTATGCAGTCATCATAAAAGAATATATTTTTTTATGTACTTTTTTATGAAAAGTGCCACGGAAAAGCGAAGCGCCCTGTCTTGTGCGCCACATACTGGTACCAAAAAATCACTATTGATATTGAAGTAGCTATATTTCTGTTTTTGGAGTTTTGGGTATCCTGTGGAATAAAACATGTGATTAAGATTTGAAGATTTTCTTGTTTTATGCTTAATGCATGCACTCTCAACCTTTCCTGTATTCCTTAGCCCGCAGGGCTTCAATGTTCATAAAAACAAGAACTTAGTAATATATTATTCCACGTAATGGATATACCAAGCAACCAATTTCTCTCCAACATCAGATTTTTTTTAACTTGTTAATGTCCTAACGGACAAAACAGAATTTTCCTCTAATTCTTTTATGGACATTAAAGCCCTAACGGGCTATTGAATATCATTCTATATTTTTTTTTCATTTGTTGAGCAGTTATATAATCCTAATTCTCAAGGGAATCAATATAAAGGAGGGTGTTAATGCTTAAACAGGGAAAAAATCTTTTTTATGATTTTTCTTCCTTTTCCTGTCTTGTGCAGCATATAGCAGACCCAAATAATCCCTATTGATATTGAAGTAGCTATATTTCTGTTTTTGGAGTTTTGGGTATCCTGTGGAATAAAACATGTGATTAAGGTTTGAAGATTTTCTTGTTTTATGTATAATGCATGCACTCTCAACCTTTCCTGTATTCCTTAGCCCGTAGGGCTTCAATGTTCATAAAAACAAGAACTTAGTAATATATTATTCCACGTAATGGATATACCAAGCAACCAATTTCTCTCCAACATCAGATTTTTTTTAACTTGTTAATG
>PXBB01000022.1 GCA_003565735.1 Bacteroidales bacterium
AACTGAAAAAGCAAAAATAAGAAAGTTTTAATGATTAACAACTTTAAATCCGTAAGTGGTTTGCGTAACGAAGGTCTGAAGTATATTTTAGATACGGGAAGCGCAAATATGAGCACTGTATGCGTAGCCGTAGCTACGATGAAGAGCGAAATATTGAGCATTTCCGCAGATGGTGTGCAATTCAGACATGCAGTAGTAAATTACTTGCGGATTTAAGGAATAATAAAAAACTCTGTACGCCTGTTTTGAGCACGTCCTTTTTCGGTAGCATTGGAGGCGATGGGTTTGGTAAGTCCGTAGCCTTTGTAAGAAAGACGGCTGGCAGGTATGCCCAGATCCAGAAGGTAGTTGTAAACAGATTTTGCTCTATTGTTAGACAGTTCACGGTTGTAGTCGGCACCGCCCACGTTATCAGTATGTCCTTGCACTTCGGCTCTTATATGGGGGTGGTCTTTTAAAAATTCGGCAAAATCTTCAATGATGAATTTAGCTTGTTTGTTGAGGGTGTATTTATCAGTATCAAAATTGATATCTTTGATGGTGTAAGACCTGCCCTTTTCGATGGGTTTTACTTCAAAATCAATCTGCGAAGGGGCTATATAGGAAGTGTCTTCTTGTGCAATATAAGTTGATTCGTAGGCGTGGTTTTCTTTTTTTACTGTGAGCACATAGTCGGCATCGAAGCGAACAGCAGCTACATACCTGCCTGTTTCATTATCAACGGGTATTTGGGTTACCCTGCGGGTTTCCACATTGCGCAATTCAACAGTTGCTTCAACAGGCTCATTATTGTCCTCCTGGGTGACTTCGCCACTGACAAAAAGCACCCTCTCGGGGCGTGCTTCAGGGTACAGCTCGAAAGAGTATAAATCCCACCCTCCCGGGCCGGTCTTGATATTATTGGAAGCCACATAAGCGGTACGACCGTCGGTGCTGACAAAAAAACTTGCTTCATCGGCCTCTGTATTGATAGGATAGCCAATATTTTTAGGTGTTTCCCATTGGCCATCATCTTGTTTGCGCGCATAAAATATGTCGTAGCCTCCCAAGCCAGGGTGTCCTCTGTGTATAGTATTGTCTTGCCCGACCCAGTCGCCTGATGCAAAATAAAGTGTCTGGCTGTCGGTATGAATAAATGGCGAACGCTCATTGCCGGGTGTGTTGATAGTAGGGCCCAAATTAATGGCTTTGCCCCATATGCCATTTTCATCTCTTACGGTTTTGTATAGGTCGTAACCACCGTAGCCGCCCGGGCGGTCGCTGACAAAATACAGGGTGCTGCCGTCGGAAGTTATTGTGGGCTGCGTTTCCCAGGCATCGGGCAAGTTCACATTTGGCCCCAGATTTTCGATTTCAGACCATCTGCCGTTCTCGAAACGGGAAGTGTAAATATCGCAATTTAAATAGTTCGTAGGTGTGAAGCGACATACAGTATAAAAAAGTTCCCTGTTGTCGATGGTAAGTGTAGCACCGCCTTCATTATTTTCCTGATTGAAAGGGTAAGGCATGGGTTCTCCACTATCGAACTCACCATCCGGGCCACGCATGCTGAACATAAAACGCTCCATATAATTGTCTTCAGCTGCCCAGGCCGTCCTTTGCTGACGCTCAACGCGCCTGGTGAAAAGTGCCATCTGATTGTCGGGTGTTATGATTGCCAAATACTCATCTAATGGTGTTGAGATACCTTTAACAGGCTTTGGATTAAATGGTACCGGATTAGAGAAAATATCAGCGTAAAACTTAACAGCTTCATACTTTGAACGTGCATTTAGATAATCTTCGTCAGTACGTATTTTGTCAACATCTTCTAAGAACTTCTGATAATGCGTCGCCGCCAGCTCATACTCCTGACTTCCCATGTATATGTCTGCCAGATAGTAATGAACATACACGTTAAAATCGGGACATAGTTCGAGTACTTTTAGTAAATAGTTTTTAGCTGCCCTTACATTATAGTCGCGCCTTTCCATATTTATGATTGCCAGCATGAAGTAGGCTTCGGTGTATTCAGGCTCCATATCGAGTACACGCCTTAAAATATTATTGGCTTGCAGGTAACGCCGCGAACGCAACTCATCCTCTGCCTGCCTTAACAATCTCTCTGCACGACGGTTGTCAATTTCCGGACAATCGTTTACCTCTGCTGTATGAAGCAAAATAAATGGTTGAAATACCAATAAAACCAAAATGATAATTCTACGCATAAATGGCTGTTACTTTTCCCCTTTATAACACACAAATTTATGAAATATTATAAACTTTTCAAAAGCAATTACCAAAAATCGAAGCTTGTTGTTAAAATACAATCCGCATGGACGGAACAAGGCTTTGGAGTTGAAATTATAATCTTCGTTGCAGGAGTAGGAATATTTACGTTATATGCTTTTCTTGTATGCCAACGCTTTTGCACCAATCTTGCACATCAAAGCAAGGACAATCTTTAGACGCCCAGTTGTAATGACCCGAAACTTTGGCTTGCGGATAATCATACAACAATTTTTTGACGGTTATTTCAAGCCTGTGTTTTTGAGCAGCTGTAAGCGTGTTTTTGGGCTTCATATTTTTATCCAGGCCACCGATGTAGCAAATGCCGATGCTGTTCCTGTTGCGTCCTCTGGCATGTGCGCCTGCCCTTTTATGCGGGCGGCCTGTTTCTAATGTGCCATCGAGTTGAATAACATAATGGTAACCTACGGTAATACCGTCAACCGTTGCAAAGCCCCTCTCTTTGTGCCATCGGTCTATATCTGCAAGCGTGTGATGTCGCCCTTCCGGTGTCGCTGAACAATGAATGATGATGTGCTCTATTTTTCTCATAGCATAAAAATTTTGGCTGTAAAATGACTAAACCTGATACAAATATAACCATATTTTTATTCACTTTTTATGAATAATGCGGTACAAATACGTATTAATTATTACTTTTGCATTCCAAATAAAGCAAAATATTAAAATTTATGGCAACAACAGCAGATATTCGTAATGGTCTATGTATAAAGTTCAATGGCGAGTTGTACAGTATTGTGGAGTTTCAGCATGTAAAACCTGGTAAAGGGGCTGCATTTGTCAGAACAAAGCTGAAGAATTTACGCACCGGAAAGGTATTACCCAACACATTCAATGCAGGTGTTAAAATTGACATTGCCCGTGTAGAAAGACGTCCGTACCAGTTTTTGTATAAAGATGCTATGGGTTACAATTTTATGCATAGCGAAACATTTGAGCAGGTAGCGATAGAAGAATCGCTTATCAATGCGCCTCAGTTTCTTAAGGAAGGCCAGGTAGTAGAAATTGTTTATCATGCCGATACAGAAACACCCTTGAGTTGCGACTTGCCCCCATTTGTAGTTTTGGAGGTCACTTATGCTGAACCCGGTGTTAAAGGTGATACCGCTACCAATACTTTGAAAAAGGCTGAGTTGGAAACAGGTGTTACGGTAAACATTCCTCTGTTTGTAGAGGCCGGTGAAAAAATAAAGGTGGATACACGCACCGGTGATTATGCCGAAAGGGTAAAAGATTAATATACTATGAAGCTAAATCCTGAAAAAACCTTAAGCGAAATAGCTGCACTTATTGGTGCCCGCTACCATGGCGAGCATGATTTTATAGTCAGTGGTATTAATGAAATTCACAAAGTTGAAAAAGGTGATATTACCTTTGTTGACCATCCTAAGTACTATAAAAAAGCTCTCGAATCGGCAGCTTCAACAGTCATTATCAATAAAGAGGTGGCATGCCCTGAAGGTAAAGCGCTTGTTTTTTCAGAGTCCCCTTTTTGCGATTATGTTAAGCTGGTAAAACATTTCAGACCATTTTGTAAAAGTGATTTACCGATAAGTGAAAAGGCTTTAGTTGGAGAAGGTACCATTATACAGCCGGGTGTTTTTATTGGCAACAATGTTATTATCGGTAAAAACTGTATCATCCATTCCAATGTAAGTATCTACGACCATTCTATTATTGGCGATAACGTCATTATTCATGCCAATACTGTTATTGGTGGTGATGCCTATTATTTCAAAAAGCAAAAAGCCGGTCATTATGACAAGTTAGAGTCTTGTGGCCGTGTTGTTATCCATGATGATGTTGAGATAGGCTGTTTGTGTACTATTGATAAAGGTGTTTCGGGTGATACTGTGATAGGGCAGGGGACAAAATTTGACAATCATGTTCAGATAGGTCATGATACGGTGATAGGGCGAAATTGCCTTATTGGGAACGGTTCGATGCTGGCAGGTGTTTCCGTTGTGGAAGATGATGTCATTATTTGGGCAGGAGTGTCTGTTCAAAAAGACCTGGTAATAGGCCGTGGTGCAATAATATTAGCATTATCGGGTGTCAGTAAAAATGTGCCTGCTGACAAAACATATTTTGGCATTCCTGCTGATGAGCATATACAAAAATGGCGTGAGCTGGCAGCATTGAGAAAGCTCCCCGAAATATTAAAAAATAGTAAAAGTTAAACACTTAGGCTTTATAATACCATTGAATAAAGCTTATAAAAATACAGCATATGTACAGAACGCACAATTGCGGTGAGTTGACTATTAGCGATATCGGCAAAAGGGTTACACTTTGTGGATGGGTGCAGAAAAACAGAACATTGGGAGGCATGTCCTTTATCGATTTACGCGACAGGTACGGCATCACGCAGCTGGCTTTTAATATGGATACCAACGAGGCATTGTGCAGTCAGGCACGAACCATACAGCGCGAGTATGTCATACAGGCCACCGGGCAAGTTATTGAGAGAAGTAGTAAAAATAGCAAAATCCCTACGGGAGCTATAGAAATAGAAGTTGAAGAACTCAAAGTGCTTAATAAATCGGCAGTACCTCCTTTTACTATTGAAGATGAGACGGATGGCGGCGATGAGTTACGTATGAGATACCGTTACCTTGATTTGCGCAGGAAGCCTTTGATGCAAAATATGCTTTTGCGTCATCAGCTGGCAATGGCCACACGCAATTATTTAAGTGATGGTGGTTTTATAGAGGTGGAAACACCTTTTCTTATTAAATCGACGCCGGAAGGGGCACGCGATTTTGTGGTACCCAGCCGTATGCATAAAGGGGAGTTTTATGCTTTACCCCAATCGCCGCAAACTTTTAAACAATTGCTGATGGTGGCAGGATTTGATAAATATTTTCAAATAGCACGTTGTTTTCGCGACGAGGACTTGCGCGCAGATCGCCAACCTGAGTTTTCTCAAATTGATTGCGAAATGTCTTTCGTTGAACAAGAGGATATTTTCAATACATTTGAGGGGCTTGTCAAGCAGTTGTTTAAAAAAATCAAGGGCATCAGTTTGCCTGATTTTTCGCGTATGACCTACAACGATGCCATGAAGTATTACGGCTGCGACAAGCCGGATACACGTTTTGGGATGCCGCTGGTTGAGATTCAACATATGGTTCATGGTAAAGGTTTTAAAGTATTTGACGAAGCCGAACTTGTTGCAGGGATATGTGTGCGCGGTGCTGCACATTATTCGCGCAAGCAACTGGATGCTTTAACCGATTTTGTAAAAAGACCGCAAGTAGGAGCCAAAGGTTTGGTCTATGTAAAATTTAACGAAGATGATACTTTCAAGTCTTCTGTAGATAAATTTTTTGATGAAGTGTCTTTAAGAAGCTGGGCTGATGCATTTGATGCACAAGCTGGTGATTTGATGCTCATTTTGGCAGGGGCTAAGACATCTACACGTTCGGCACTCTCTGCACTTCGTCTGGAAATGGCTGCACAGCTTAATTTGATTGATAAAAATGTTTTTAAACCACTGTGGGTTACTGATTTCCCTTTGCTCGAATGGGATGAAGACACTCAGCGTTACTACGCAATGCACCATCCGTTTACTGCGCCAAAAACTCAAGATTTGCAGCTATTATACAGTAAGCCCGAAGAAGTAAGAGCCAATGCATATGATTTGGTCATTAATGGCATTGAAATAGGGGGCGGGTCTATTAGGATATTTAATAGGGAGGTGCAATCGAAGATGTTTGAAGTGCTTGGCTTTATAGAAGAGGAGGCGCATAAACAATTCGGTTTTTTGATGAATGCTTTTGAGTATGGAGCCCCACCGCATGGTGGTATAGCTTTGGGCCTCGACAGGCTTTGTGCTGTTTTTGGTGGCACAGATTCCATAAGAGACTATATTGCTTTTCCTAAAAATAATGCCGGTAAAGATACTATGATAGATGCTCCGGCAAGTCTTACTCAGGAACAATTGAAAGAAATCGGTATAGACATCAAATAGGTTAACAACTGATGAAAAAAATACAGTTGCAGGGGAAATTTTTGCCTTGGATTCTGCTTATTCTTTTGTCTTTTATTTGGGGCAGTTCTTTTATTTTAATGAAAAAAGGACTCACAGCTTTTTCCTATCAGCAAGTAGCTACGCTTAGGGTTTTTATTGCTTTTCTTGTATTGCTGCCTTTTACCATCAGTCATATTTTTAAAATCCCCAAAAAATATTGGATTTACCTGCTGCTGGCGGCATACTTAGGTAATGGCTTTCCGCCTTTTCTTTTTACGAAAGCACAAACATATTTAAGCAGTTCAATGGCGGGCATATTAAATGCATTAACACCCTTATTTACTTTTATCATTGGCATTATTATTTTCAAAACAGCTACACGCTGGTACAGGTTTTTAGGTGTAATTCTCGGATTAATCGGTGCTGTTGGCTTGCTTCTGTCAAGCGGTGGTAATTATTTTGACAATTTGGCTTACGGTACCTATGTAGTTTTGGCAACGATTTGCTATGCTTTAGGAACAAATATTGTCAAGAAGTATTTACAAGGCATCAACCCATTGCATATAACCGGCTTTTTCTTTTTTGTAACCGGCTTACCATTGGGGGTTTACTTGTTTACCACAGATTTTCTGACAATCATGACCACTCATGAAGAAGCTTATCATGCGCTTGGTTTTATTGCGTTGTTAGCTATTTTCGGCTCGGCACTCTCGCTGGTTTTATGGAACACTTTAATACAGAAAACCGATGCAGTGGCAGCCTCGTCAGTTACTTATATCATGCCTGTGTTTGCTATTATGTGGGGGCTGTTCGACGGGGAGCAGTTTTTATTAATATACATACCCATGCTGATTCTTATACTTATAGGCGTATATCTTTCAGGTAAAAAATAATGCAACGTAATGGTATGATTATGGCAAATCGTCAGGTTTGCTGAAGTCAGGGTTTGTCACAAAATTATGATCGGTAAGAGATTTGATAAAAGCCAGTAATGATTCTTTTTCATTAGGGTTAAGGCGTGCACCGCCATCAGGTAGTTTGTGCATCAGCGAGTGCGCGTAAGGAGAATAAACCAACTGATCGCTGTAAAAATCTATGACTTCTTCGAGCGTTTCAAAACGGCCGTCGTGCATATAGGGTGCTGTGAGTTCAACATTTCTTAGTGTTGGAGCTTTATAGGCGCCTCTGTCTTTTGGGTTACCGGTAACGGCATAACGATCGCGCGGGTCGGTTTGAGATGTGAAGACACTGTCTTTGGCATTGTTGTAAAACAAGTTTGTTGTCCATAGAGGATTTTGTGCACCGCCATGACAGTGAAAGCAGTCGGCACCCGATTCGGTAGAAAAGAGTACAAAACCGTGCAGTTCCTGCTCTGTCAACTGCAGTTCCCCTCTCAAATACTTATCGAACCTCGAATCAAAACTGACGAGCGAGCGTATAAACTGTGCAATAGCTTTGCTTATTCTCTCGTAAGTTACTTCCGGTGTCCCAAAAGCAGCCTGAAATTTGGGGGCGTACATATCTATACTGGCTATCAGGTTAACCGTTTGTTCAACGGAACCATACATTTCATGAGGTGCTACTATGCCCATCCATACCAAGGATTCAATATTTCTCATGTGAAATTCGGGCAAAGGTTCCACACCGTAAGCAGCACTCCCCAAATTGGGATTGTCTTCATGTATCATGCCATTCCATAAGTAACCATTGTTGTTAAATACCAGATTAACTAATGGCATTGTCAGTTGTGGTGTAGGTATGCCTGTCAGTCCAAAAGGATGGCCTCCGGTATAAACAGGATGATTTATTCCTGTTGTAAAAGCATGCTCTTGTATATGGCACGTACCACACGACATCAGGCTGTCGGGATGTGTGCGACCACTTAAACGACCATCATAAAAAAGATAACGCCCCAGTTCAACACCTTCCACTGTCATGGGGTTGTCATCCGGAATATTTAAAATGGTTGGAAAATAACCCGGAAAATTGAACTCGTAAGGTGTTGGATCGTAAATAAAGTCATTACCATTTTTACCTCCATTGGGATCATCAATTTTATCTTCTTTTTTACAAGCTGTATAAACGATTAAGGCGACTAAAAACAATACAGCTAAATATAATTTGTTCTTCATCACAGAATATTTTTATAATTTTTATAATTACTATCTAAAAAAACAATCTTTACTCATCACAACAACCAAAACTCAGGGAAAAAACATCATGGCCATTTTCTGAAGCTACAGCCATAGCTGCCTGATTTTCCATGATGTCGCCACCCCATACATTATGGTCGTATATGTGTGGGTTTTTAAACCAATTCTCGATGTTCATGGTAATGTAAACATCTTTCTTTTCCCCTTCTTGAAGGGTAAAATTACTAGTGTCAAAATCTACTTCAAAATGATTATGTATGTATGTTGTATCAGTAGCCGTTATTTCTTGACCAATGCCCAGATGGAAGTTGAAAAAACGTGTGGCGCCCACAGTGTCTTTCCATTTTCCGTTAAGTTTGAGGTAGTGATACCCACCTCCCAGAACCGTAGGCCAAAACATGAAAGATTCGGGTGGATTTACAAACTTAAAAGATTCATTTTGCGCTTCATTAAGGCCAAATGTAAAACTAATGCCGGAATAATCTCCTGCCGGAATATCATCAAAGACCTGCCATTTAAGTGTTGAAGGGATATCTATATCTACATAATGAATGTCTTTCCAGCCCTCAATACGATAAAACGTGCCATCTTCCCTATGCAAAAAGACATCAGAGATAAACCATTGCACTTCATCAATTTCATATTCATTACCCGCTGCATTTGTATATTGCATAGAGTGTGTTACCAGAGGGTCTCCATCAACATTGTGGATGAAATGAATCTGAATTTTTCCTGTCGGTTCTTTGGTGTCGTTACCATTCTCTATAGGATCATCTTTATCGCAGGAGATTAAAAAAGCAGCCATAACAACCACTAAAATATAAAGCCTGTTCATGAGTTTGATTTTTATGAGTTATAACTGCAAATATAAATCATTTTTTTATAAAAAACAAAAATAAGTTTTTTAATAGCTTGTATCTAAAGAAAGTTATACTCTGATAATCAGTTTTATTTTGTTAACATTTTTAAATAATACAAGTTAAAAGGATTATTTATATTTGTCATCATTTTAAGAACTTATCGTAAGTGTTTTAAGTATTAATTTTTTAAATTTATTTTTATGAAAAATTCATATCAACTGTTTCTTGTTTTTCTTTTGAGTCTTTTTTCATTTGTTCTTAAAGCAGATGAGGGCATGTGGTTGTTACATATGATTGAATACAAGTATGAAAATATGCACGAAATGGGATTGGAGCTGCCTTCCAATGAATTATATCATGCTGAGGAGAACAGTTTGAAGGATGTCATAGTGCGCTTTGGTAATGGTTGCACAGGCAGTCTTATTTCTCCTATGGGTTTGATAGTTACAAACCATCATTGTGGTTATGGCCAGATACAATCTCACAGTAGCGTTGAAAACGATTATTTAAGTACAGGTTTTTGGGCCCGATCTTATTCAGAAGAACTGCCAAATGAGGGTTTAACGGTTCAGTTTTTAGTGCGTATGGAGGATGTAACTGAGGTCATTTTAGGTGAGTTAAGCCCTGACATGAACGAAGCTAAACGACTCATGAAAATAGAAGAACTAAGCCGCCGTATTGAAAATGCTGCAACAACCGGCACGCACTATGAGGCGCGCGTATCGTCTTTTTTCGAAGGTAAAGAGTTTTTTTTAATGGTTTATGAAGTTTATTATGATATACGCTTGGTGGGAGCGCCTCCGTCTTACATCGGAGATTTTGGTTCCGAAACGGATAATTGGATGTGGCCACGTCATACAGGCGATTTTGCATTTTTCCGGGTTTATACAGGGCCAGATGGCAAACCTGCCACTTATGCAGAAGAAAACATACCCATGAATACTGAAAATTTTTTACAGGTTTCTGCCCAGGGTGTGCAAAAAGGAGATTTTAGCATGATTATGGGCTACCCCGGCCGAACAAACAGGTATTTAACATCTCATGGTATAAAGCAAGCTATTGAGCAAACCAACCCAACGATAATAAAAATCAGAGAAAGAAAATTGGAAATTATGCGTAATGATATGGAAGCCTCTGATGAAGTTCGCATTCAATATGCTTCAAAGTATGCTCAAACATCGAACTACTGGAAATATTTCATTGGGCAAACCCAAGGTTTAAAACAGCTGCGTGTTTACGATCGTAAAAAGGCTATAGAAAATGAACTTCAGGGATGGATTGCTCAGGGTGGTGATGCCACACAAAAATATGCCCACATATTTGCCGACATGGAAGCCGCTTATGATATGCTAAATCGTTATAATGAGGCGCTATGGTATTACATTGAAGCTGTCATGCGTGGTAGCGATCTGATTATGTTTTCCAGACGTTTCCAAACCCTTTATAATGAGCTTTTGGTTTTAGAACATAAGGACAGCATCCCTCAAAGTATTGCCCGTTTAGAAGCTATGCTTGACAGGTTTTACAGGAATTTCAACGAAGAAACAGATAAAAAGATTTTTGCAGCATTACTGGAAATGACATATAACGATATGCCTCCTGATTTGAGACCTGATATTTTGAATAGAATAAACCGCCGATTCAGAGGTGACTTCGAAAGATATGCCGACAGGGTTTATCGCAGAACTATGTTTACCGAACAAAAACAGGTAGAAAACTTTTTAAGCAATCCTAGTGCGCGACAGTTGCGAAGAGACCCTGTTTTTGAACTTACACAGGCTTTGTTTGACGGTTATTTCGAATTGTATAGAAAAATGCAGCCGGCCAACGAACTCCTTAACCAGTCTAAACGCTTATTTATAGCAGCACTTAGAGAAATGAACCCCGAAACAATTTATTACCCCGATGCCAATGGCACAATGCGCTTAACTTATGGACAAGTGCTCGATTACAGCCCAGCTGATGCTGTCCGTTACAACTATATCACAACTACTGACGGTATTCTGCAAAAAAGGATTCCGGGAGATAGGGAATTTGATATTTCCGAAAAACTCAATGAGTTGATTTTGAGTAGGGAGTTTGGTTCTTATAATAATGATGGCGTTATGTATGTGAACTTTGTTACCAATAATGATATTACTGGTGGCAATTCAGGGAGTCCCGTTATAAATGGGCAGGGACATTTAATCGGGGTTGCTTTTGATGGTAACTGGGAAGCCATGAGTGGCGACATTTTTTTCGAACCTGAAGTGCAGCGCACTATTGCTGTTGATACACGATACATGCTTTTTATACTCGAAAATTATGCACAGGCACATAACATCATACGCGAAATGGCCATCATTTATTGAGCGTTTCAGCATAAAATCAGCCTGTATGATGCATGATTTTGAAAAACATGTACAGCAAGCTGATTTAAGGCTTTTACGATTCTTAATATTAAATGGCCAACAGCCTTAAAAAAAACGGCGGTTTAAACATTTAGTAGAAATCACGGTAACCAAGCTTTTGCTGATTTGTTTTTCAGTCGTTGGAAGCAGCTGCCCTGAAGTAAAAGCACGCGCTTAAAGAAAAAAAGAAAAATTTGAAGATTCAGGTTCATTTGGTTTGAGTGTTATGCTTAAACAGTCAGTTATACATACATTTTTATCTACTTTTGTGAATAATACGATTCGGAGGCCTGGAAAATATTTATATTTGCAAAAAATTAAAAAAACAATTTAATGGCAACAATTGATGATACCATAAAGCAAGAAGTTAAAGACATCGTGGTGCAATTTTTTTCTGATGAATGTGAAATAGAACCATCGGAAATTCATATGGATACTCATATTTTTGATGATCTTGATGGAGATTCTTTGATGTTTTTGGAGCTCATTGAAATTTTTAAGAAAAAATACAACCTGAATATCGAGCTGAAAACCATTGGAAAATATAGCGTGAAGCACCCTGTAAGAACAATAGGAGAACTTATTGACATGCAGTTATTAATCATTGAGCACGAAAATGATATTTTAGACTTAGCCTGAAGTAAAAGCACTTTAGAGAATAAGGTAAGTTATAAGCTCTCTTTTGATATACTGTAAATTATTTATTGATGGGCAGAGTTTTTCTTTTTCCGGCCTTTACCTTAAAGTATAAGGGTAATGAGTTGCTTTTTTTAAAGCAAAATGGAATTGATACGGATAAAGAGTTGCATCTGTTGTCAGATTTGTGTCAAATTGATTTAAGCTGTTTTGATACAGAACGATGTTCTTTTCTGGAAACCCCCCTCGAAAATCAATTGCTGACATACTTTTTCTCGTGTCGCTACTATGATTTAACAATGGGTAAAATACCTGATCCTTCTGTAACAACCGGCATGAGCATGGGAATTTATGCGGCTTTATATGCCGGCGGTTTTTTCCCCTTCCAAACGGGTGCACATATTATTAAGGAAGTTTACAATGCTTTAGCAATACATTTTCAAAAAGATTCATATAGCATGCTTTCCGTAATAGGGCTTGACGAAAATGAGGTGCAGCAAATTATAAATTCAAAGCATTTAAACTGTTCAGTAGCTGTAGCTAACGGCGTCCATTCTTATATTATTTCGGGAGCGCTTTCTGATCTCAACGAGTTTAAGCTGATAGCCTTAAACAAAGGAGCTATTAGTGCTAAGTTGATGCCTTCAACCATTCCATTTCATACCACGTATGTGAAAAGTGCTGAAAATAAATTACATGCTTTGTTGAAGACGGACCACTTTTCTAATGGGCGTCTCCCATATTTTTCACCACTGAGTAAAAGCTTTATTTATGAAGGACGACATGCCATGAAAGAAATAGTTGATAACATCACTCATAAAATATACTGGCACAGCTTAATGGAAACACTTATAAAACATGGTTATAATGATTTTGTGGCCTGTGGCCCCGGTGATAGTTTAAAACGTATTGCGGCTTTTATTCCCGGGGATTTTAATATGATACATGCCCGACAGATTATTTCAGATTGTATTTAACCATTAAATAACATCTTTACCCTTTTTGATAAGCCATAATTTGCCTACTTCCCTGTGAAAAACTTCATAAGGGAGTTTGGTTGGGAGTACGGCATTAAAAAAATTGTATTTGCTTAAATCTTTATCTGCAATATATTTTTTTTCTTTTTCATACAGAACAGTGCCGGGCATTGGCGTGAGTATTGTGTATCCGGCATAGGCAACGCGGTGAGAAGCAGCATATGCGGCCATAGCTTTAAAATCTTCCAATGAGTATGATGTTGGAATAACATAGTTGCCTCTAAGCATGATGCCATTATCATGAAAGATTTGAATGGCTTTTTCAATGAATGAAGATTGCGATTTTTTATTGTAAGCACTAAGCTCACTGTCTTTATAAGATTCAAAACCGCAAATAACGACTTTAAGACCACTCTTGGCCAGCTTCTCAATAAGTTTAGGATGCTGTACTGCTGTATCGGCTCTTATGTCCATGATGTATTCTTTTTTAATGCCTTCTGCTGCAATACGGCTGAAAAGTTTGTCAATAAAGTTTACATCTACTATTGTATTAGCATCTGCAAAACGAACAATGTCATAATCAATATTTTTAAGCTCCTCAATAATACTCTCCAACTGACGTTGGTAGAAACAACCGTTAAACTCTTTCCAGATGGAACAAAAAGTACAGTTATACGGACAACCTAATGATGAAAATAAATAGGTGGTGGGCGATGGTGCATTAGGCACTTTGTAAGTCTGCTTCCACCTTGATAAGTGCTTGCGATCGGGCATTAAAAAGTCTTTGCCTGCAATATCCCATGGACTTTTGACGTCCCCGGTATATTTTAAACCCGTAGAGGTGTTTAAGTAAATGCCCTCAACTGTATGTAATGGCAACTTTTTATCTATTGCATGGGCTAAATGTTTAAATTGTTGCATAGCCTGCCCGCGAATTACCACATCAACAGCTTCATCAGCACAGTCTTCATAACACAGTGTCGCATGTAAGCCACCAATAACCGTAAGGCTATTCGGTTTCACTTCTTTGACGGTTTTTAAAATGTCAATACCATAATAAAACTCGCTGCTAATAACAGTTGTTCCTACTATATCGGGTTGTGTTTCTTCAACAAGTTTTGCGACCAAATCTGACAAAGGGGGCGCATCAGTTTTAAGGTCATACTCTCCTTTGGTGTCAAAAACAGTAACATCATGCTCTTTTGTAGCAGCTGCTAACATTAATAAGCCTAAAGGAGGTCCTATCAGTTTTTTGTGTATAAAATGTCTGGCTTCCTTTGGGGCGTACTCTAATATCCCATTAAAAGGGGAGCGGGGAGGGTTTATCAGTAATATTTTTACAGCCATATATGCTATTATTTGTTAACCTGTATTATTCATGCTTTTAATTAAGGTCAGATGCAAGGCGTCGAAAGCCGCCGACATAGTAAACTATTTCAAGGTTTTCGCAACTTATGCCATTAAGTGGCCTTTGGCGATGGAGAATACCGACGGATTAAACATTTATTACAAAGGAGAGCAACGAAGTTTGTAATAATTTGTTTTACCAGTCGGTAGCAGCAGATGGCCTGAAGTAAAAGCACTCGCTAAAAGTAAACAAAAATAAGCTTCCAAAAACTAATTTTTTTGTGTTGATAATTAGTCTTATACATTTTTTTGTTTACATTTTGTGATAATACTGGTTAAAGCAGAAATCAGTATATCATTAAGTTGCAACCACGTGCCATTGTATTGTCAAGCCTTCCGCTTACACTAAAAGAACCGTCATTGAATACGGTGCCCATATCATCTGTTGCTATAAATGAAACGCTGTCTTTATTGGCCAAATCAATAATATTCAGGCAACCACTACCGCCATTTTTAAGAGTGTCAAGGGGGTCATGAATGTCGCGGCATAAAACTTTCATCCACGGTGGGCAGTTAAACACCCCATGTCCTTTAGAGTAAGCTTGTGAAAAAAGCTCTGTCATGCCATATTCGGAATGAACAACTGGGACGTGAAACTGACGACATAAAACATCGTGAAGAGCCTGACGAACAATTTCTTTGCGTTTGCCTTTCATACCACCGGTTTCTATAATAATCAATTCTGGGTAAGGGTGTTGTGCTTTTTCAGCAAAATCAAGCAGTGCGAAAGATACACCCAAAAGAATGCATTTGTTGTTTTGCTTCTGAGCCTTAAGAAGTTTTTCGTTTAATAAAGACGTATTTTGATGATAAAAACCACTGTCCGAAAAAGAACTTTCTTCAATCAATCGGTTTGCCATGTAAAGTAGTGAAGCATGTGGATTATCTGCATATGATGGTAGTAACGCAAAAATTACATATTTTGAAACAGCACCGTAAAAGTGTTCAAAAGTTTTAAGAAAGCTTTGTTCGTAAATAGCTAAATCATTAAAATAATGTTTACTGGTTTGACCTGATGTGCCGCTACTTTCAAAAAAATGATCAGGGGTGTACTCTTGCGTAGTTATAACATGCTTTTTGAATAAACTTATGGGCAAAAAAGGGCAAGCTTTATAATTATCAATTTTTGACACCTCAACCCCAAGCATGTTAACATATTTGCGATAAATATTATTGTGCTTGTATTGGTAATGAAATAACTGCAAAGCCAAATCATTAAAGCTTTTCTCGGTATGGTTTCTTATAATTCTCGAAGCGGTTAATGGCATTCTATAGCGCATTCAGTAAAGCATTATGTGTTTGGCTGCCCTTATTTTATAAGAATATTTTTTATTTCACCTATGTACATAATGTGATAGTCTTTAGCAGGGTAAATCTCTTTATCAATACTAATGTCGGTAAAATCGTCGGGGTTTAGTGTGGTGGCAAATAATTTTTTGCACTCCAAAACAATGCGTGCCTCTGAAAAAGCTATGCTGCCATATTCTGTAACAAAGGGAGTCAGGTGTTCATAATTTATCTTGTCAAAATCTCTCCCCGACACGGTTCCCATTTCCATTAAGATGCTGCGATATGATTCTTCAAAAAAGGTTAAAGTAAAATAATCTTCCCTCTCAGTAAATGTGAAGGTGTGCCTTTGAGGACGCACAAAAATGTATGCTACAGGCCTGTTCCACAGCCATCCCAGGCCTCCCCAGGCAGCAGTCATCATATTAAAATCGTTTTGCTTGCCGGCTGTTACCAGCATCCAGTCGTGTCCGATGAGCTTGATAGCCTCTTCGTCGAACTCTTTGTAAGTGATCTTTTTAAATTCAGATTTTTCCATATTATTTTGATTTTGACATTTTAAAGTGAATATACTTGTTAGAATTATAATTGCCGTGGTGATTAAATGCATATTACTTTTCATACGTATAATATTTTTAGTGGGTGTTAGTTTTGGTCTCAAATCATTTTGATATACAAAGGTAATGAAATATTTTTTTCCTTACAGTTTGTGTTGTGCCAAAGCTACTTTTGCCGGTAATAAATTTTAACTTTTTCCTTATTTCTGAAAAAATATAGGGGCATTTTTCCGTATGGTGTTTTTTAAAAAACTTTAACAGTGATTCCTGTGAATTGGTGCAAACAAAGTCTTATAACTCAAAAAAAACGTTTAGATTTGCATGAAAAATGACCACATAATTTATCGGGCCAGATGAAAATACTGCACAAATTTATTTTAAAATCCTACCTCGGTCCTTTTGTAATGACTTTTTTCATTGCACTTTTCATTATATTGATGCAGTTCTTGTGGAAATATATTGATGACCTTGTAGGTAAAGGTCTCGAATGGCATATTGTGGCGCAACTTTTATTTTATGCTTCGGCAACTTTTGTGCCTTTGGCATTGCCATTGGCTATCCTTTTGTCATCCCTGATGACCTTTGGCAACATGGGTGAACATTTTGAGCTGGTAGCATTGAAATCGTCAGGGATTTCATTGCAAAAATTTATGAAGCCACTTATTGTTTTGTCTTTTATTATCAGTTTGGCTGCTTTTTATTTTTCGAATAACATTTTGCCCATAGCTAATCTTAAGATGGGGTCTTTATTATACGATGTACGACAGCAAAAACCGGCATTGAATATCAAAGAAGGCATGTTTTATTCGGGTATCGATAATTTTGTGATAAAAGTAGGCAAGAAAGAAAGAGATGGCGTTACCATTCACGACGTTTTTATATATGACCATTCTTCACGACAGGGTAATGTAAATATGACTTATGCCGAATCGGGGCGTATGGAGACTACAGAGGACGAAAAGTATCTGGTGTTTACTTTAAAAAACGGATTCAATTTTACTGAAAGAGCTGATGCCAGCCATCAGAGGGGTGTGCGCCCCTTTCAGCGTATCAAGTTTGACATGCAGATCCGAAAATTTGACCTGACATCTTTTGCAATGCAACGTACCAACGAAGAGTTTTTCAGAGATAATTTCAGGATGCTTAACCTTAATCAACTCGAAATGGCTATTGACTCGATGGAGCATGCCATACTGCTGAGATTTGATGAACACAAAAAAACCATGTTGAAGAGGTATAAGAATTTCAATGTAAGAGATTCTATAGATGTCGTTAATGACACGGTTTCGCACAAAAAGTTTGTCGGTGAAGTGACTGATGGAGTGGTACCAAAACAGGCTGATGAGCATGAAAGTGTTGCCGCTGAGGACACACCACAGGGAAGTTTCATAGACAAATTCAGAAGAGAAATCCTTAAAGATTACAGAAAATCTAAAGGCATATCAGAAGAGGACGAGCCCGAAAGTGAAGTGGCTTTCCAACAAAAAGATACCTTTTTACTGGATGGGGATAAATTGCTGGAAAACTTTTCGAGAAGCGAACAGAGACAAATACTGCAAAACGCACTGCAAAGCGCACGCAATAATAAAGACTATGTTTATTTTGCAAATGAAGATTACAAAGCACGCCAAAGGTCACTCAACAGGCATTACATCGAATGGCACAGAAAGTTTACGTTGTCATTTGCATGCCTTATTCTTTTTTTTATTGGTGCGCCACTGGGAGCTATAATTCGTAAAGGAGGGTTTGGTTTGCCGGTAGTTATTTCCGTATTATTTTTTGTGGTTTACCACGTTTTATCAATGACAGGCGAAAAATTCGTCAGACAAGGAACGGTTGACCCTTTGCAAGGCATGTGGATGGCATCAGTAGTACTGTTTCCCATTGGTATTTTCCTTGCTTTTAAAGCAACGACAGACTCGCCTATACTTGATGTAGATACTTACTTGAAGTTTTTTAAATGGTTAAAGAAAAAAAATAAGAATTAATAAATTGACTACAAAGCCTTTAAATATTCTCATATTGTGCAATAAATCGCCTTACCCACCTAAAGAAGGCGGCCCGTTGGCTATGTACAACATTATCAAAGGTTTACTTGCCTTTGAGCATAATGTTAAGGTGTTGACTATAAGTACAAAAAAATTTATGGTCGATACCCATAAAATACCTGTATCATTCAGAGAACAAACCCATTTCGAATCTGTTTTTATTGATACAACACCCAGTGTCATGGGGGCTTTGAAAAACTTATTTGGTCGTAAATCATATCATATTGAGCGCTTTTACCACATAGCTTTTGCAGAAAAATTGAAGCAGCTTATCAAAACAAAAGATTACGATATCATACAACTTGAGAGTTTGTATATGATGCCTT
Source organism: Bacteroidales bacterium (assembly GCA_003565735.1). Classification (GTDB taxonomy): domain Bacteria; phylum Bacteroidota; class Bacteroidia; order Bacteroidales; family PXBB01; genus PXBB01. Next base: position 18,904 of record PXBB01000022.1, read on the forward strand.
ATGTAAACACCTTACGTTCTTTGTCTAAAGCCCGTATAGTGTTGCGCTCGCATAATATTGAGCATGTTATCTGGGAGCGGATTGTCAGGGGTGAAAAAAATATATTAAAGAAAATCTATTTAATAATACAAGCCCAAAGGTTGAAAAAATATGAGCTGAAACACCTCAATACTTGTGATGGTATTGCTGCTATAACGGACGTTGATGCGGCGTTCTTTAAAGCCAACGGATGCCGGAAGCCGGTAACTACCATCCCTTTTGGCATAGATATAAGTGCTTATGATCCCATTTCTGATGCAGAGCGACAATATGGGCAGGTTTTTTTTCTGGGATCTCTCAACTGGATACCAAATATGGAAGGCCTTGATTGGTTTTTGAACAAAGTTTGGGATGGTATAACAGATGCAGATAAACAGGCGCAATTGAACATTGCCGGACGTCATACACCCGAAAGGCTGATGAAACTAAAAAAAAGAAATGTTAAGCTTTTAGGTGAAGTGCCCGACGCCTTGTCTTTCATGCAGTCACAATCTATTATGATAGTCCCGCTTTTTTCGGGCAGCGGCATGCGTATTAAAATTATTGAAGGCATGTACGCCGGTAATACCATCATTTCAACAAGCATTGGTGCCGAAGGCATCGACTATACCGATGGCCATAATATTGTTATTGCCGACACTACAGCCGATTTTAAAAAGGCTGTTTTGAAATACTTGAACAGAAAAGATTTGTGCGATAAAATTGGCAATAATGCCAGGCAGTTGGTACTGGAAAAATATCGTAATACTTCTATTATGAAACGCTTGTTGAATTTTTATGAACTAATAAAGTAATTTTATGAGCTTTACTGTATGCAGAGCTTCAGCCGGTTCAGGGAAAACTTATTTGTTGGTTAAGGAATACTTGAAACTGATACTCGATAAACCATATAGTTTCAGAAATACGCTGGCTGTTACTTTTACCAACAAAGCTGCTGCGGAAATGAAAAGCCGCATTTTAGAAGCTTTAAAGAATATTGCTCAAAAAGCAGATAATAATGCCACTGATAATGCTACTGAAGACCTTTTACAAGTGATATCTTCAGAAATAAATGTGCCCGAAGATGTGATGGTTAATAATGCTGAACAGGCACTTAAGCTTATCTTACACAACTACTCGGACTTTGCTGTTTCAACCATTGACAGTTTTGTAACTAATATCGTACGTAGCTTTGCTAAAGACCTTATGCTTCCTGTTAACTTCGATATAGAACTCGACATGGATGTGCTTATCAGCCAGGCTATTGATTTGCTCATCAGCCGTGTAGGCAATAATGCTGAGTTGACACACCTTTTGGTACAGTTTGTTGAAAGTAAGGCCGATGCAGAAAAAGGATTCAATATTGAGCTGGAATTGCATGACATCAGCCGGTACCTGTTTAAAGAAAACAGCATGGCTCAGCTTGAAAAGCTTAAAAATTTGAGCATGACCGATTTCAGACACTTGGCGCACAAGTTGCAAGAAATGATTCGCAAGCACGAAGCCGCCCTGACAAGTATAGCCCAAAAAGCCTGCGGCATTATTGAAAACAGAAAAATCGCACCTCAAGCTTTTTATTATAAAGAAAGAGGGCTGTATGGTTATTTCAAAAAAATACAAGGTGCTGACTTTTCCGGGATAGATAATAAAAATGTTGCAAAAGGGATTGACCAAGATAAATGGACCAGTGGGGCTGCATCTAAAGAGGATATTGCTGCTATTGACTCCATCAAAGATGAGTTGTTACGCTTATATCTGGAAATTGGGCGGTATGCAGAAAGCCACCTTAAGCAATACGAGTTATACCGCCTGATATACAGAAATATTTACCCTTTGTCCGTAATGACTCAGATTTACCATTTGGTGGAGGATATAAAAGCAGAAAACAACATTTTACATATCAGTGAGTTTAACAAAAAAATTGCCGCTATAGTTCTTAACGAGCCGGTGCCTTTTATATACGAACGTATTGGAAACCGATTCAGAAATTATATGGTTGACGAATTTCAGGATACTTCCGTAATGCAATGGCACAATTTACTGCCGCTCTTCGAAAATGCTTTGGCGGAGTTCGGCTATACCATGATTGTTGGCGATGGCAAGCAGGCTATTTATCGTTGGCGCGATGGTGATGTAGAGCAATTTATAAAACTGCCGGAGGTTTATGCCGGTCGTAAAACCTCTTTTCACTACCAAAAGGAAGCGGTTTTAAAAAAACACTATAAAGCTCAAACACTTAATAAGAATTACAGATCCCTACAAGAAATCGTTGACTTTAACAACCGCTTCTTCGACTTTGCGAAAACTTACCTGAACAGCTTATTTTCTTCAATTTATAACGATGTCGCCCAAACCTACAGCAATTCTAAACCGGGCGGCTATGTCAGCATCAAATTTCTTGACAAAGAAGATTATTACGATAATACCCTTGCTGAGCTCAAAACATATATTGATAACCTCATTCAGAATAAAGCTTTCAGCGCTTCCGATATTGCTGTTTTATGCCGCACAAACAAAAATGCCGCTAAAATAGCTCACTTTCTTATGGAAAACAATATAGAGGTTGTTTCCAATGAATCTTTATTATTGAAAAATGCCCCTGTGGTAAATTTTCTTATAGCCCTTCTCCGCTACATTCAATCTCCGGATAATGCCATATCAAAAGTTCATATCCTTAATTATTTAGAAAAACAGCAGCAACTGAGCTTCAAAGATATCCACCTTGTTTTTCGGCAGACTGCTACGCAAGAAGGTTTTTTCGAAAAACTTATCGAAGAAAATTTTCCCGGCTTTTCCATAAAGAGTTTACAAAAGCTGTCTGTATATGAATTGTGCGAAACACTTATCAGAATATTTCATTTGTATCGCAGCCCGGGTTCCTACTTGCAGTTCTTTTTGGATGCTGTTTTACTCTTCCATAAAAAAAATCAGAATGCTGTTAAATCTTTTTTGAAATGGTGGGATGATAAAGCCGACAAGCTTTCTGTTGTTGTACCCGAGGGGCTTAATGCCGTTCAAGTTCTTACAATTCATAAAGCCAAAGGCTTGCAGTTTCCTGTTGTCATTTTTCCTTTTGCTAAAGAGGCTCAGCTAAAACCGACACAAAAAGATTTATGGCTTAATATTAAAGACCCCGGCTTGCCTGAACTTGAAACTTTCTTGGTGCCAGTTACGCCGGCCCTTGAAAAAACAAACCACGCAGAAGTGTACCAAAATGAGATGCAAAAAACGCATTTAGACCTTTTAAATATGGTCTATGTTGCTTTTACCAGAGCCGAAGAGCAATTTTATATTATCACAGAGAAACCGGGCGCTAATGCCCAATCTGTAAATATTCACAACATGCTCAAAGGCTTTTTGATTTCAAGTGGCTTATGGCATGATGCAGAAAGCCATTATACTTTTGGCCATATGCAGGAAAAGAGAAAAACAGCTAAGCAGCAAAGCGAAAACAAAATGTATATGGATACTTTTTTGTCAAATCCCTGGTCCGACAAATTGGTGCTTAAGTATCAGGCGGCCGATAAATTTGATGTCGGGCAGCCTGATAAAAACTTCCGATACGGCAACCTTATACATACCGCCATGAGCCTCATAGAAACGGCTGATGATATTGATAAGGCTGTAGAAAGCTTATTTATAAAAGGTATTGTTGATGCAGATGAAGTCCCTTCTGTTAAAAACAAAATGCTTGGCATTGTTCAACATCCTGACCTTAAAGATTTTTATACGTCCGGCAACAAATTTCGCAATGAAGGCGAAATTATGGATGCAGAGGGACACATTTTTCGTCCCGACCGTATTGTTTTCACAAAAAAAACCACGGCTGTAATTGATTATAAAACAGGCAAAGCCCATGAAGCCCATAAAAAGCAAATTCTAAAGTATGCGCAGATACTTTCTGAATGTGGTTACCGGAATATCACCTGCTACCTGGTTTATGTGGATTACGATAAAGTGGATGTTGTCTCGAATTAGGAGTTTTTAATAATCTCTTATACAACGCACTGAAAAGCCATAACTTTTGAAAAAGTGCAATTTTTGAACAAATGCGTTGTTATACGACAAGCTGAACTGCCATGCATTAGGCTTGCCATTGGTTGTGCCAAGTTTTGTTGACGACCACCACATACCCGAATAACCCAACCCTGAGCTGCTAATGTTAGGACTTGTGCTGCCTCCTGGCAAAGCTGTAAACCCCGAAGCATTAGTAGCACCTACATTGGGCGCTTGCCAGTGTGTTACGGCTTTGAGCTTTCCTCCGGCTTTCTCAGTACCCCCCAATGTCTCTGTTAAGATTGCCCAGTCCGCTTTACTTGGCAGATACCAGCCATCCGGACACACCCCCTGTTTCCTGTAAGCCTTTTCATTTTCATTAGCCGGCGTCCCTAAGGCAGCATGCCAATTGTATAAAACGCCATAAATGGCATAATTTTCAGAAAACTTTGCTGCGTTAACATCATTGCTGTTAAAATCGTAAACATAGTAATGTGGCTCGCTGTCTGAACCTACGCCGGGAATTGATACCGCAGGCAGGTACTTCAGGTTTTCGGCCATCCAGCATTGAGAACCTATCTGAATGGCTTGGTAAGTGGTGCCATCTCTGGCGTCGGTAAATGGAAGACAGGGTGGTGGGTCGGACGTTTTAAAACTTATTTGTTCACCATAACCAGTTCCCAAATTGTTGGTAGCATATGCTCGCACATAATATTGCGTTTGTGGTAACAGTCCAGTAATCTCAACCGTAAAACTTTTGCTATCCGATGTGCTTTTACTAATGTTGTCGCTTTTAACAGGGTTCTCATGAGTGCTCCATACCACACCACGCTCTATTATTCGAGCATTGCCACTTGAATGTATAACAACGCCTACCGATGCTGTAAAAGCTGAAATCTTTTTAACTTCTGTTGTGCTGACTTCCGGAATGCTTATTTTTTTGGCTCCGTAAGTATCAATATTATCCTTTTGGCAACTGTTCGACAAGAACATTACAAAGAGCACAACAATTAATGCGGGTAAAAATTTTGGTTTCATAGTTTTATATTTTTTTTGTTTTTAATACCTTAAAACCCTTGAAAATCACTTCAAATATACAAAACAAATTACAAATATAAAACAAGTAATCAGTTATTGGTTGATGTATTTCAGGTAAGGGTCTATAAATACTTGTAATATTCCGTATATTTGAACTATTAATTGTATCATTTGTATCATACGTCAATTGGATGCATAAAAAGTGTATGAATTCATTACAATTAATGGTCTGAATAATAAGGGATAAATGTTATATTTGTAAAAAAAAATACTAAGATATGAATAAAAAAACAAAAGATGAAATTATTGAATTGTTGTCCTACAAGGCCAACCTCAAAGCTAATGTTTACGAAACCACGCTTGAAGTTTTTAACGAACTTAAAAACATAGCAGAAGAAACAGCACTGAAAACAAAAAAAACGCTGACCAAACTTAACAAAAACATAAAAGTAGAATACCGTGACAAAGGTGAGTTTGAAGCTGAAATGCGATTGGCAGGGGACTTGTTATTTTTAACCATGCACACCAATGTTTTTGAATTTCCTAGAGACCACGAAGTGATGAAATCGGCTTATGTAAAAGAAGATAAAAGCCGCTCTTACTGTGGGGTTATTTATATTTATAACTTTTTGGCCGACTCCATCAAATATGCCCGTACCAACGACCTCGGGTACTTGGTAGCTCGTATATACATTAACAAAGACAGACACTTTTTGGTTGAAGGTAAAAGACAGATAGGACCCTTTTATAATAATTTTGTAAACGAAAAACTGAATACCGAAAAACTTAAAAGCATCCTCAACGCTTCTATCATTTACTGCGTAAACTTTGACCTCCTGACACCCCCTTACGAGCTGGTGAAAGAGTTAAGCGTTCAGCAAATTATTGAAAATAACAACTATCTCCGTGTGAAAACAGGCAAAAGACTTGGATTTCGCTTTCAGGCAGACCACGATAAACTATAAAGTAAACTTTGTTTTTTTTGAGATATTCGTAGATTTGTATTATATTTGTTTTGACATATTGTATTTATAAACATATTTCCTAAACATATGCTGAGTACTTTAATAAAAATTGGCGAATGGCAAAGCGAAGGTAAAAGCGAATGGGACAGGTTTTTGGAGAAACCAAAAATTGATTATGAAGATAATAGAGGTAATAAAATAACTAACTATGTTTTGCCAATTCTATTTGACTTGGATGAAAAGCAAGTTGTGATAGATAGAAATGAGTTGCTTGAGTATCGTGATAGTATCGTTACGGAGTTTAAAGTAATAAAAATAAAAGGAGGAAACAATAAGGCAATTTATGCTACTGTTCCATCAGGCAAATTAATTCAACTATATAAAACATTTTTTGGCAAAGAAGATGATGCTAATCCAGAAATTGAGCTTCTGGAAGCGATTAAAAAATTTGACAAAAATAAACTAACCGATAATTTCAGAAGCTTACTTCAAGAAATTTACTCTCTAAAAGAAGCAGCACTTAAAATATTAAATAAAAAAGCACTTGAAGAAAAATTAGAGATTCAGAAGAATGAAAAGCTTGTAATGATATACATAAAAGTCAAGTCTGCCAAACATGGTATTCAAAATCCAACTCCTTTTGCTAAAATAAATGAGTATGAACAATTTTTGAGAGCAATATATGGGGTTGATAAAAATAGTACACAAAAAGAAGATAAACCTGAAAGATTATGCTATGCAAGTGGTAATAAATCGAAAAATTCAAAAACATTGTCTTTGACTGACAGATATAACATAAATAAAATGTTTGTTACAGAAACCAAAAATTATGCTTCAATGTTTTCTGACAATAACTATTTTTTAAATTATCAAGTTGATGAAAATAATCAAGAAAAATTGGATTATGCTTCGAATTATATACTTAAGAATCTTCGTGTTAGAATTGCAAACATTGACCATATAATTATTCCTCAATTTAGAAATCCTGAAAAAGTAAGGATGGATTTGGCAATGACAAATATAAAAACTAAAGCTGATTTAGCTTTTGGATTAAAAGCATTAGATGAATTAGACGCAATAGTTAATTATATTGAGGATGAAATTGATGGTATATTTTGGTTGAATTTCATAGCTTACGAATCTGACGGTAATTTTTTTAAATCAACCGAATTAATAAAGGATGTAAGCAAATTTCATTTTCAGAAGATTATTAAAGAATTAAGTGATGTTCATTGGGATTTTAAAAAAGAGCGGTTTGTAGATTGGGTAGATATTATGACAGACTATGATTTTGATAAAAAAGAAAGATTTTATAGCGTCTTTAATTTTCATACCATTTACCGGTTAATCCCAATTAGAAAAGACAAGGAAAAAAAGAATAAAGCTCTTGATTTATTTAAGGCTATACTGGAAAACAGAAATATTTCTAAAAGAATAATTTTCGATTATTTTAGTGAGCTAATGCTTTGTCATTATTTTGAAAGATATAATAGCTACACTAATATTCCTAAATCGTCAAAAGATTATTTTGGCAGATCAGTAAGAGATAGTGTTTTCAAATACCTCGCATTTTTTCAAGTTTTAAAAAACTTAAATTTAATTGATATGGAAGAAACAACAAAACAACAAATGGAAGAATCACTAAACCCGTATGAAAAATCAATACAAGATTTTTTTGCTAAAATGCAATTAAATCAAAACCAACAAGCCATGTTTTACTTAGGCAGGATGTTGAATTCGGTGGAATATATGCAAATTCAAAAAAAGATTAAAAAGACAGTAATCAATCTTGTAAATTTTAACGGGTTAGACAGAGATGACATTGAACGATTAAGAAATGATTTGCTGAATAAAGCAAGGCAACATGGACAAATGGCCAAAGTAATTTTTACTGATGGTAAATTCAGTGAATTATTTGACTATAATAACTGGAAAATGCCACCAACAGAAGCTTTGTTTTTCTTGCTTACTGGA
>PXBB01000074.1 GCA_003565735.1 Bacteroidales bacterium
GGTAGTCGTGCTGGTAAAATTAGCGCCAAACTGAGCCCCCGCAGCAGTAATCGTAATGGTTTGCGGTGTGTTATCGGGTAAGAATTCAAAGTCTGTTGCCGAAATGGGGAAAGTCACAAGAGCACCTGCATAAACAGTATCTGTGTAAAGTGTGTAAGTGCCTGTAGAATCCTGAAATGGGGCCGGTACTACCGGTGGGTTGTTGGTACCACAACTGAGTAATGTTATTTGCATCTCCCTGAAGATTTCAGCTACTAAAACACCACATTTAAATGCCTGAACTCTTACAACTGTTTGAAAGGCCCCTTGTGTGAAAGAGGTAAAAGAAATCTCTCCTGTATAAGGATTTACTGTTGCAGGCACATTGTTGGGGTGGTGTGTGGTACTCGGCAGCGGACTGTTATAGCTATAACCCGCAGCCCAGTTGCCAACAGGCATATTCAGGTTATTTTTTAAAGGGATAGCCCATGAGTATGCCAGAGAGTCAAGCTCGGGGTCGTAAGCTGTGTGGTTGTATGTAAAAGGATAGCCCGTACAAATTACGGTAGAAGGACGTTCGGCAAATACGGGCGAATTATCAAAGCAGGGATGTGCCGGTAGTGGCTGTGTTGCACCCGGGGGTGTATAAGGATACATAGCGGCTCTGAGACGCCATTGTTTACCTGATGCATTGATGATATTTGTGGTGGGGTTTCTGCAGCAGGTACCCCAGTGGAACCACCAGCCTGTTGGTGGAGGTGTCCCATTAAGGGTTATAGGATTTGATACATATATATGTTCTTCCACACCACCTTGGTTGGGGCCGGTTACCGTAGCACAAGTAACCCTCGGAAAAGCAGGGTTGGGGTTGCAGGTTGGCGACATATCTGTTTGCGATATACGTGACATTGGAATAGTAGCCACATTAGGATGCCCAGTAACTGTGAGCGTCTGGGTAGCACCATATTGGATACCTGCACATTCACGATAGACTTTCATGGTAAAAATATACTGACCGTTGGGCTGACACTCCCATGTAATCTCGCCACCCATGTAGTGGGAAGCATTAAGTTTGGTGCTATGGGTAAACATTGCACAAACTGCAAAAACTAAAAAGAATCTTAAAAAATTCATATTCGTATTGTTTTGATTGATTATTATTATTTATTGGAAAAGCATTTACAATTCAAAGTTTCTTGTAAAGATAATACTATTTATTAGTTTATGGTTCTAAAAATTATACAAAAATAAAAAAAATATCAAAAACTAAAAATTTTAAATAAAAATATTTCAATCTGAAAGTATGGTTTTTTTAACCACCTGCAACGACTGTATAAAAATTATCTTTATTCAAATAATTTTGTGCTGTAATAAGCATTTCTTCTGATGTGGTCTGTTTTATTTGGTGTATGTAACTGTCTAAATAATTAAAATCTAAATCATAATTAAATAGCATTGTGGTTAAATTCGAAAGGTTAAGGTGCCCATCTGTGCTTCTGAGCAAGCTGCCTAACAAATAGTTTTTAACAATAAACAATTCATTTGTGTCAATTTTTGTAGTTTGCAGCTTTTCAATTTCATTAGATATTTGTGCAATGGAATCTTTCAAAAATTTGTTGCCTACTTGCGTGCTGATAGTTATGTAACCGGCTTTTTTTAAAGACACTAAAGAGCTTCCAATACCGTAAGTATAGCCTTTATCTTCGCGGAGGTTATTCATGAGCCTAGAACCAAAATAACCCCCCAAAGCCATTATTAAAATGCGCAAAGCGGTACTGTCCGGGTGCAGGCGGTTTATGGCCAGGCAGCCATATCTAATGGCGCTTTGCACAGCTCCTTTTTTGTGAATAAAGTGATTTTTCTCTGTATGGCTTTCAATTTTTAAGGATTTACTTAGAGGACAAGATTTTTGGCTTAAATGCATAAAATGATGCTCAAGTTCTTGGAGATTTTTATCTATAAAGTTACCTGTTAAAACAAGCCCACAGCTTGATGTGGTAAAATATTTTTGATGGAAATTTTTAAGATGAACGGTTTTTAAAGAATCAAAATCTTCTTTTTTTGTGTTATAACCGTAAAAATTATGATTGCCAAAGAGTACTTCTTTAAACTTTCTAATACTGAGTGTTTTAACTTTCTCGTTGTTGATTAAGTAACGTTGCAGAGCAATATTGGTTGCGACCTTGAACTCCTTTTCCGGAAAAACAGGAGCTGTAACTATTTCTATTAGTACAGGTAACAGTTTAGACCAGTTTTTTTTACTTACTATAAGAGCAATAGTAATATTGTCTTTTGATGCTTCTGCATTTAACCTTGCACCATAGTAATCAATGGTTTGGGCAATATCATGAGACTTAAATGTAAGCGTCCCTTCGCTAAGCATTCTGGCTGTGAAAAATGCCTGGAGGGGTACTTCCTGATCGAAACTCCCTTTCTTAAAAACAATTTGAATTGAAGCAATCTCACTATTGTTTTTAAATAAAAAAACCGGCACCTGATTAGGCATTTTATAGCACAGAGGCCTTGCTATGTTGATATCTTTTATCTCTTTAATAGGGGGTTGCTTTGTGCGGTTTGGCATTTGATTATTTTTTTTTGAGATAATGCAATGTGGAACAATTATTCGTGTTAAAAATAGTTTGGGCTTGATTTAAAATGTCATCAGGCGTCACCATTTTGTAATATTCAATATCTTTTAGTGTTTTGGTATTGCCGTCTATTAGTTCGTTTATGGCAAGCAGCATAGCTTTGTGCGTGACATTAAGAAGGCTTAATGCTAAAGTGGCTTCAACTTTATTTTTGACTTTGAGGAGCTCCTTTTCTTTGACTTTTTTATGGCACAAATCTGCTATCTCTATTTCAATGGCCTTTTCTGCATCTTTCACATCAATACCATTATTAATGGTGCCTTCAAAAACAAAAAGATTGTTGTCTAGCGAACCGGTTATATATGCATCAATGGATGCAAAGAGTTTTTTTTTCTTAACCAGGTTGTTGTATAAACGCGACGATTTACCGTTAGATAAAATATCTGACATTAGGTCAATTGCATAATAAGCCTTATCTGTGCGTTTGCAACTATGGTAGGCCTTAAAAATTTTGTTAAAGGGGATATCTCTTAACACGGTTTTGCGCCGGTGTTTGCGCTGGGCAGTTTCCTGAGGTAAGTCTCTTATATGTTTTTTGCCGGCAGGAATATCTCCAAACCATTTTTCTATCATAGGCATCATTGTATGTGGTTCAAGGTTCCCTGCAACAGAAAGTATTGCATTGTCAGGGCGATAAAACTTGTAAAAAAAGTCTTTAACATCCTGCAATTGGGCATTTTTTATATGTTTGATGCTTTTTCCTATAGTTTGCCACTGGTATGGGTGCACTTTGTACGCCATCTTTCTTAGTATTGCCCATGTGTCGCCATAGGGTTGGTTAAGGTATGATTCTTTGAATTCTTCAATGACAACACTTTTTTGTATTGCCAATTTTCTTTCTGAAAAATCCAATGCTGCCATCCTGTCAGACTCAAGCCAAAAGGCTGTTTCTATATTATGGCGGGGCAAACTAAGATAATAGTTGGTTATATCGTTGGACGTAAAAGCATTGTTTTCACCACCTACTTTTTCCAAGGGTTCATCATATTTGGGAATGTTCTGTGACCCTCCAAACATTAAATGTTCAAAGAGGTGTGCAAAGCCCGTTTTTTTTGGATGCTCATCTCTTGCCCCAACATCGTACAAAATATTTACTGCTGCTATTTCTGTGTCGGGGTCTTTATGAAGCAGAACTTTAAGACCGTTGTTCAGTTCAAATCTTTCAAATGCCAACATATGATTTTTTTGAGCACAAAGCTAATCATTTTTGTGCTTATGCCCGTAAAAGTGTGATAATCTTTAAATCCGCAAGTAATTTGCTACTACATGTCTGAATTGCACACCATCTGCGGAAATGCTCAACATTCCGCTCTTTACCGTAGCTACGGCTACGCTAACAGTGCTCATGTTTGCGCTTCCCGCATCTAAATATACACTTCAGACATTCGCTACGCAAACCACTTACGGATTTAAGGATAATTCAAATTTTTAAAAATGTGTATCTTTGCAAAGTTAGTGTGATGTTACAGAATTTGATTTTATGAAGCAAATACCTTTTCCTTCCCTTTTTGAGATGCTTTTCGGATGTTTTGTTTCATAAGTATAACCATTTTAGAATGAAAAAGTTTTTTTATTTAACGGCCTTATTCTTTATAGTCAATGTTTATGTATATGCGCAGTACAACACACCTCCCAAAGGCGTTGTGAGATGTGCTACTGATGCGTATATGGAAATGATGTTTGAGAAAGACCCCTCTTATGCAGAGCGTCTTAATCAAATAAACAAAGAAAGTGATGCCTGGATTGCGGCTAACAAAGAAATGTTAGAAAAGAACAAAAATATTATCACGATACCCGTCGTTTTCCACATCTTATACTTTCAAGACCATCCTGCATTTAACATACCTGAATACCGGATTCATGAGCAATTGGAGGTTCTCAATGAAGATTTTAGACGCCTCAATGCTGATGCCTCCCTAACGCCTGCCGTATTTCAATCTGTAGCTGCTGATGCACAAATAGAATTTTGTTTGGCACAACGCACGCCTTCAGGGAATCTAACGGATGGCATTGTTCGTGTTAAAACTAATGTGGTTGAGTTCAACGTAGGAAATAGTATGAAATATGCCTCTCAGGGAGGGAGTAATGCTTGGGATAGAAGCAAGTATCTGAATGTGTGGGTTTGCAATTTAGAAGGTGGCGTTTTAGGTTTTGCTCAAATGCCTGGAGGCCCTGCTGCCACAGATGGCATAGTGGTTCATTATCGTAATTTTGGCGTTACAGGCACGTCGTCGCCCTACAATAAAGGGCGCACTGCTACCCACGAGGTGGGGCATTGGCTCAATCTTCACCACATTTGGGGTGACGATGCCCCGGGCGCCTGTACAGGAACCGACTATTGTAACGACACACCCAATCAAGCCGACCCTTATTATGGTTGCCCTTCGTTTCCTCAATATTCCTGTGGTAGCTCCGATATGTTTATGAACTATATGGACTATACCAATGACGTCTGCATGAACATTTTCACCAATAACCAAAGAATGCGTATGTGGGCAGCACTATTTGGACCTCGTAACAGTATAAGAACGTCCAATGGTTGCCAGCCCGGCCATGGGACCTATATTGAAGAACCCTCTGATGACATTATATCTTTTAATATTTACCCTAATCCATCTCAGGGAATTATTAATATTCAACTTGAGACAAATCAGGAACAAAAAAACACTTTGTTCGTTTATAACACTTATGGACATTTGGTACATCAGGAAACATTCAAAAACCATTACATTTTTAATAAAGAAATTATGCTTGACCATTTATCCAAAGGTGTTTACTTTGTCCAATTAACCTCTTCGTACTACACGATTACACGTAAGATAACACTACTTTAAAACCAATAGCCAGACTATGGCTCTTACTTTTGATACAATTACGAACAACCTTAATGATACAAAGCTCAAGCTAATTATTAAGAAAATTTTTGATAATCAGCGTTTAAGTTTTCATGAAGGGCTTTATTTATACCTACATGCCGGTCTGCCATTACTGGGCACATTGGCTCATTTTATCAAAGGAAAAAGGCACGGCAAAAAAGTCAGCTTTATTAAAAATATTCATTTGGAAGTGACCAATCGTTGTATCAACAAATGCGCGTTCTGTTCTTTCAGGAGTCAAAGTGAACACGATGTTTATGAGTTGTCGGTTGAGGATATTTTTAATATTGTTGACCATCATGCATCCAGAGGTATTAACGAAATACATATTGTTGGCGGTATTGACCCCGAAAAGGGTTTGGATTTCTGGATGCCTGTAATTCAAAAAATGAAAGTGCTGTATCCCGCAATTCATATAAAGGCATTTACAGCCGCTGAATTGGATTTTATTTTCAAAAAATCGGATGTCAGTATAGATGATGGATTGCGCTTGTTGAAGAAAAGTGGCTTGGATTCTATTCCTGGCGGAGGTGCCGAGATTTTTGTAGAGACTATCAGACAAAAGTTGTTTCCGGATAAAATAAGCAGCCAACGGTGGTTAGAAATTCATCAAAAAGCCCACCTGGCTGATATTCCTTCTAATGCCACCATGTTATACGGACATATCGAAACCATACAAGATCGTGTAACACATATGGAAGTATTAAGAGACTTGCAGGATTCAACAAAGGGCTTTAATGCCTTTATACCACTGAAGTTTAAAAATAAAGGAAATGCCCTAAAAAATGTCAATGAGTCTCCTTTATATGAAGACTTGAAAGTTTTTGCTATGGCCCGTATATTTCTCGATAACATACCACATATTAAAGCATATTGGCCAATGTTGGGAAAAGAAAATGCCATGATGACTACTAATTTTGGCGCCGACGATATTGATGGAACCATTAATAACACTACACAAATATATGCGCGTGCCGGTGCTGCCGATAGTAAACCCCAAATGAATCCTTCTGAAATGAAATGCCTGATAGAATCATACAGAGGTATTGCAATAGAAAGAGACGCCTTGTATAAAAAGATATGATAAAACAATATACCCTGATAAAAACATGTGTCACAATCTTTCGAAGGGTGTAGTCCATTAAAAAATTTAGTGTAACTTTGGGTTTTAAAAAAAATGTGACCATAATATCTTAAAAAAAAATGACTATGAGCAAAATACTAATTATTGGAGCCGGAGGTGTAGGCAATGTCGTGGCGCGCAAGTGCGCCATGTTTCCTGAAGTTTTCTCAGACATTATGTTGGCCAGCCGTACTCTTGAAAAGTGTGATCAAATAGCCAAAGCCATTGGAGGCGATCGGATTAAAACAGCAAAAGTAGATGCTGACAATGTCCCCGAGTTGGTAACTCTTATCAAGGATTATCAACCTGAATTGGTCATTAACGTGGCTTTACCCTATCAGGACCTCACTATTATGGAGGCCTGTCTGCAAACAAAAACACATTATCTGGATACCGCTAATTATGAGCCCAAAGACGTAGCTAAGTTTGAGTACAAATGGCAGTGGGCTTATCATGACAAGTTTAAGGATGCCGGCATTATGGCACTTCTTGGCTGCGGTTTCGACCCTGGTGTAACAGGTGTTTTTACTGCATACGCCAACAAGCATTATTTCGATGAAATGCACTACCTCGATATTGTTGACTGTAATGCGGGCGACCACGGCAAATCTTTTGCCACTAATTTCAACCCCGAAATTAACATACGCGAAATCACTCAAAAGGGTCGCTACTGGGAAAATGGGCAATGGGTTGAAACAGCACCTCTGGAAATCCACAAAAAAATTGAATACCCTGACATTGGCGAAAGAGAATCCTACATCCTTTATCATGAGGAACTCGAATCTTTGGTTAAAAACTTCCCCACCCTTAAAAGAGCGCGCTTTTGGATGACTTTTGGCGAAAAGTATATCAACTTCTTAAAAGTATTACAGGAAGTTGGCATGACCAGTATTAAGCCTGTGGTTTACGAGGGCCGCGAAATTGTCCCACTACAATTCCTCAAAGCTGTTCTTCCGGAACCTTCCAGCCTTGGCGAAGGGTATAAAGGGCAAACTTCAATAGGCTGCCAGATTAAAGGCATAAAAGATGGGAAACAACGTACCTATTACGTATGGAACAATTGCGACCATGCAGCATGTTATCGTGAAGTAAAGGCACAAGCAATCTCTTATACCACAGGAGTGCCTGCCATGATTGGTGCCATGCTAATGCTTACCGGTAAATGGCAAGGCAAAGGCGTATTTAATGTTGAAGAATTTGACCCCGATCCATTTATGGAAAAACTTAATAAATATGGCTTACCTTGGCACGAACAAGTAGATAAGCCCTTGCCGGTCGAAGCTGATAAATAATAATGCATCTGACAGGTTTTTATGAAAATGGACTTAAATAAAATACCTTCCCCATGTTTTGTTCTGGACGAAGGACTTCTTGAAGCTAATCTTGAAAAAATAAATCATGTTCAGGAAGCTGCAGGAGTTGACATAATATTGGCGTTGAAGGGTTATGCCATGTGGCATACTTTCCCGCTTATTCATAAATACCTCAAAGGAGCAGCAGCCAGCTCTGTTAATGAAGCCCTGCTCGTAAACAAAAAAATGGGATGTAAAGCTCATACATATGCACCAGCGTATAATGATGTGGATTTTAAAAAGCTTTTAGCCTTAAGTTCTTACATTACTTTTAACTCTTTAACACAATACAAGCGTTTTATAAATACCGAAAGTCCCGACAAAAAACCATTGTATGGCCTGCGCATTAACCCACAGTACTCAGAAGTTGAAACAGCTTTGTATAATCCCGGTTTACCCGATTCCAGGTTAGGAATAACAGCTGATGAGTTAGGGGTTATGATTCCGGAGGGGATCACCGGTCTTCATTTTCATTTGTTATGTGAAAACGACTCTTATGTCCTTGAACGTACTTTAAAAGCTGTAGAAAAGCGCTTTTCACCTCTGTTGAAGAAAATTAAATGGCTTAATATGGGAGGCGGGCATTTAATCACCCATAAAGATTATGATATTCCTCACTTAATCAAAATCATCAAAAGCTTTAAGCAGAGATATGATAATATTGAGAAAATCATTATAGAGCCCGGAGGAGCCATTGGATGGCAAACGGGTTATCTTGTGGCAACAGTTGAAGATATTATCGAAAAAACACACTTTAAATGGGCTATGCTCGACTTGTCTTTTGCTGCTCATATGCCGGACTGCCTTGAAATGCCCTACAAGCCCGCCATATATGGAGCCGATGATGGCCATAATAAAAAAAAGCATATTTACAGAATCGGAGGGAATACCTGCCTGGCCGGTGATTTCATGGGGATGGGCGATTACGGCTTTAACAAAGAACTGAACATTGGGGACAAAATAGTTTTTATGGATATGATGCATTACACCATGGTAAAAACAACCTTTTTCAATGGGGTAAATCATCCCGACATCGGTATATGGACAAAGAAAAATTCTTTCAAGCTTTTACGAAGCTTTGGTTTTGAAGATTATAAGAATAAATTATCTTGATATTTTTGTAAAGGTTTTGAAAATTTCTTATTTTTGGATTTCACAAAAATTTATATTCATGAAAGCGATATTAATTTTCATTTTGTCGATGCCTTTGCTGGTATATTCACAAAAAGTATTTAAAGTTGACCATGCCTATCAGGCAGATATCAAAGTGTTTTCTGTGCAGCATGCTTATCAGGCAGACCTTAAAGTTTATACTGTCAATCATGCCTATCAGGCACGCGAAGACGGCTTATGGTTTTTCACAAATCACGCTTATCAGGCTGATAAAAAAATCTTTTTCACAAATCACAACTATCAGGCCGATTTGCTGATTTATTTTGTTGACCACTCGTACCAGGCCGGATGGAACAACAGATCCAAGATGCATTTATTAAAATAGTGTAAAAGTGAAAAATTTTTGGAGAACTTATTTTTCATTTACCAAAGGCGACCAGAATGCTTTTCTAGTAATGCTCATCTTACTCCTGCTGATTGTATTTGCGCCATTAGCTTATGATTTATTTTTCATGAAAGAAAAAAAATTAGATTACAGTGCATTTCGAAAAGAGATACTTGCTTTTGAAATGGCGCAAGAAAAGAAAAAAAATGAAAGAAGAGCCGAAAGAACCACCCCAAGGCGTGATTTTAATTATTATGAAATTGACAAATCGGTAAGGGCTTCTCAACTGACGCCCTTTCCATTCAACCCTAATAATCTGCCTGTTAAAGAATGGCAGAAAATGGGACTCTCAGACAGGCAGATAAGAGGCATTAAAAATTTTGAGGCAGCCGGTGGTCGTTTTCTTATCAAAGAGGATTTTAATAAGCTTTTTGTTATTTCTGATGAGGAATATAAAGTTTTAGCCCCATACATACAGCTGCCTGAACAAAGAAAACCTGCCAGCAGACCTGATATTACTCTGAAAGAACCAGAGATTCATATGGTAGAAATAAATAGTGCCGACTCCCTGAATTTGAGAAAAATACGCGGTATAGGCCCCGTTTTATCGAGACGGATAATAAGCTATCGCGAACGCTTGGGCGGCTTTTACAAAAAAGAACAACTTCTTGAAGTGTTTGGTATTGATTCTGCCCTTTATCAAAGCATTTCACCATATATTGACATAGACCCGTCGCATATTCAGAAAATTAATATTAATAAAGCCCGCATTTATGAATTGCAAAAACATCCTTACATAAATCGCAATAAGGCTATGTCGCTTGTCAATATCAGAAATGTGCATGGCAACTATCAAAGCGTGGCAGATATCATGCAATCCATGTTGATTGATGATGAATCTTTTTACAAAATTGCGCCTTATTTAGCTATTGAATAAAAAAACAGCCTTTTTTCTTTTTTAATTCATGTTATGCATTCATTGGAAAAAAATCTTCAACAACGTATTCTTGTTCTTGACGGAGCTATGGGAACTGTGTTGCAATCGTTAAAACTTCAGGATGAAGATTTTCATTTAAAAAAGCTACCAAAGCACATTTGTTCGGAAAAGAGGTATTTTGAATTTTTGAATATAAGCCGTCCCGAAACCGTATTAAACATACATGATTTGTATCTTGCTGCAGGGGCAGATATTATATGCACCAATACTATAAACGCAAATACCATAATGTTAGAAGATTTTCACGACAACCATTTATCGTACATGTTGAACTTTGCCGGTGCACAATTGGCTAAAAAAGCTGCCCGATTATACAGTACTGATGCTAAGCCACGCTATGTTGCAGGCATAGTTGGCCCTACCCATAAAATTGCAACATCTCTCAAACCCCTTAACGGCAATACCATACCATATATCAGTCGCGAAAAATTAAGGGAGGCCTATGAAAATCAAATAAAAGGATTAATTGACGGAGGAGTGGATATTATTTACTTGGAAACTGTTTTTGCTTATGAAAATGCAATGATAGCTTTAGAAGCTTATGAAGACCTTGTGCGCAAAGAAGCTGTCCGATTACCGGTTATGCTTTCTGTGTGCATTGTCAACAGACGTGATGTTGATTATTTTGGGCGCCCGCTTAAAGCAGTCTATAAGGCTTTTTCAGACAAGCCACTGGCAGCATTCGGAGTAAACTGCACCCCTTTTAGCGAACAGCTTGTGCATGCTATAAGTGCACTTGACCGTATTTCAGTAAACCCCATACTAATATCTCCAAACGCAGTCAATAGCCACAATCCCCAAAAATATTGTGAAAGCGCACAAGATATATTTGAAAACCTTAAACCTATTCTGGATAAAAAAATACTTAACATTATAGGTGGGTGCTGCGGTACCACACCTGAATTTACAAAGAAAATGGCTCATGCATGTATTCTTAAAATACCCCGTCCTTTATTTTCAAAACAATAAAAAACTAAAGAAACTTTTTTTTATCTTTGCACACAAAAATTTGTAATATTAAATCCTTTTAACTTTTATTTATATATGAAAACTATTCCAAACCTTCTTGCATTGCTTTTATCGCTATTTTTTATAATTGGTTTAACAATAAGCTGTGACAAAGAAAATGATGATGAGCCTGCTGACAATCGAATTACTGATGGCGATGGTAATGTTTACAACTACATAGAAATTGGTGGTGTTAAGTGGCTTACAGAAAATCTTAAAACAACGACCTACAATGACGGCACACCGATTTCTTATCCCGGTACTCAAAATCAAACCTGGCAAGCAATTGCCGAAGGGGCTTATGCCTGGTATGAAAATGATGAGGATAACAAAAATATTTATGGTGCTCTATATAATTGGTTTGTAATAGACCCCCAAACAAACGGCAATAAAAATATATGTCCTGAAGGATGGCGTGTACCTACTGATATAGAGTGGCTTGATATGGTTGAAAACATAGGAGGATTTGAGGTAGCAGCAGGAAATTTGAAAACCAAAGGAACATCAAAATGGGACTCTCCCAATACAGGAGCTACTGATAAGGTTGGTTTTGGCGCCTTACCAGGTGGTGCCAGGCAGTACAATGGTAACTATGATATTAAAGATCGTATTAACGGATACTGGTGGGCAGCTACAGATATAGGTCCGGATATTGCATGGGGCAGAAGTATGTCGCACGATAGTGCCGAAATTGGCAGACTAACCTATCACAAGAAGCATGGCTTTTCAATACGTTGTATTAAATAATTTCCCATAACACTTCATATGACAAAGAGAAAATGGTTGTTGAAAGCTTTGCGTCTTATACTTATTTTTGCAGTATTATTATTTCTTGGCTATAAACAGGGGCAGTTTTTCGGCTACTCTTTCGGGCCTACAGATAAACAAAGTGTCAGTGGGATACCTGCGGCCACATTAACAGAAATTCAAGAATGGTTCCCCAATGCATATAGCTTCTCCGAAAGCGACATCGGCATTCTTAACGTATATGACAGAAGCAGTCAGCGTGTTGGCTATATACTATCCTCGAAGCCCTATTCGGATAGTATTATTGGTTATGCCGGTTCTGTGCACTTTATAATGGGTGTTACTACTGATCATATTTTGAAGGGAATCAAGTTAACCGAACATAATGAATCGCCGGGATATATTAGCTTTATTGATAATGAAGGTTTTTTTAAAAAATTTCAGGACAAAAGCATCAAGCATATCGTATCAACCCCAATAGATGCCGTCAGCGGTGCCACTTTAACATGCGATGCCATTACCGAAGCTGCTAAAAAGCGATTAGCAAAACATTTAGATATCGTATTTGAACAACAGGCCAAGGGGGCAAAAAAAAAAACAGGTAACATTTTAACTTTGGTTGTTGTCGTTTTTGCTTTACTAAGCTTCTTTTTCAGATATTTCCGGCGCTACAGACTTGTCTTGCTGATATTGAGCATCGCAATTCTGGGTTTTTATCAAGGGACATTTATATCTATGTTCCTGTTGCAAGGGTGGACATATGCAGGTGTTCCGTTTGTAAACCAATGGCTGCTATCTGCTGTTGTAGTTATCTCCATAATACTGCCGCTCATTTTAAACAAATCCTTCTATTGTAATTATTTATGCCCATACGGAGCCGCTCAAGAGTTAGTCGGAAAAATTAATAAAAAAAGAAAAAATGTCCCTTTCAGGCATACCCCTTTTATGAAATATTTACGCGAGAGTATATTTATATTGCTCATTATTTCTGTAATAAGTGGTTTAAATATTGACCTGACAAATGTGGAGCCTTTTACAGCTTTTGTATTTAAATCAGCTTCATACATTGCAATTGTTCTAGCCTTGGTTTTTCTTATGCTTTCTGTATTCTTTAATAAGCCGTGGTGTTATTATTTTTGTCCAACGGGTCAACTGCTTGCTTTTTTCAGAGTTTCCAAAAAACGATAGCGACGGCAGGCTATATTTATAAACACCATCAACTAAACAACTTTTCTTTTATGTCTGATAAAAATGATACTTTCAAAATAATTGTAAAAACACATGCCGGGTTGGAGCATGTTCTTGCGCAAGAACTCATAGAGCTTGGCTGCCCTGAACCGGAAATACTTGTTAGAGCTGTCTCTTTTCAAGGTAATGAAGCATTATTATATAAAGTCAACTATTCATGTCGTACAGCTCTTAAAGTGCTTAAAGTCGTGAAAGTTTTTTCTTTTTCCGAGAATAATGATTTTTACAAGCAAATAAAATCAATAAAATGGGAAAACTATTTATCAGCAGATGGCACATTAGCTGTTGAAGCCATTCAAAACCATTCTATTTTTAATAATACGCAATACATAGCACGCTTTACAAAAGATGCTATCAGCGATAGATTCAGAGAAAAGTATAACAAAAGACCGAGCGTGGACCTTAATACCCCGGATTTGATAATCAATATTTATATTTATGAAAGCAACTGCACAGTTTCTTTGGATAGCTCCGGAATGTCGTTGCATAAGAGGGGTTACAGAAAGGTAAATGTAGAAGCCCCTTTAAATGAAGTAACAGCAGCCGGCATCATACGCCTTAGCGGATGGTCGCCTCAAGTAAACCTTTTCGACCCTATGTGTGGTTCAGGAACCATAACCCTCGAAGCTGCCATGCACGCCATGAATATGCCCGGGTGCTACTTTAGAAATCATCTGGCACTAATGAACTGGCAAACATATGATAAAGCTTTGTTTTTAAAAGTAAAGAGCGATGCTGATAAATTAATCAAAAACACAGATGCCCGAATATGTGGTGCAGATATTGCCCGGCATAATGTAAGTAAGGCTACTGAAAATGTTCGTTTTGCAAAGCTAAATAATACCATAACCATTAAGCAAAGCGATTTTTTTGCAACACCACCTCATTTTACAAAAGCTTTTATTATAACCAATCCTCCCTATGGTGAAAGGTTGAAGCCAACTGATGTCCTCGATTTTTATAAAAATATGGGTAACACACTCAAACGTAATTATGCCGGATATACAGCATGGTTGTTTACGCAGCATAACGAAAACCTGAAACACATAGGTTTGAGACCTTCACGAAAAATCACGCTGTTTAATGGAAAAATTGAATGCAAGCTTTTAAAATTCGACTTGTACGAAGGTAAAAAGAAACACCATAACTAGACACTGCCCAAATAACTCAAAAGTATATTATTTGGTTTTCCATAAAGCCTCAACACATTTGGCATCTTCGTAGCATAGCATACGCGCCAACACAAATAAATAATCAGATAAACGATTAAAATATGGGATGATTAAAGGAAAAACGGCTTCCTCTTGATTCAAACGAATAATAATCCGCTCGGCTCTGCGACAAATACACCTTGCTACATGAGCATGAACCGAGGCTATAGATCCTCCCGGCATAACAAAATTATGCAATGGGGGTAAATGCTCATTCATTTTATCAATTTCTGTTTCTAAAAAAACCACATCGCTGTCCTTGATTTGTGGGAGGGTCGCATTGGTTTCTTCATCATCACTGGCAAGCAAAGCTTCTATACGAAACAAGCATTCCTGAATAATACTTATTTTTTCAGTTATATAATCGCTTTTTTGATTTAGCGCAATCAATGGCATATAGCTTTTCAACTCGTCTGTTGTACCATATGCTTCAATACGTATATGACACTTGGGAACACGGGTGCCGTTAAGAAGTGATGTTTCGCCCTTATCGCCCCCTTTTGTATAAATTTTATAGGCTTTTTTAGCACTCATAGTTTGGGGTTTTTAATTTTTTTTGTGCTTTGTCAAACGCAGGTTTTACTTATATTCCAGCACTTCTGCTTCTCCCTCCAGCACCATAAGTCCATTCATAGCCAGGGCTCTCATTTCATCTTCACCGGGATATACATAAACATCTCCAAGGTGTTGAATGCGTTTTTTTACAGTATCAACAAAAGGTTTGCCGTAGGCAATACCCCCTGTCAGTAAAATAGCATCAACGACACCTTCAAGGACTGTTGACATAGCACCAATTTCTTTGGCAACCTGATAAGCCATGGCATCTTGAATAAGCTGAGCATGCGAATCTCCTGCTTCGGCCATTTTTTCAACCTCATAAGCATCATTAGTACCCAGGTAAGCCACAAATCCGCCTTTACCTGTTATTATTTTTTTTATCTCTTCAAGTGTGTATTTGCCACTAAAGCAAGCTCTCGCTAAGGCTCCAACGGGTAAGGTGCCACTACGTTCAGGAGAAAAAGGCCCTTCTCCATCCAATGCCTGATTAACATCAACGACACGGCCTTTTTTATGCGCACCTACACTTATGCCGCCTCCTAAATGAACAACAATAAGGTTGAGTTCATGATATTTTTGTCCCATTTCTTTGGCATGAGAACGCGCAATAGCCTTTTGGTTAAGGGCATGAAAAATTGATATGCGCTCAAAATCAGGATGACCTGAGATACGTGCCAAAGGCTCCAGCTCATCAACAACAACGGGGTCGGCAATATAGGCATTAGCACCGGGCAAACTTTGTGCTATATCATCTGCAATTAAGCCACCAAGATTGCTGGCATGCTCTCCGAGTACGCCTATTTTCAAATCGGCTTTGAGGGCTTCATTAACGATATAAACGCCTGATTTTATAGGCTTTACAAGGCCTCCCCGTCCTACAATAATGTGAATATCATGTAAAGATATTTTAGCTTCTTCTAATTCCCGAAGTATTATTTCTTTGCGAAACTGATACTGGTCTGTAATTTTCTCAAATGCGCTTAAATCCTGACTGGCATGTTTAATATTTTTTAAGAAAATCTGTTTGGCGTCATCGAAAACAGCGATTTTCGTTGAGGTTGAGCCCGGATTGATAGCAAGTATTAAAGTCATATTTGATCGGTTGTTTATTAATTTACTGCGGCTGCTAAAGCAATGCTATTCAGCTTAGTTGCATCGGAGTCGGCTCTTGAAGTCAAAACTATGGGCGCTTTGGCGCCAACTATAACAGCAGCACATTGAGCATGAGCAAAATATATGAGTGTTTTGTACAATATGTTAGCAGCTTCAATATTTCCACAGACCAGTAGATCGGCATTTGCAGCTACCGGGCTTTTGATGCCTTTAAGCTCTGCACTTGATTTGCTAATGGCATTATCAAATGCAAACGGGCCATCGATTATACAATTTTTGATTTGACCGCGGTCAGCCATTTTTGCCAAAGCAGCAGCTTCCATTGTTATGGGCATAGCTTCATTGACACTTTCAACAGCCCCCAATATAGCCACTTTAGGTTTTTCAAGACCCAGGCTGTTGAGGTATGCTACGGCATTATTTATCAAAGCCACTTTTCCCGGGAAGTCAGGTGCAATATTCATTGCTGCATCGGTAAGTGCTATAAGCTTATGATATGCATCTGCCTGAAATAAAGACAAGTGAGATAGTAAAGCCCCTGAGCGCAGGCCCCACTCTTTGTTTAAAACAGCTTTGAGAAGAATTGATGTTGCTAAGTTCCCTTTCATGAGAATGTCAGCATCTTTGTTCCTTACCAGCTTAACAGAGGTAGCAGCAGCTCCTTCTAAAGTAGCTTCATCAATAACTAGAAAAGGGGAGAGGTCTATTCCTTTGCCTTTTGCAATAAGCTCAATTTTATCTTTCATGCCCACCAGAATAGCATCTACAATGCCCGCTTTATAAGCTTTACTAACAGCATCTAAAGCATTCTCGTCGTGTGCGGCTGCTAAAACCAACTTTTTTTTATCAGATCCTTTAGCCAAGTCGTATAATTGAGAAATTGATGTTAACATAATTGTAATATTTTGTTTTTAAAACATTTACAAGATAAACGATTTTGCTGTGAAATTATAAAAAAAAAAAATAATAACTGGCTTTTTGCCCGTATTTTTAAAAAAAATTGTATATTTGTCAAACAATACATTGAGGCAACCTCAGCAATTCTAAAATTTCAGGCCTTATCCCTTTTTTACAGTGCTTATAAATGGGGAAATTCCTGGGCAAGAATTAAACTACATATACATATATTAATTTTTTAAAACTAATACCGTTATGGCAAGAAATGATAATAGCAAAATTGATAAGAAAATCTACAAGTCCTATACACTTCATAATTTCAGAGATATTCCACAAATGCAATATTTAAGTGAAGAAGACCTTTTCGACATTGAAGTTGTGGGTCATGTGCTTCCATTTAAAACCAACAACTATGTTATTGATGAGCTGATAAACTGGGATGATCCTTTAGACGACCCTATGTTTACTTTAACATTTCCACGTCGTGGGATGTTGAAAGATGAACATTACCAGAAAATGGCCAAGCTCATAAAATCAAATGCATCCAAAAAAGACATTAAAGATGCAGCAGATAAAATTCGGGAACAACTAAATCCTAATCCTGCCGGTCAGTCAGATTTAAACGTACCGACAATTAATGGGCAAAAGCTTAAAGGTATGCAGCATAAATATGGAGAAACAGCATTGTTTTTTCCATCGCAAGGACAAACATGCCATGCTTATTGCACGTTCTGCTTTCGCTGGTCACAGTTTGTTGGCTTAAAAGATAAAAAGTTTGCAATGAAGGAAGCCGACAATTTAGTAGCATACATAAAAGAACACCGTGAAGTCACTGACATTCTTATTACCGGCGGCGATCCGATGGTTATGAAAACATCTGCCCTTTCCGTATATATCAATGCATTGCTGGAGGCAGATATTCCGCACCTAAGTACTATAAGAATCGGTACCAAAGCATTAAGTTTTTGGCCTTACCGTTTTATTACTGATGATGATGCCGAAGACCTTATTTCATTATTCCATAAAATCAGAAAAGCAGGTAAGCATGTGGGGGTTATGGCTCACTTCAGTCATCCTGCTGAGCTTGAAACACCCGCTGTAAAAGCTGCAATAAAAGAAATTCGTAAAACAGGAGCGCAAATAAGAACGCAATCTCCAATATTCAGACACATCAACGATCATCCTAATATTTGGGCAAAAATGTGGAAAAAGCAAGTCAAGCTTGGATGCGTACCCTACTATATGTTTGTAGCACGCGACACCGGGGCCCAACATTATTTTGCACTACCATTGGTAGAAGCCTGGAGTATTTTCCGCAAAGCATACCGAAAAGTGAGTGGCGTTGCCCGTACTGTACGTGGACCAAGTATGTCATGCACCCCCGGAAAAGTTCTGGTGGTCGGTGTTGCAGAAACATCCAATGAAAAAGTATTAATTCTTAAATTTCTTCAAGGCAGAAACCGTAGCTGGGTAGGCAAGCCTTTCTTTGCTGAATATAATGACAAAGCTGTATGGATTGACGATTTAAAGCCTGCTTTTGGTGATAATAAATTCTTTTTTGAAGAAGATACCGAAGAACAAAATGTTACATCAATGAATGAGTTTCGTTTCTCGGAGTCTTAATTTTTTTGAACAATACAGCCTGTATAGGCGACTAAGGTGCTCCTGAAAATACATTTTCAAAACTACTATTTTTTGAAGTATATTGGCATACTCATATACTTGAACTTCCAAAATTTTCTGTTTTCACATTTCAAATGAAAAACTTACGAAGTTTTTTTTATCTTTGTCTGAATTTAAAAAAAACCTTATGTTGCGTTCTTTATCGGTTCAAAACTATGCATTGATTGAAGAGCTTTACATCGAATTTGCACCCGGTATCAATATCATTACGGGAGAAACGGGTGCCGGAAAATCTATCCTTTTGGGGGCATTATCTCTGGTGCTTGGTCAAAGGGCCGATACAGCAAGTCTTTTTAATAAGGACAAAAAATGTGTTATAGAGGCTGTTTTTGAAATTGGGAATTATGAAATACAGGATTTTTTCGAAAAGCATGAACTGGACTATGATGCCCAGACAATAGTGCGCAGAGAAATTTCCCCAAACAACAGGTCCAGAGCTTTTATTAATGATACGCCGGTAAACAATCAGGCACTCAAAACATTGGCTTCATTTCTTATCGACATTCACTCGCAGCACAATTCATTATCTTTGATGAATAATGACTATCAGCTTGGAATTGTAGATGATTTTGCCCGAACAACAAGCTTGCTGGACACTTATAAAAAAAAATACAAAAATTATCAAAATAAACAAAAAGCACTCCAAAAAATGCTGTCGGGTAGTGCAATGGGAAAAGGTGATGAGGACTATTATGCTTTTTTGCTTGATGAGTTGGAAGCCGCACGTTTAGTAAAAGATGAGCAAGAGCAAATTGAAAAAGATTTACTTTTACTAAATAATACAGAACATATAAAAAGAAAACTGCTCAGCTTGTTGCATACTTTTAATGATGAGCCCCATCAAATATTAGCTGTTCTAAAGCAAGCCGTTCATGATATTGGTGAAGTAGGCCAATTTTTGCCGCATTTCGAAGAGCTTAGTGCCAGGATTAACAGTGCCTATATCGAGCTGAATGATATTATCAGAGAAATTGAAATGGAAGAGGATAAAATTCTTTTTTCACAGGAAAAGCTTGAGACCCTTACAGAGCGCATAAATCTTATTTACAGCCTTCAAAAAAAACATAATGTCAATACAGTAGAGGGTTTAATTGAGGCATCAGAAAAAATTAAAGCTAAAATAAAACAAGCTGCCGATTTGGAAAACGATATCGTAGCTATTAAAGCAGCCATAGAGGAAGACCATCTCAAATTAAAAAAAATAGCGGAAGAGCTATCTGCAAAGCGACACGGTGTTAAAAAGGGCTTGGAGCAAAAAATAAAATCATTGTTGCAGGCTCTTTCTATGCCAGAAGCTTCATTTACTATTGAGATGGAAGACACGCCTCATTTGGGGCCAACAGGAAGCAATGAGGTTAATTTCAAGTTTTCTGCCAACAAGGGACACCAGGCTGAAGATATAGCAAAAACAGCGTCAGGAGGGGAGTTCTCCCGATTAATGCTCGCTGTCAAATCGGTTGTTTCAACAAACAAACTTTTGCCTGCGCTGATATTTGATGAAATTGATACCGGTATTTCAGGTCAGGTTGCTGTAAAAACAGGCAAGATGCTGTCTGAAATGTCGCACCAAATGCAAATTATTGCCATAACCCATTTGCCGCAAATTGCATCTTTAGGACATATGCACTATGAGGTTTATAAAAAAGTCCATAACAACAAAACGCTTACACTGGTGAGGAGACTGGAAGATGAATCCCGTATTAATGCTATAGCATCCATGATAAGTGGCAGCAAAACCAGTGAAGCATCACGACTTACTGCAACAGAACTTTTGTCTGCAAAAAAATAAGAACAACAGCAAGCGCTTGTCAATAACAGCAAATGCCTTCTCAAAGCTAAGATGCTTGAAATGCTCAAAAATTAATTTTGGCGTTTTTTAATGTGTATGGTCGTGGTCATGATCATGGTCGCCATGACTGCACCTGCTGATAACTTTTCTGTCTTCGGGCGTGAATTCGGTGCGGTGGCCAGCTTTTTCAATTTCAAGAACAACTTGCTCGGTGCTGATTTTGTCCGAATCATGCTCAACAGTTACTATTTTTGTTGCCAAGTCTGCATTAACCTTTTTTACCCCTTTTACATCTTTAAAGTGATTTTCTATTCTGTTTTTACCACCCATGCAATGGAAGTCAACTTTTACTTTAAAGGTGTTTTCTTTAGCCGTAGCTTTTGGAACCGGTTTAGTTTGTGCGTATGCACTAAAAGTCATAAATAATGCTATGGCAATAAATGCAGAAAGTTTTAATGTAGTTTTCATTTGACCTGTGTTTTAGTTTTTGTTAATATGACAAAATTAATATTTTTTTAAATAATGCAATAATTAATAATCATTTTGTATTTTTGCTCAATAAAAAATTGTGAAATAAAAAAAAGATATCATGTCATCAAAGATTTTAACACCGAGGTTTCTTTTAATTGCAGCGCTTATTATTGTAGCTGCTTCGTTTCGTTTGTTTACAAACATTCCTAACTTTACCCCAATAGCAGCTATAGCTTTATTTGGAGGGGCCTACCTTTCGAAAAAGCCTTATGCTTTCCTGTTACCATTTACAGCTCTTTTTATTACGGATCTTATTATAGGTTTTCATAGTTTAATGTTTGCAGTATATTTAAGTTTTGCACTTACTGTAGGCATTGGTATTTTGATGCGTAAAAACATCCGTGTTCTTACTGTCCTTGGCGGTGCCGTATCATCAGCGCTGATATTTTTTTTAGTAACGAACTTTGCTGTTTGGCTAACAACACCTTATTACACTAAGGATTTAACCGGGCTTATGCATTGTTACACTATGGCTATTCCCTTTTTCCATAATGGTTTGTTGGGAGATTTAATGTACAGCAGCGTATTGTTTGGCAGTTTTTATTTTGCCAGGCTAAAGTTCCCATCATTAGCGCTTCAGGAAAGCAAGCGTTAATTTGCTGATAACAAAAGTTTAAAAGACCGTCTTTACCTTATCAGAGTTACATGTCCGGTGTACCTGCGTGTACCATAAAAATCATTTTCTAAATAAATGAGCCATGTGTAAACATCCTGAGGGGCCTTTTTGTCAGTGTTTCTGATAGTGCCATCCCACCCTTTTCTTACGTCTTTGGTTTCAAAAACGATTTCTCCCCAGCGATTGAATATATACATTCTAAAGGCTTCTTCATCCAAATAAGTGCCTACGGGGATAAAAATGTCATTAATGCCATCACCGTTTGGTGTAAAAGCTGATGGTACATAGAAGGTATGGTCGTCGCGAATAATGATTTTCTTGAAGGTGGAGTCTTCGCATCCGTTAAGACTGACAGTTTTAAGCCAGACTTCGTAAGTGCCTACCGCAGAATATTCATGCTGTGGGTCTTTGAGTGTTGAGTAGTTGAGAACGCCGGCATAAGGGTCTCCAAAATCCCATAACCACTCATGTCCGTTGGTTGAAGTATTAAAAAAGTTGAAAAGCATGTTTTCAGTATTGCCCTCGCGAGGTACCGTGTAAAAAGACGCTTGTGGGCTGGGGTAAACTTTTATGTAATTGTTGTATGTGGTATTATTTTCACAGGCCAAATCAGATGTTACTGTTAGTGAAACTGTATAAAGGCCGGCATTATTAAATGTGTGACTGGGGTTTTCCTGGTTAGAAAAATTTTGATTACCGGCAGCACTATTGCCAAAATTCCATTCAAACAATGCAACATTTGACGAGGTAAAAGATGAGAAGTTTACATCCAGTGGTGCACAACCTTCTAATGTGTCAGCGGCAAAATCAACATCGGGCAATGGATTTACTGTAACGGCAATCTGTCCGGATGCTGTGCACCCATTGTCGTCAGTTATGCTTACTGTATAAGTTGTGCTATTTTGTGGTGTTGCTAAAGGTGATGCCAACAAATGGTCGTCAAGTGTAGAAGCAGGCGACCAAAAATATGTCTGGCCTCCTGATGCTGTTAGAGTTACAGATTCTCCTTGGCAAATAGTTGCATCTGGGCTTAAAGTCAGATTTGCCTGTGCTATAGTTACGTGAATAGTGTCGCTGATATCGGGGCAGTCAGCATCAACAGACGTCAGCACCAAGGTGGTGTAGCCATTATCAATTTCTGCTTGGCTGAAGAAATATACAGCATGAAGTGATGAGTCAGAAGGGTGAAAACTGCCTCCGCCACCGGTCCATTTTCCGCCGGGTGCAAATTGAATTAGACCGTTAAGTTGCAAACTGTCGTTTTCTGCACAAATCAAGGTGTCGTTCTGTCCGGGCGGTGTGTTTGCATTAGCGTTAACCAATGGGAGCTCAAAGTTGACAGTTGCCATATCAGCAATGGCGTGTGCATACCACCAGGTATTGATCGTCCGCATGTCGCCAAGAGAGCAGTAAGGGGGCACCGGAGAATTAAGGCAGTTGCCGATAGGCCACGTATGGCAGCCGCTAGGATTTGTGCACCCGCCAAGTTCGGCTGTGCCTCCAGGAATGTCGGTGTCGTCCCAGAACAGTGCTGGTGTAGGATTCGGAGTTTGGGGTCTGACTATCTCAACAATAAAACCATTAACGTTACCCTCAACATCATATATTGGTAAGTGTGTCAAGCCATTGAAATAATTAACCTCAATAGGAATTTGTGTCCCGGATGCTACCGGATTTCCCAGCCCGTCTAACCCATCCCAATGAATGCAATTATGACCTACGGTTACTTGTGCTGCTAAAATCACATCTTCTGTATTTGACTGATATCCGGGGATGCCGTTTAGGTCAAGTAAAATTTCAACATTACCTGCTTTGTCAACATGTACATTAACGCAAAAACTTCCGGGGCAACCTGTTATGGTCGTTGGTGCAGTAAAATCGCCAAGATAGCCGGTCGGAAAACATATGGAATCAGGGTCGTTTAAAAAAATTCGGTATTGCGGGTACGTGTGGTTGCCATCCGTTGATTTTCTGTCTTGAAGCGGATTACCTGTGTTAAAGCAGCCTGTTTCGTTAGCCGTGATATTAAAAACAAACGGCTGCATGTCGTTAAGGTCCACCGAGGTGACAATGCCATCATCGGCGTAAATATACATGATGCCGTCGTAACCTGCCTGATAAGGACTTACGCCTGTTGGAGGCGGATTTGTTGTAAGCTGCCAGTTCTTCGACCATAAGCGACCGGTTTTAACGGTATTTGGTGGATCGACAACTGTGATATCAATATAATCAAATATTTTTCTGTCGTAGCCGTGAGGTTGCGAAAAGTTAAATTCAATATAGTAGTCTCCTGTGGTTAAAGGCGTATATGACAGAGCGTTATAGCCGGCCGGATTGACAACATCAGGGCCATTCACAGCTTCTGTGTAGTTGTTAATGAATCCAGCTCCTGAGCTTGGTACAGAAGATGGTCCTACAACGGTGTTACCATTCGGGTCTTTTATTCTATATACAACATCAGTCTGAACAGCACCAAAATAATCTCTGATATGACCAAAGCCGTAATAAATAAGTTCTCCAGGGTTACAAATTGAAATGTGTAAACGGTGCTCGGGTGCTGCATCAAACATGGCAAAATCGGTAACAAAGGGCATTATCTGAAGACGGCCATGACTGCTTGCAGTGGGTTGAATTTCTTTTGTCCCTTCAGCCATAAGGTTCATAGAGTTGATTATAAAAGCAATACATATAACTATACGCTTTATTTTAAACCAAATCAAAGTGTTGACTTTAAGAAACATTTTCCCTCCCCATTTTGGGTTTACATACAAAATTACTAAAAACCAAAATATTATGCAAAAAAAATGGAACAATTCCTGAAACAAGACAGGAAATATTGCATTCTTCCCATTCTTAAAGACGTAATACATTTGAGAAGTTTCATTTTTTAACATTTTTTATAATTTTTCGAAATGTATGTTCCGAAAACAACAGAGAACAAATTGCCCTGACATCTGAGTCTGGATTTGTATATGTTGTCAATGTAAAAGAGGTTAAGAGTTGCTGCAGAAGATGACTGTCAGAAGTTTTTGCTATGTTTTTTATTGCTTGATTAAGAGGAGGCTGTTGGCGTTAAGCGGTTAGCGTTCGGCGTTAAGCGTTAAGCGTTTTGGGAAAACAGGAAGTGAGCGTTTGAGTTGCAGTTGGAGCAAGAGGTTTTGGAAAAGGGTGTGAGAGGAGGTTCTTGAGCAAAGTCGAAAGATTCTCCCCATCAGCTTAGCTGGTGGGGCAGGCTACTCAATACGACACAGTCTTTATTTTTTTGTCCTTATCAGCCAAGATGCTACTACTAATGATATCAGTCCGGCGGAAATCGCTGTCACAATTACGTTACCGTATTGTTTTAATTCAAGTCCACTCAATAGTCTTACTGCTATAATTATCAAAGTTAAGCCAATAACAATTGCCCAGTATTTCATACTTGCATTTACTTTTTCAATCTTTTTTGTTGGCAATTTGTAAATAGCAAGAGCAATTACAAGTCCACCGATAAAAGTAGAAGAATGTTGTAAGACTTTAAACATCGGAATTTCTCTACCGAAAAAGTCCACCGTTTTTGTTAAAGCCGGAATTATATGAACGAAATACCCATGGTTGTGAGTAAAACTATCCCAGAGGATATGTGATGCGGCTCCAATGAGTATTGAAATTGTTACTATTAACCAATTTCGTTTAAAATGTCCATTCCAGTCCAGCTGTTTAAAAGTTGCAAATCGTGCTTTTAAAAATCTTGGTGTATTTTCGATTAAACTGTCACGAACGATTTGGTGAAAAATGAATGCAAGCAATAAACCTAAGGGTAAGTCAAACCAAAACAGTCCGTCTATAGAATGGCTATAATTACTTTTTATTCTCATTCTTAAAAAATATTCAAAATCAGGTGTCAAACTGCCAATTACAAGTCCAGTCAAGGAGAACCATTTTCGCGGCAAAAATGTTAGCGGTAAAACAATTGCTGGATGTGAAAAAGTAAAAGGCATTAATTCTTGATTTTCTCGTTTTAAAGTTTTTGTGTCGTAATGCTATAATTAGTAGCAGATAGCGTTTTATTAAACGTTTCCATACAAAGATATTAATTAATCGCATAAGTGTTGCGATTTTTTCTACATTCTTTTTGCTTGCTGGAGAGGCTTTGACCTTTGGCTATTGGCTTTAGCGTTAAGTGGTTAGCGTTCGGCGTTCAGCGTTAAGTGTTGAGCGTTTTGGGAAAAACAGGAAGTGAGCGTTTGAGTTGGAGGAAAAGAGTAGGTTTTTTGCAGGGCGGGTAATGAAACCCTTGTTTATGGATGCAAATCAGGGCGATGCAGGGGGAAAGCGCTTCGCCGGCAGTCTTGTGTCATTCAGAACGCAGCTTAGCGGAGCGAAGAATGACAAGGGGGGAGCTCAGCATGTCAATAGTCCTGCGCAGCACCTCAAAAAAGAAATGACCAAAATTTTATAATGGAGTCGGGTTGATTAAAAAAAGTGTATATTTGAAAAACAAAAACCCATTAAAATTTTACTTATGGAAATAAAGGTCCAACTTATTCAGGTGCTGCCATTGCAAAGTGGTGAAGGAAAAAATGGCCCATGGAAGAAGCAAGACATCATAGTTGAAACACTTAACAGGCAGTATCCCAAAAAAATATGCGTTAGTATATGGGGTGATAAAATTGATGACAGTATTCTGAAAATAGGAAATCAACTTAATGTAGCTTTTGATATAGAAAGTAGAGAGTATAATGGCCGCTGGTACACCGATGTGCGTGCGTGGAAAATTGATTTGCTGCAAAGTCAACAATCAGACGAACCTTTACCGCCTATTGATTACGAAGCAGAAGAGGATAACCCGGATGATGATTTGCCCTTTTAGAGGCATAGGGTAGGAGATGGCTCGCTGTCTTTTATTTCACCAAACCATAAAGCAGCATAATTTTTATACACGGCAACGCCCAAAGCA
>PXBB01000136.1 GCA_003565735.1 Bacteroidales bacterium
GTATTACGCCGTAAATGCGTATAAAAAATTAAAAAAATGATTATTTGAAGCAAAAATTAGTTCAAAATTTGGGGAAATATTGAACTAATTGGAAAATAAAACTTTTGCAACGGTCTTAAAAGCTGCTGCATGTTGTTTTACATGCAACAGCTTTAAACCAGCATACTCATTCAATTAGAATAAAAATCTATAAAGCCGTAGTTTTTATACGCGCTTTAGGCGTTTGGATAAAAGGCAATATAGCTTTCAATGATAATTCTAATAAGCTATTCGCCCACACATCATCAATAACAATAAAAACAAGTTTGACCTACTTATTTATAATAAGCTTTTTGTTTAGAACTGTTCTGAACCCTTTATCTTGTCCTACAACTCTGAAGATATACAAACCATTAGACAAATCTTTAGTGGATACCTGATTGCTGAAAGGCTGTCTGCTTATTAACTGGCCTGTGATACCATAAATTTCAATGGTGTAATGAGACGGATTTAAAGGTTGGTCTGTTTCAACATACACAATATCCTGAGCAGGATTTGGATATATTTTTAACATTTTATCATTCAGAACTATTTCCTCAATACTTACAGGATTAGGATCAATACCTTCGTAGTAGTTGAGCCCTCCGGACAGGTTCCCAATAATCATATCAACAAATCCATTATTATTAATGTCGGCTACTGCAACACCTGCTCTTTTACCATTATAAATCAGGAGCAACTGCTCTTCTACCAACTTAAATGTGCCATCAAGGTTTTTGCTGATACTGTCGTAGTATAAAATTTTTCCTGCTTCAGAACCAACAAACAAGCGGTAATTACCTAAGCTGTCCTTAAAAAAACAAGGAACGCTATAGCCAAACGTGGCAAAAGAAAATTCACTGGTATTGACACCTCCCAGTGTATCTGTAACATGTGTGAAAACAGGATTTTGAGCAGTACCGGTATTTTCGTAATGCACAAGTAAGCCAACCCTGTTGCCAATAACCAGGTCGAGTAAGCCGTTTTCGTTAAGGTCTATCAATTGCGGCGTGCTAAAACGACCTACATCAATATTCTGATAGTTTGAAACAGGAGGTGCAAAGACAGGAGGATTGCCCGGCCCGGCTGTATTCTCAAAAAAGTGAAGTGTGCCATCATTTTCGCCTATGATCATATCAATATCGCCATCGCCATCAATATCACCAAAAGCAGGATATAAAGCTGTTAGTTTTAAAGATGACAGGTTGACAAAATCGTCAGTAACAAGGGTAAATTCGGGAGCTGTGGGTGTACCGGTATTTTTATAGTAAGCTATTTTTGAAATAAAATCAGAGTAAAGAAATCCTTCAAAATAATAAGATGTATCGCGGTAACCATAATTGGCTACAAACAAATCCAGCAAACCGTTTCCATCAATATCGTAAAGCACCGGATAGGCACCCGACCCAACATCTATCATATCCTCTTGCAGAAAACTTTTGGTTTGAAGTTCGAAATGAGGGATGCTGTCACTACCAATATTTTTATAATACCAAACACTCTCATGGCTTTGTGTTATAAGTAAACTGGGCTGAAAAGGAGATACCAGCATGTCTTTAAGTCCATTATTATTAACATCAACCAATGAAGGTAGTGGCTTTGAGTATAAGTACACAGGCACATCGTAGCTGGGGAAATTGATATCCTGGCTTACCATATTTGCCGTATCTATAGTCCCTTCATTATAAACAGCTATAAGATTAGGGAAATCTGTGTCGCCAATTACCAAATCTAAAAGGCCATTCCCCGACAGGTCAATAGGAAGCAGTGTTGAACCTACATGTTGCATTTGATTGCCGCCCTTTGTATCTTCTTTTTTTGTATTGTCATAAGGGCAGTTTATGCCTAAGGTTAGCTCATTACTGTCTTCACTTTCAAAAATGTTGCCCCAGCAATGGAAAGTGCGTTTGAAGTCGAGGCTGTCACAATGTCCGTATTTTTTCATTGATTGACTCGAATGCAAGTTAAGATATGAGCCTAAAATATGAAAAACGAGAACATCCATACAACCATCACCGTCGAAGTCGGCAAAAGCCGGCAGCTCAACATCAGAGGCAAAAATATTAAGATAGTGCTGGTATTGTTGGGACAACAGCATATTTGTCATTTTTGTAAACTCAATCCCCGTTGCGGGGTCGGAATCATTTCTATACACTGTAATCCCTCCTGCAAAATAAGTAAAAATATCTTTTTTCCCATTGTTGTTATAGTCATGCAAAAAAATCCAGTCATGAACATAAGGAAATTCCTTTTGATATTCCGGCGCATAAACATAGCTGACAGAATCGTTGATGCCGTCATTTAGAAAAGTCAACAAGCGATTTCCTGTACGATCAAAAACAATGAGGTCTTTTATGCCGTTAAAATTTAAATCTAGAGAGTTAAACTGACATTGATGCAGCCCGCCAACCCATGGGAATATAAAAGGGGCGTCATTTTGATCTTTTACCGGCACATCAAACGTTTGCTTAAAACCAAAATCATGGTATGGTTGTGCATATATAAATGATACAAACATTAATGCACTCAAAAGCATAGTAAATTTTTTCATGGTAATTTTTTTAATGAATTTATAATAAAAATGTCTTTAATAAGCTGAGGGTTTTGGTTTATTTTTTATCCTTGTTTATAGATGCAAATATACTACTTTTTTTATTAATTTGCAATTTTTTATATAATATTTGTTTATTTTTAAGAAACATCTCTATTGTGATGGCTGCTTTTCAATTGTAAACATATTTGGGTAACATCATAATTACTTAGAATGTATGAGGTTTGTATTTTTCATACTTTTAATTTAGCTCAGATACAAAGTATCGAAAACTGCCTACATAGCACACTATTTCACGGCTCCCGCAGCTTATATTATTGAATGACTTTCAACAATGGGAAATCCCGACTTGTAAAACAAAGAATGGCTCCAATAGATTTGGTGTTATAAGACTGATTATCTGACTTCTACATATATCTGATTGCTTTTTAGGGACAATGCCCGTTAAAATTAAAAAGATTATTAAAGTTTGTTTTCTTTTTTTATTAGTATTTTTTTTTTAAACTTGCCAAAGAAAAAGCGTCAACATTTATTTATCAATTATAAAAATATTTAGTTATGGAAAATTTGGAATGGTCAAAATTGCCTTTCGGTTATTTTAAAACAGATTACAACGTCCGATGTTATTACAGGAATGGTTCATGGGGTAAGCTCGAGGTATCTTCTTCGGAAATGATTCACGTCCACATGGCTGCTACATGTTTACATTATGGTCAGGAAGCGTTTGAGGGCATGAAAGCTTATCGTGGTGCTGATGGGAAAGTGCGTTTATTCCGTTGGGAGGAAAATGCCAAGCGTATGCAAAGGTCATCACAGGGGATACTCATGGCCGAAGTGCCTTCAGAATTATTTAAGGAGGCCGTCGTAAAAACGGTACAACTAAACGAGCGTTTTGTTCCCCCACATGGAACAGGAGCGGCATTGTATATCAGGCCATTGCTGATGGGAACAGGTGTACAGGTAGGTGTTAAGCCTGCTGATGAATATTTGTTTATGGT
Source organism: Bacteroidales bacterium (assembly GCA_003565735.1). Lineage (GTDB taxonomy): Bacteria > Bacteroidota > Bacteroidia > Bacteroidales > PXBB01 > PXBB01. The sequence goes on from PXBB01000136.1 coordinate 3,568, forward strand.
TTTTGTCGGACCGGTAGGGCCCTATTTTAAGGAGGGTTTTAATCCGGTTACAATGCAGGTTGTCAAAGATATGGACAGGGCTGCGCCACAAGGAACAGGACACATAAAAGTAGGGGGCAACTATGCAGGCAGCCTCAAAGCTTTAGCCAGAGCACAGGAAGAAGGCTATGCTTCTGCTATTTTTCTTGACGCCAAAGAAAAAAAATATATTGACGAATGCGGCCCGGCCAACTTTTTTGGCATAAAGGATAATACTTACATTACACCTAAATCAAATTCTATTTTGCCATCTATTACTAATATGAGTTTGATGACATTGGCCGAGCACTTAGGAATGAAAGTTGAACGGCGACCTGTATCACTTGAAGAAATTGAATCTTTTGAAGAAGTAGGTGCTTGTGGCACAGCTGCCGTAATTTCTCCCATCAAAAAAATTGTTGATAGAGAAACAGGTAAGGTGTTTGAATATTGCAAAGATGGCAAAGCCGGCCCGATTTCAACCAAGCTTTATAAAAAACTTCAGAGTATTCAATACGGTGATGAGTCTGATGTATTTATCTGGACAACAATTATTTAGCTTTTTGAAAAGTTTTTATCCAGAAAATCAAGCAGCATTTTTTTTGCTTGATACAGCTTCCTATTCAATCTTTACTCAACGAGTTCGTACTTGAGGGAGTGTCCTTTCTCAATAGCGTCAATGCCATACTTCATCCATTCAGCCTTTGGTTTATTTTTGAGGTAATGGTCAAAAAATTGCTGCATTCGAATGCTAAGGTCTAATCTGTTTGGTTTTCTTGTCAGATTGTGGCCATCATTGTTGTAATTGAGTAGCCATACCGGTTTTTCGAGTCTTCGCAGAGCCAGAAATAATTCTTTACCTTGCTGCCATGGTACTGCACCATCTTTATCATTGTGCATCATCAGCAGAGGTGTTTCAACACGGTCGGCAAAAAAAAGAGGGGAGTTATCAATATAGTTTTCCAGATTTTCCCATAAGCTGCTCCCTATACGACTTTGCCCGATTTCATACTGATGGATTCTATTAATGCCACTGGTTCTGCGTATGCCACCGTATGCACTGGTCATATTTGATACAGGTGCTCCTGCCATAGCTGCACTAAACATCCGGGTGCGGGTTATGATGTAAGCCACTTGGTAGCCTCCCCAGCTCTGCCCTTGCAAACCTAAGCGCTGCGGGTCTGCATATCCTTTGGATAAGAGATGGTGCACACCCCCAATAACTGCCTTGTTAGCACTTTCTCCGGGAAAACCTATTTCATAATCAATGTCAGGGACAAAAATTAAATAGCCCCGACTGGTATAAAAAGGAAAATTTATAACCGATCGGCTGGGGTTAGGGATATAATGACGGTGGATATTTTGTGTATTACGTTCGTAAAAATAGGTAATCATGGGGTATGATGCCGTAGAATCAAAATTTTCCGGTTTGTAAAGCAGCCCTTTATATGTTTTATTTTCGTAGGTCCACTCAATAATTTCAACGCTTCCCCACCAATAATCCTCTTGCTGAGGGTTTGCCAGGCTTATTTTGCGGGGGTTTTCAAAATTGGCTTGAGCAGTCCATAAATCGGGAAATTCAACAAAAGATGAACGTCTAAATAGAAAAACATCTGCATCTTTAGCTTTTTGCACTCCATAAAACCTGAAATCTCCCTTGAGCTTTACATCTGAGGCTTCATTATTATTCAAATCTAAATAAAAGAAGCCTTCGGATTTATCTGCCTCAATTACATATTTGATGAGCAGCTTTTTGTCGCCTGGGAAATAGTCAGCATCTCTGTCAAGTTTTACAATGCGTTTTGCAGATTTAACCGGAAGCACATTTTTGGTCAGGTTCACAGCCGTTGGATTTGCTTGCAATGGGATTTTCCAGATGTCATATTTATCATAGATTAATACGTAACTATCACCTTCTATCCAACCTGCAATTCCATAAGGTGGTGGTGCATTAGGTCTGTCGAAGTCGGTATTATAAAAATCGGCAGCAATATTTTCTGTCAGGGCTTTATGGGTTTTATTTTTAGCACTGTAAGCATACCATAGGCTGTCAGCGGTATTGTAGTACACCAAATAGTTGCCCGATGGGGACAACGTCGCTGTATAATGGTGCTGTTCTAAAACTTTTTCAGCTTTACCATTCATGACATTAACCAGATAATAATCTCTGTAGGATGGTTCCCATGAAGCCTGAAGCCTATAAGGCAAATCTGAGATGCCGAGAGCGTTAGAGGCATTCCCTTTACCAAATGTTCTGATATGTGGGATCTGTTCATTTGCCAATCGGACAAATGCCTGCTCTTCGATATGGTAAGCAGCGGTATAAGATTTTTTTCTTTCCCGATTTAAATTAACCAGCTGCCGGGATTGTAACACATCATCCGTCCATGACCATAAATCCAGTTGTACTATTTCATCGTCGGGTAAGCTGTCTTGTGGCTTTGGTATAGGTTCAGCAGCATAACCAAAGTATAAAATACGGCCATTTTCCGAAAACCTAAGATCAGCATGTTCGCTGAGGACATATTGCTCAGAAAAAAAACTGTGACTGTCATCAAGAATTTTCTTAGCCCGCCTTTTGCGCCCTTCGTGATGGTATAAAAAATAGTTTTTAACGTCAGTGGTATCTTCTGAGTATATAAAAACCATTTGCTTACCCTGTTCATCCAAAACAATATTTTTAAGTACACCATCTCCTTTGAATATGTTTCTCTTTCTTTCGTTAGAGGTGTCAAAAGTCACCAGATTAATGTTTTTACAGTTTTTTTTATCATGTTTCAGAAAAGCTATTCTGCTCCCATCAGCCGACATGTAAAAATCGCTTACGTAATCGAATTGGTGATGTTTATTATGTGATGGGTTAACCATATGCAATGTATATAATGGGGTGTTTTTCTTACAGTTGTTTTCATTATCCTTACTTTTCTTTAGCCTTTCCGCAGTAAAAGCAAACCACGCGCTTTCCTCTTCTGGTATTTTGAAATTTCCGGCATCGGGATAAAGTTGCAATTGCTTAGTCTCTAAATGGTAAAACCCAATAGTATCTCTGGGCATATCATCTCTGGGGGTTTTATCTATTTTGGCCTGTCTTACGGATGCATGCTCGGGCCTTATGTGAAATACAATATAATCTGACAAAGGCGAAAAACGTGCCAGGTAAGCCCGGGGAATTGTATCTTTTGAGCTATCGTTAGTATTGTATAACACCAGAAAGCCATCGCCTGTATAAGGCCTTATTTCATATGATACCCATAAACCGTTATTTGAAATATGGGGATTAAAAATGGATTTCCAGTCGTCATAAACTTCGTGTGATAAAACTGTTTTGCTGTTTTCTCCGGCCTGCATATTAATTGCGTGCAGGAACACTAATAAGCCAAGTAAAAATCTCATGTTTTTGTTTTATGAATATTATTTATAAAATGTAAGTCCAATAGTATCAGATAAATAGTTCTTTAGTTTGGTTTTCACTTCATCCTCAGGCACCTGTTGCCCAACTTCTTTTTGCAAGGAAGTCACTGCTTTATCCGTAAAACCACATGGGTTTATGTATGAGAAATAATTCAAATCCGTATTGATGTTAAAAGCTAAACCATGCATGCTTACATAACGGCTTACTTTAATGCCAATAGCACATATTTTTCGTGCTTTATGAGGCATATGACCGTCAATCCATACACCTGTAGCTCCATTAACACGGTCTGCCTTTATGTGATAGGCGTCAAGAGTCTTAATAACGGCTTCTTCAAGAGCAGTGACATACGACTTGATAGATAGTTGAAAATTTTCGAGATCTAAAATGGGATAAGCTACAATTTGCCCCGGCCCATGGTAAGTGATATCACCACCTCTGTTAATCTCATAAAAGGAAGCTTTTATTTTATGTAGTTCGTGCAGGTTTACAAGCATATTTTTATCGGACCCGCTACGGCCTAAGGTAAAAACATGGGGATGCGCGCAAAATATTAAGTGATTGGTTGTAGGCACTATATCACTGAGATGCCGGTTCCTGTTTGCACTTTTTATTTCCAAAATTTGCTTGAAAAGCTTTTGTTGATAATCCCAACATTCTTTAAAATCTATAAGTTCCAGGTCTTCAAAAAAAGTATCCCTATGCATGATTATTTTTTATATCCTTTTTGTTAAGCTTTCTCCTATTGATCTCCTTTTTGATTAAACTGAGCTCTCTGCCTGTTTGTCCGGCAACGGATGTATTCTCTACGGCACGCCGTATGAGATACGGCACAACGGTTTCTACTTCGCCGTAAGGGACATATTTAGCCACATTGTACCCCCTTTGCGCCATGTTGAAACTGATGTTGTCGCCCATACCAAAAAGCTGTGCTACATAAACACATTTTGTGTTTGATGCTATTTTTTTTTCTTGCATGAGCGCCATCATTTTGAGCATACTTTCTTCGTTGTGTGTAGCAACACAAAGCGCTGTACTGTCAAGGTCACCTAAGATATAGGACACGGCTTCATTAAAATCTGTATCGGTAGCCGATTTAGATTCGTGGACAGGAGATATGTAGCCCCTCTTTACAGCCCTTTTGCGTTCTTTTTCCATATAGGCCCCACGCACAAGTTTAAAACCAAGGATACATTGTCCCTTCATCTGATTATGCATTTTTTTCAAATGTTCAAGCCTGTCGTGACGATACATTTGTAATGTATTATACACAATGGCTTTTTCTTTGTTATAAAAAGCCATCATCTCATACGCAATTTGGTCAATAGTATCCTGAATCCACGATTCTTCAGCATCAATAAAAACAGGCACCTTATACGCGTGAGCTTCAGCGCATATAACTTTAACCCGTTTCAATACATTTTCAAACTCCTTTTTTTCTGCATCGCTTAAAGGTGTTTTGAGTTGCACTTTTTCAAGCAGCGCAAATCTGGCTAAGCCGCTCATTTTAAACACCGCAAAGGGAACCCCTTCTGTATGGCTGGCTCTTTGAATAATTGTCAAAATTTCATCTTTGGTTTTTTCGAATTTTTTTTCTTCATCCATGCCTTCGGCAGCATAATCCAAAACAGCACCCACACGGTTTTTTTGAAGCGTATGGGTTAGCTGCAAAGCTTCTTCGATGTTTTCACCGCCACAAAATTGCTTAAAAATAGTAGGCTTAACAACCCAGCGTAATGGCATCTTAAAACGTAAAAGAAACAGCATTACAAATGACCCCAGGTGTACTAAAAACCCCAGCGACATAAGTCGAAAAAGCACATAAGACCTTCGTAATGCTTTATCGCTTTTGCCTGCATAAGCTACTGCCGTATTTTCAAAAATTGATTGCATAAACCGTATTTCTTTTGCAAAAATAAGAAAAGTTATACCAATACATCAATACATCCGTATTATTCAAACCATGGCCTGCATGATTCACAAAAAGTAAACAAAATAATATATCCAACTGATTATCAATTCAAAATTTTAAAGAATTTTTCGAAGCTTTATTTTTGTTCACTTTTAGCAAGTGCTTTTACTTCAGGCCATTCAGCAGTATAAGTTAAAAAAGTCATGAAGTAGCTTATTATATCGGCGGCTTTAGACGCCTGTTATATGACCTACATTAAAAGCATGTATAAAAATAGGATGGTACATTTATCTTTTCCAAAGCCCGGGACAATATTTCAAAGTTTGATGGGGAATATTTTTTGAGCAATGCAGCTAAATTTTATTAACTTTGCATTTTACCGTGAACTTTATTCTGTATCTAATTGAATTACAGAACATAGTTTTATTATTGTAATAAATTTTTATGAAACCTATTATTGAAGCTGTTGATAAAAAACTTTTAAAAAGCGAGTTAACTCCGGAAAAATTTATTAGAAACACCAATAATACCGGCAACGAATTGTATGTTTTTACGGCTCAAGAGACCCCAAATCTGATGAAAGAAATTGCACGTATTCGTGAACTGACCTTTCGTGAAGCTGGTGGAGGCACAGGTCATAGTATGGATATCGACTATTACGATACATCATCCTATAAACCTTACAAGCAACTTATTGTATGGGACCCTCAGGAAGAAGAAATATTGGGAGGATATCGTTATATAGCGTGTCAAGAAGCATTCAACCCAAAAGAAAATAAATTTGATATTGCCACAGCCCGTTTGTATGATTTTTCGCAAAACTTTAAATCAAATTATTTGCCATATGCAATTGAGCTGGGCCGATCTTTTGTGCAACCTGTTTATCAGTCAACCAAAAAGGGGCGTAAAGCTTTGTATGCACTAGACAACTTATGGGATGGTTTAGGTTATTTGATAGTATCTAACCCTCACATCAAATATTTCTTTGGCAAAGTTACCATGTATAATAACTATAACAGAAACGCCAGAAATATACTTCTGGCATTTATGTATCACTTTTTCCCTGACAAACAAAAGCTGGTAACGCCTAAGCAGAGTCAGTTTGATCTTAGTCCTTACAAAGATATCCTGAGTCATTTTAATAGTGCCGATTATGAATCTAACTTTAAGATACTTCAAACCCTCCTTAAAGAACATAACGAGACCGTCCCGCCGCTTATCAATTCATATATGAAGATCTCTCCTTCGATGCTAACGCTGGGGACATGTGCTAATGAATCTTTTGGAGATGTTGAAGAAACAGCTATTCTCATAACAATTGACGATATTTACCCGAAAAAAAAGGAAAGACATTTGAACTTCTAAAGCGGTAATGTTTCCATATAACAATGCTTTACAAAAAAGCATAAAAAATGATTAAGACAAGCATTTTTGATTATTCGGATGAGAAGCGGTCTGCTATTTCACGAAGTATCAGGCAAAAGGTTTTTGTTGAAGAACAAGGTGTGGCACCCGAACTGGAATATGACGGTAATGATGTGTATGCCACTCATTATCTTTTGTACTACTATGGTGTTCCTATAGGCACAGCGCGAAGCAGAAAAACGGTAAATGGCATAAAACTCGAACGTTTTGCCATTCTTAAAGAGTGGCGTGCAAAAGGCTTGGGAAAACACTTACTTGAAGAAGTGATGGGAAGTTTAGCCCATCAGGATGCCACTATATATTTGCATGCACAACAAAAAGCTGTTAACTACTACAAACGATACGGCTTCCAAATCGGGGGTGATGCTTTCACAGAAGCGGGAATTCTACACTATAAAATGATTTGGAAACCTAATGCCAAGCATGAATAATTCAACCTATATGGTTTTTTGTAGCTAAAAAAACTCGCCGGTTATTTTGCTATTTGCATTGCAATGGCAAATGTCATGACGGTTACGCAAGTTTTGAAATCCGAATTATAAGAAAAAAACATGTGTGTTTGAGATAAAATATTTAAAATAAATATAGAATTTTATTTGGTTTTTAGAAAAAAAGATGTATATTTGTTCTAATTTTTACAAACTTAAAAACTACTATTTATGAAAAAGATTTTACTAATGGCATTATCTGGCATAATACTTATCACATTATGCTTGACCTCATCGTGTAAAAAAGACGATGACACCAACGACGATTTTGTTAACCCACAAGTTGATGGGATAAGAGTCACTATTCCACGGGCAATTGTTAACGACGGGAAGTTAAGTATTTTTATTTCTGTAACCGACCTTATGGGCGTTCCTATAAAAGGTTTGAATAAGAATAATATCACCTTAACCCGAAGAACAAATGGCAACACAGAAAACATAGATTTGTTTAACTTCAACACAGGCCAAGGCGGTTCCACTCCTATTAAAGCAGGTTTAGCAATGGATTACTCAGGCAGTATGTATTTTGATTCAACTTTTGTCCCGTCTATGGAAAATGCTGTCAAAACATTTATTAATTTGAAAAATGCCACAGATGAAATGGAAATTATCAAGTTTGATAATAATGTTGTTGTTGTACAACCATTTACAGCGGACTCCTCTTTACTACATGCAGCTGTTGACAGCGCCATCCAATTAGGCGGGTCAACTGCCTTATATGAAGCATGCTTAACTGCTCTGGACAATGCCAATCAGGCAGTAGCTAATTTGCCAAACTTCCTGCCTGCAGTTGTTGCCTTTACTGATGGTGTTAACAATAGACCTCCACATAACCCGGATACCGTTGTCGCATCAGCAATGCAAATGCAAATACCTGTTTATACCATAGGCTTTGGTGGTATTCCAACCTACCAGCCTGACACCACTACACTCCAAATGATTGCAGATTCTACCGGAGGACGCTTCTTCTGGACACCTAATGCCACAGACATTAACCAATTGTACCAATATGTCAGCAATCAGCTTTCCAACTCTTATATTGTTACTACACCATGGAATAACAAAGGCTATTCAACACTTACAGTAACAGTCAATTATCAAGGGTTTACAGCTACAGCTACAAGAAGGGTATATCATTAAAAGATTTATTAAAATAAACTTAAAAAACCGTTTTGAGGATGCTCAAAACGGTTTTTTTCATTATAATGCAAAATTTTCGGTTTTTTGAGCCAGAAAAAAGTTTGAGCCAGAAAAAAGAATGTGCTTTATAGTGTGCTAAGGTAGTTTTTCTATATATTTGTAAAAAAATAAACCATGACAGAGCTTTATAATAAAAGAGGTGTATCCGCCTCAAAGGAAGATGTGCATAATGCTATTAAAAATGTGGACAAAGGCCTGTACCCTCGTGCATTTTGTAAAATAATACCGGATATCTTGGGACACGACGATAACTACTGCAATATTATGCATGCCGATGGTGCCGGTACAAAATCGTCACTCGCCTACATCTACTGGAAAGAGACCGGTGACCTGAGTGTGTGGCATGGAATTGCTCAAGATGCCATTGTCATGAATATTGATGATTTGCTTTGCGTTGGCGCCACTGACAATATACTGCTTTCTTCTACGATTGGTCGTCATAAAAATAATATTCCCGGAGAAGTCATTAAATCTATTATTGAAGGGACTGAGGCTTTTATCGAAAAAATGCGCCATTGGGATATTAATATTTATGCAACCGGAGGCGAGACTGCTGATGTGGGAGATTTGGTTAAAACAGTAATTGTTGACTCAACCGTAGCATGTCGTATGAAAAAGGAAGCTGTTATCACTAATACACGAATAGCTGATGGAGATGTTATTGTTGGCCTTGCTTCTTATGGTCAGGCTGTTTACGAAGATTCCTACAATGGCGGCATGGGTAGCAATGGTCTGACATCGGCCCGACATGATGTGTTTGAAAAAATATACAAAAAAAAATATCCCGAATCGTATGATAATGATTTGCCTGATGATGTTGTTTATCTAGGGTCGAAAAAACTTACAGATGTTATTGATAGCACAGGGCTGACAGCAGGACAGCTGGTGCTTTCGCCAACGAGTACTTATGCGCCGGTGGTTAAAGCTATCCTTAACGAATTAAGACCTCATATCCATGGAATGATTCACTGTTCCGGTGGTGGACAAACCAAAATATTAAAATTCGTTGAAAACATTAAAGTAGTTAAAGATTCGCTTTTCCCTTTGCCTCCTCTGTTTGAGATGATAAAAAAGGAATCTCAAATATCCTGGGAGGAAATGTATAAAGTATTTAATATGGGCCATCGGTTCGAAATTATTGTTAAGCCACAATATGCTCAGCAAATTATAAATATAGCCCGTACATTTAAAATTGATGCTCAAATAATTGGCCGCTGCGAAAAACAACAAGGCACATCGCTTGAAATACGTAGCCCACAGGGCATTTTTACATATACGTAAAAACTGCCGGCAGAAGTTGTATATTTTGTTTACTTTTTGTCAATAATACAGGTTAAACCAGCATTGTGCTCTAGAAAATCAATTACGACTGTAAATCCCTTTGAAAAAAGCACAAACCATTCTTGTTGAAAATAAGGTCATCAGTCTTGCCTTATTCCGGTTCCAAAACGCCCTGCACACGTGCATTTCGGTATATGGGTTTCTGCAATTCTTGGCGCATGGCTTTTAGTGTATAGTAAGGCGAATCCACAACAAAAGCATTGGCAATAGAAGCAGGGACAAAACCCCCTGTTTCGCTATGAACCTGGTATATGATTCTCACCTGCCCATCGCCCAGAGGTCTCAGCAGCCAAAAGCCCTGCATTGACGGAACTCTGACAAAAGACTTTTTCTCCGGTAAAAAATCCTTTTCTGCTTGCATTTCTATACGCACCTCGAAAGTGCGGCGATTTTGAGCCCGTCTGTATCTGATAACCATATCTCTGTCAGTAACAGGCCAAGGAGCCGACAAAGCCATATAGTTAACGCCTTCGTTTAGGCTTACCAATTGCAGACGTTTTGATTCTATACAGTTATGCACCCAGTTTACCATATGGTCTGTATCATCGATGAGCTCAACAATAGCACTTAAGGTTGCTTGTACTGTTATTTCACCCTTAAACTCTTTAAAATTAGACCCGTCAACATTTCTGGTGTAAACCTTAACACCTTCTTTGTGCAAAGCTAAAGACCACGGTGATTGAGACATTACATAAGAAGGTGCCAGGGCAAAACTAAAGAAAACCCAGTATAAAAAAAGCCTGATCATTATTTAGTATATTGATAATTTTTCATTTTGCCTTTTTCCATGATAAGTTCTTGATCAAAGTAAACGTCAGGCTCTTTAACCAAAGCATCGTAATGACTGTTGACAAATATGCTTCCACCCATAGTTTTATTATTACCAAATGCAATATGAATGGTGCCAAAAACTTTTTCGTCTTCAAGAATCATCCCTGTTAATTTGGCTTTATAATTGGTCCCTATACCAAACTCTCCTATAGCACGGGCTTCTCTGCCTGACTTATCAAGCATATCAGCAATTTCCTGAGCCTGTGCACCACCATATATTTTTTCAGCATACCCATCAACGACCTCTATAGTTACGGGCTCTTTAATCATGCCTATCCCGGCCATAGAACCATCAACAACGATAGTGCCGTTGGTTTTATCTTCCCACGGTGCCAGAAAAACTTCTCCGGAAGGCAGATTGCCACTTTGTCCTTTCTCTCGCAAAACGCCTCTGCTGGGAATAATCATGCGCCCTTTAACAGGCATGCTTATGTCTGTGCCTTTTTCTGTAACCACTCTGATGACCTCCACACCAACAAGTTTTTCAGCAATATGGTCTGTCAAATGAATAATTCTGTCATAATCGGCACTTAAGCATCTGACCATGCAGTCCACTGTAATACCGGGCATAGTACCTACTCGAACCCCTCCTTTAACAGCTTCGCGACGGGCGTCAGTATGTGTCAACGAACGCTTGGTAGGGCATACAACAACATCTACCAGCTTCATGAGTGATGCAATCGCCGGTGGAGGCTCCTGACCATTTATCTCACGCGACTTCATTTCTATCAGCATTGACTCTTTGCATAATGCTTTTCCTACTTCGTGCAACGCTGATCCTATTTCCTTTTTTTCTTCATCTGTTATTACCAAAAGTGTTTCTTCTTTTTGCAAACCCATACAGTCTTTAAGGGCAATTAAAGATGCATCTCTTAATTCATTTGTCATATTTATTATTGTTTTAGATTTATGTTCTGACTTTATTTTGTCGGCATTACTCAAAAAATGTAAACAAAATGTGGTTATTACTGCTTAGATGTATTACATACATAAAAACACTGAATTTAATAATAGCAAAGATAGAAAACTTTTTGTAAAATTATTAACCGCAGGCAATTTGTAGGTTTAGCCCGCAGGTGGGGGCAGCAAAACTTTTATTTTTTTTTCGATGCATGTAAGCTCAAATGTCCCTTCATCGAGAAGTTCACCTTCAATTTCGGCATACAGCTTACCTTTTGGCTGAATTGTTATCGTTTTGGTACGAACATGATGCACTTTTTTATAGTTGATATGCTTACCGGAATAGAGCAAAGGCAACTTGGACATAATTTCCCACACAGTTAAAGGCTGTATATAAACCACATCAAATAGGCCATTATCAGGGATGGCCATAGGCACTTGCTTCATGCCATTTCCATTGTATTTACAAATGCCCACTGCCATCGTAAAGAGTGGCGTCTCGACAGAATGATCATCAAACGTAAGCTTACAAAAGACCGGTTTATAAGCTGATAAGGTCATTAACAAATTTTTAAGATAAATGAGTTTGCTTGCGTAACGTTTTTGTTTTGTTCTTTGAATTCTGCGTATGACTTCCGGGTCGAAGCCAAGGCCGGCCATATTAATAAAATAATAAGAATTTCCCGTATGCACATCCTTTCGTGTAATTTTTCCAATATCATGTTCAAAAAAATGTCCTTTCGTCAACATGTGCATAATTTTTTCCGGCCTGTTTGGGATGTTGTGTGTTCTGGCCCAATCGTTGCCGGTGCCTGCCGGTATTACCGCAAGCTTAATATTGTTTATGGGGCTGCCGGCACTAAGCAAAGCATTAATAACCTGATTGAGAGTCCCATCGCCACCTACAACCATAATTCTTTCTTCTCCATTTTTAACAAGCTGCGAAACAATTTCGTGGCACCGCGCTATCGTTGGAGAATCAAATTCGCAGAAACTGACATGATAAGTCCTCAGAACATTTTTAACTTTTGCCCAATATTGTAAACTTTTTCCCGAAAAAGCTCCGGGATTTATAATAACATTCCACAATACATTTTTAAAAACCATTGCATTCAGAAAATAAAAGCAAATTTAATTCAAATTTTGCAATACCAAATCTATCCTATTCATAAAAAGTAAAATCAAAAAAAACGAATAAAAAATATTTTATAACGAATTTTTGGCTATCTTGCCATGTTTTTAAAAATCGTTAAAGGGTTCTACGATATTATTAAAAACTGAACAGACAATTTGATTTTAAGCACCCTTCACCAAACACCTAATACGTCATATGAAAACTTTGCGAGTCCTGATAGTTCTCATAATATTTTCAACCTTGCAGACTAATGCACAGGGTTTAATTTCGCCTGTTATTGAAGCCAATAATGAAAAGAATGAATTTTCTGTCAGGTGTGGCAGTTATGAATTATTAAAAAATATTGAACATACATGCCCTGGGTTTCTTAACTACTCCAATTCATTGATAAAATCTGTTGCAAAAGATGCAGACAACAAAAGTATTTTTGACATGAAAAATAATGTTTATTTGATTCCTGTGGTTTTTCATATCGTTTATAATAATTCTAATGTTAACATCCCTGACTCTGTTATTCATGATCAACTTGCTGTTCTAAACAAATCTTTTAGAAGAACAAATCCTGACACATCAAACACAAGACCTGAGTTTTATAATATTGTTGGCGACGCAGAGATTATGTTTGTGCTTGCAGATAAAGACCCCGCTGGAAATCCCACAACAGGAATAACAAGAACTAATAGCCCTATAGCGTATTTTGGAGGCACATTGCCGTATGGCCCGGGGCAAAATCAGCAAATTATTGACTGGATTAATGACAGCTTGTTTTTTAACATTTTTCGCATAACACAAGACGAATTGGGTGGAAAAAATGCTTGGAACCCCAACAAGTATTTAAATATCTGGATTAGCGATTTGAGAATATTTGAACCCTACTTTAATAATTTTTTGGAACTTGTATTTTTTGGGTTAGCAACTCCGCCCGTTGATCATCACAACTGGCCTGATTCAGTTCTCCAAGCTATAAATGAATATGAGCAAGGAGTCATTATGCATTTTGTTAATGTCGGGTCAAATAATCCAAATTTGTTTCCGGCTCCTTACCATATTTACAATGGCTTAGTAACAACGGGCAAGTTGTTGGTACATGAAGTTGGCCATTTTTTAGGTTTAAGGCATATATGGGGAGATGGTGATTGCACACATGATGACTTTATTTATGACACCCCAAATAGTGATGCTGCAAGTCAATTTAATTGCAATCATAATCGAAATAGTTGTGTTGATGATATTTATGGCGTAGATTTGCCCGATATGGTAGAAAACTATATGGATTACTCAAGCGGAGATTGTCAAAATTCTTTTACCATTGGTCAAATTCAAGCAATGAGAAATGTATTAAAAATTTATCGCCCATTGCTCGCTGAATCTTTCATTGAAAATACAGAGGATTTTGAACTTAGCGCTGACAATGCCTTTGAGATTTATCCGAACCCTACAACAGGAGAAGTGTCAGTTAGGTCTGCTGTGTCGCAAGAAATTATTAAAATGAACCTCAGAGAAATAGGAGGATCTCTCATAAAAGAAATTAAATTTGAAGATGATAAAAATATTAATTTTGAAATAAGTGGGGCCAATGGGGTTTACATTTTGGAAATAATGACTAAAAATGGCAGAAGTGCTATAAAAATACTTAAGTTTTAACATAACGTATAAATTGTGAATGCCTATTTTGCCATCTATGTAAGCTGTATTCATGTTTTATGCAAGCAAGGCGTTAAAACCAGTGATATAGTAGTGCTATTTCAAACACCTAACAAAGCAAATAACTTTTTTTTAAAATTAAAAAAAATAAGAGTTCATATTTACCAAAAACATTAATTGTATGAAAATCATAATTACCGGCAGTTACGGGCAATTGGGTTCCGAAATACAAAGTTTATCATCCCGATACGCAAGTTACCAGTTTGTATTTACTGACTTAGACATCCTTGATATTACCCAATACGAAAGCCTAGAAGCATTTATTAAAAAGCACCAACCTGACGCCCTTATCAATTGTGCTGCATATACAGCTGTTGATAAGGCTGAACGCGAAGCAAAAGCAGCCCAATTGATAAACCTTACAGGGGTGAAAAACCTGGCAGAGCTTTCAGCAAAATATGGTTTTCTATTGGTGCATGTGTCCACCGATTATGTTTTTGATGGCACAAACTACAAGCCCTATACCGAAAATGCCTCTGCTGCTCCGCTGAGTGTATATGCCAAATCGAAATACGATGGCGAAATAGAAATTTTATTTCATGCTAAAAAAGCTGTTATCATACGTACATCCTGGCTTTATTCAAGCTATGGCAACAATTTTGTAAAAACAATTATGCGCTATGCAAAAGAAAGAGGTCATCTGGATGTCATATACGATCAAGTGGGAGCGCCTACCTATGCAGCAGATTTGGCTGAAGCTATTTTAAAAGCTTTGCCTATCATGCAAAAAACCAAAAACACCGAAATATATAACTATGCCAATGAGGGCGTTGCCTCATGGTACGACTTTGCCAAAGCAATTGTTAAAATAACAGGAATTAAGTGTACAATAAACCCAATAGAGACTAAAGATTTTAAAACCGATGCCTTGCGTCCTTTTTATACTGTGCTTAATAAATCAAAATTCAAAAAAACATTTAATCAAGATATCCCTTACTGGCGCGATAGCCTCGAAAAATGCATTAGTAAAATTTCCGAAAAATAATGCAGGTTCAGGTATGCTAATATTATAAGTTTTTCAAAATAAAAAAAACTTGTTAGAGTTTGAAAGGCATTCTGCATGATGCTGAAGCCACAAACTTTAAGACCTCTCCGTTTTCAACAACAAATAGTCAAGCATTAAGGTAATATCCTCACGGCTAATACCGTAATCTGTTAAGTATTTCTCATCTGATCTGAAGCTTTTACTAAAAGCAGCAAAAGTATGACCTTTATGCTTAATACTGTTAATATAAGCATCTGCCGCTTTATCTATATGACCTCTGCACCATTGCCAATGGCCATAATTCATCCAGTCAAACTGGTTAAGATCGGTGCTGTTTATGAGAGCTTCAAAATAAGGTGCGGCTTCTTCTGGTCGTTTTAAGATAAAAAGGCACCAGGCTATCGGACGTAGCACTTTGATATTGTCTTGAGCTAATAATTCCAGCTTATAATAATGATTAAGAGCTGTTTGAATATCACCTGAATTAAAATAAGCGTTGGCTATGTATAATTGGATTTTTATATTGTCCGGCTCCAGGCGCTCGGCCTCTTGATAATATTTAATGGCTTTATCATGCTGCTTTAAGCGGGTATAGCAATAGGCAATTTTTATATAGATCCACGTCGTAGCATCAAACAGCTCCGCCTTTTTGTATGCCGAAAGTGCATTTTCATAATCTTTAATCTGCTGATAGGCAAAGCCCAACTTTTCGAAAACAACCTGTGTATTAAGCCCTTTATCAATTAACATGTTGTAAATATTAATTGCTTCACCGAAATGGCTATTGTCGAAATAAAAATCTACCAACTTAATCAACAGTTCTTCAGAAGCAAAATAGGTTTTGAAGAAACCACAATTATGAAAATTTAAAGGCAGGTTAAAAATGTCCTGAAATTCATTTTTTTGAGGGTGTAATTTGAAAAAACGGTACAAATCCTGAATGTATTGTGTAAATATTATTTTCGATTGAAAAGCCGGATTTGTTCGCTCGTCTTCATTTAAAACCTCGTTTACATTATCGAGTTCCGCTTTGAACATCTGAAGCATCATCTTTTTTTGTGCATCGGGAAGGGCTCTTATGTTGAAACAAAAAGAGTATTTATCAGAATTACAAATATGACCCGATTTTTCAAGAGCTGCCAGAAAAGTTTCTTTAAAAGAGGGTTCTTCATTATTCAAAACCATTTCAACTTCCGAATTCTCTTTGTTAAAAAGCATCAGCCAGTTTGGAACAGCATTAAAAAAAGGAAAATTTTTCAACATGGCAAAAGTACTCATAAACACATCCATGCCTTCCAACTGCAGCTTCGAAAGCTCCTCTAATTTACGCATCAAGTCCGGAGACTCTTCAAGAATTTTTTGCCACCTTGGGTTTTTCTCATCATCAACATCCTCAGGCAATATATTGTCAAGTTCCAGACGTTCTTGTATTCCCGGAGCATGTTTGACGATATCCGGTATAATCTCTTCCCGCATCTTGCGCGTAAACTTTTCTGTATCTTTTGCTTTGATAACTTGTATGAGAAAAAAAGACAAAGCCGTTTTTATGCCATCATCCTCTGACATTTTCTTTAGCATTTGGTCTATCTCCGAATAGTACTCCCGATATCTGTCATACAAATACAAGGCAAACATAAATCCAGTAAAAGCCCTTTCTTTTACCTGCTTTTGCCCGGACAATGCTATTAGCGACAACAGCTTTAATTTGGCTATGTCGAAATTGGTTAAAAGGCCTAAGCTGATAGCACTCACTATTAAGGATTTTAACCATAGGGGGGCATGTCCTCCCATTACAAAGCTCTGCAAAAAATCACTATCTTCTTTGGTATAAGCATCCTTAAACCATGCATAATAAAAAAGGTCGCTGTAGAGTTGTTGATCCTCATTAACAGCATCACTGCTTTCAATAGGCATGTCATTGAGCAACTCGGCCAAGGCATCATCAATCCCGGTTTCACTTTGCATATCTTCAAACCTGTCGCGCAATATTTTACCCTGTGCTATTACTCTTCTCTTGTCGCTATATACAACAGAAGGTAACGCATCTAACAAGCGCAACTTTAATGAATCATTAAGAGCCAGCAAGGATTTTATAAGCTGCTTTTTAATAACCGGGCGCTGTGGGTCTTCAACACCTTTGATGGCATAATCTAAAACCAGCTTATAGGTATTTTCAAGATTGTCTAAAGTGACCAATAAATTGTCAAAGCCATTTTGAATAATGGACTTTCGCAGCATACTTAAAACCGGCATAATTCGCCCTATACTCAATGTGTTAACCATGCTTTGATGGGTCGCAATAATCTCTTTTCTATTCATATTCATTAGGCTACCTACAGCAGCGAACCATAAAGGGCATCAACTGTTGCAAATATTTTTTGTGAAAACTGTAAAGCCGGTTGCTTTCGAAAACATCTGAAAAAGTTATCCTAAAAACCTGCCAAATTTGGGCTGGTTCAATGCTGTAAAGGATAGTACTTGCTACTAATCTAACTCATCTAAAATATAAACCTTTTGCATAACAACATCTTCCAGTGGTTTATCCATCCCGTCCCGATCTACTTCAGCAATTTTAAAAATCACATCCATTCCTTCTATGACTTCTCCAAAAATGGCATGTCTGTTATCAAGCCATGGGGTGGGCACATGTGTGATAAAAAATTGACTGCCTCCGGTGTTGGGTCCGGCATTGGCCATAGAAAAAATACCTGGTTTGTCGTGGCGTAAGCCTGGTGCAAACTCATCCTCTATGGTATAACCAGGGCCTCCACGTCCTGTACCGTCCGGACAACCCGCCTGTACCATGAAATTTGGAATAACTCTGTGAAATATCAGACCATCGTAAAAACCTTGTTCTACAAGCTTGATAAAATTGCCCGTTGTTATCGGGGCTACATCTTCGAAAAGGACACCTTTAACGGTGCCTAAATTTGTTTCGATTACTACAAATCTGTTAGCAGATTTTGGTGATTCTTCCATTTGTGTTTCCTCCTCTTTTTGTGTGTCTTTTTTTAAAGCTTTCTCGTTATTAGAACTCGCCGAATGGCACGAAAATAAAAATACTACGGCCAATGATAATAATGATAATGTTTTCATCTTTTTAATTTTTTTTTACAAATATAAAAAAACTCCAAAAAAGAACACAAAAAAAATGGTTTCTTCATCTTGCTTTTTTTTTATAAGTCTTTTCTAATAAAGATTCCTGGCAATTTCCCCCTTTTTATTAAAAAAACTTTTAATTTTTTTAAAAACTTTTTTTAATTTTGCAGTCCCAAAATGATTGTCCGATTGTGTAATGGTAGCACCGCAGATTTTGGTTCTGTTAGTCTAGGTTCGAATCCTAGTCGGACAACTTTTTTTAACACTAATGACATTAAAAAAACAAGATTTCAAAAGCCCTGCCCGGGGCTTCTGTTTTTTTACACTTGGCCCATATTATTCACAAATGTAAGTCCCCTTCAAAATCCAACAGTTTAAAAATGGAAAAAATTATTCAACTTACAGCAGAAAATTTAGACAAAGAGCATATATGCTGTGCCATTTCCGACAAAAAATGTAAAGAAAGTTACGCGCTAAAAAAAGACTGGCTGAAAGCAGCATTTGATAATGGATACATTTTTCGCAGAATCGATGCAAGGGCAAAAGTTTTTATAGAGTATGGCCCGGCAGAAAAGGGTTGGGTACCAATTGAAGCCCCACATTATTTTTTGGTAAATTGTTTTTGGGTTTCTGGTCAATATAAAGGGAAAGGATATGGCAAGAAATTATTAACCCTTGCACTTGAAGACGCCAAATCGCAGGGGAAGGAAGGATTAGTTACTGTTGTGGGCACAAAAAAGTTTCACTTTATGAGCGATACAAAATGGCTTATGAATCAGGGGTTTGAAACTTGCGAAAAACTTGCATCAGGCTTTAGTTTATTAGTGAAAAAAATCAATCCGAAAGCAAAAAACCCAAAATTTAAAAATACCGTAAAAAGGGAGGCAGGTATAGAAAAAAAGGGATTGGTCGCCTACTATTCTAATCGTTGTCCTTTTTCAGAGTACCATGTTCGAAATTCGTTAAAGGAAACGGCTGAAAAAAGAAAACTCCCCTTAAAGGTTATTAAACTTGAAAATATGCAACAAGCTCAATCAGCACCGACACCGGCTACCATTTTCAGTTTATTTTACAATGGAAAATTTATCACAACAGATTTGAGTGTCTGCATGGATAGCAGATTTGATAAAGTTATTGAAAAGAACCAATAAACACACGAGATAACTGAAATTTGAATTAAAATGACTAAGAACACCGGTATTACACAGTACTTCGGGGCAAATCTTGCGGAATTGTTGTCCGACAAAATACTAAAGGTGTATGCAAACTTCCCCAAAGATAAATATGTTCAAACTATCAAAAATGAAAGTGAAGGTTTGAGTTATACACATAGAATCGAACTACATGCAGAAGTCTTAAAAAGCTGCTTGCCGGAAAATTTCGATGAGGCCGTTTCTATTCTATTAAAAATACTTGGCGATGAAAATGCAAATGAAACAGGCATGTTTTCTGAATATTATTGGATAATGCCTATCGGTAAATACGTAGAGCAATATGGCATAGAACATTTTGACACATCCATAAATGCCATAGAAGAAATAACCAAACGCAATACAGGAGAATACGCTATAAGACCTTTTATTCGTGCATATCCCGACAAAACATTAGCAAAAATGAAAGGCTGGGCTAAATCCGATAATTTTCATTTAAGAAGAATAGCCAGTGAAGGCTTGCGCCCTAAATTACCCTGGGCAACTAAACTGGAAACATTCCTTAACCACCCGGCCCCGGTTTTTGAAATTCTTGATATTTTGAAAGAAGATGAGATCATGTTCGTAAAAAAATCCGTTGCCAACCATTTGACTGACTGGTTAAAAGTTAATAAAGAGGCTGCTTTTGATTTAATAAGTGCATGGCAAAAATCAAATAATAAACACACTCAATGGATAATAAAAAGAGCCACACGAAAGATAAAATAACTGTTTTTAATTAATTAACCAAATTCTTATCGTACCTTTGTAAGATTCCTTTTTTCCATAAAAAAACACTTTTTAAAATAAACTAACAGCTATTCGAAAGTTTTATAATATGAAAAAAACATTTATTGTCTTATTATGCAGCGGTTTGCTTATTGCTCTGGTACATGGGCAGCAAAACCAATCGTTTTTTAACTTGTGCATGCAGCCTAGTCACGCTGAAATAAATCTATCAAAAAAAACCACAAGCAATTTTTACGCAAATGCTCACAGAGCCAGGTTGTTTGACTTTAACAATGCTGTCATTACGCAGGCCAAAAAATCAGACACCATACACCTAAACCTTTATAATGACCGAAGTTTCAAAGCTGTCGTTCGGTCTAAAAATACAAATGTAAATGGCACAACAAGTTTAGTATGTCAATTGGTTGATTTTAGGTATGCCTATTGCTTTATCAGCTTTCATAATGGCAGTGTACACGTCAGTATTGACATACCTGAATTAACGGAAAAGTATATCACGCGGACCAAAGGCTCTTTACAATACCTTTTTTGGTTGGATAATAACAATTTGGATGTTTTGGAAAGTGGGCCGCCTTTGCTCCCTCCTCCCCCGCTTAAAAAACCCATAGATTCAACAAACAGCGGCTCCCAAAACAGCTCTATGGATACCCAACAGCACATATATACTGCGCCCCCTACTTCTAAAAGCACTCAACAGATCAAAGCCGGTGTTAATGATACCGCAAACATTGATGTAATGATTGTGTACACGCCTGCGGCAATGGCCTGGGCTAACACTAATGAAGGCAGTATATACAACACCATTGCAGATGCTATGGCAAAATGTAACTTAGTTTCAACCAACAGCGAGTTATTGATTAATTATAATTTGGTTTACTCAGGATTGGTAAATTATGTAGAAGTGGACCCTTCAACCGACCTAAACAGGCTTACAGATATTGGTAACGGGCATATGGATACCGTTCACCTGCTTCGGGATCAATATGCTGCCGATTTGGTTGTATTGTTTTCTTATGAAACTCAAACCGGTGGATTGGCATGGATGTTAACAAACAAGTATGGGAATCCCACTAATGGGTTTTCGCTGACAAGGGTACAGCAGGCAAGCTGGACTTACACTACAATTCATGAAATTGGTCACAATATGGGAGCGCATCACCATAAGCAGCAAAATTTTCAACCGGGGCCGACCAGTTGGTTTAACTGGCCGGCCAATAACTGGTCAGCAGGTTGGCGCTGGACAGGTAGTGATAATGGAAAATATTGCTCTGTTATGACTTACGAAAACGGCACCTATTTTTCTGACGGCATCACACATTCCAGAGTTCCCCATTTTTCTAACCCGGATATTGATTACATGTCAGTTCCTACTGGCCATGCTGCTGATGGTGATAACGCCCGAACACTTCGCGAGGTCAAACATTACGTCGCTCAGTACAGAGATACCAATACCCTGTTGTATTGCGCAGCATACGGAGACAACCCCTTTTATCATATATCTAACGTACAAGCCGGCACAATCAACAAGGCTTCGGGAGGCAGTAATTATTCCGATTTCTCTTTCTATTCAACGGATGTTACCCTCGGCGACTCCATTCAGGTAACCGTTGATATTGAGAACCCCTTCCCTGCTAACCAGCTCTTGGTATGGGTCGATTGGAATGATAATAAAAACTTCACAGATGCGGAAGAATTGGTCTATACCTCAGCTGTTGGTGATTCTGCGCAATATGTTTTTTATGTCAAGCCGCCAGCGGGCACATCTCCCGGCCCTAAACGCATGAGGCTGCGGCTACACATCAGCTCTCATGGGCCTAATAATACGCCATGCGGAGCTTCCGACCATGGGGAAGTGGAAGATTATACTTTAAATGTTATCTCTCCAACAGCTTTAGCCCCAATAGCCGACTTTACTGCCAGCGCTACCCAAATTACAGCTGGAGACAGTGTTGTTTTTACTGATAATTCCTCTAATAACCCAACTTCCTGGATTTGGGAGTTTGCCGTTGGTCATCCACCAGGAACCACAACTCCCGACACCTCAAATCTTCAAAACAACACGGTTTTTTACCATACACCAGGCACTTATTCAGTTAAATTAACGGCCGGAAACAATTACGGCAGCAACACGCACGAGAAAAGTGCCTACATTACCGTTGCTCCATTATCATCTACCCTTTCAGTAAATGCTAGTGCTACTGATTCCATTATATGTCAGGGCTTACAAACGCAACTTTTTGCCTCTCCGACAGGAGGCTCCGGTATTTATAGTTTCAACTGGCACTCATCCCCTGCAGGATTTAGCTCTTCCTCTCAAAACCCAATAATTACACCAAATACCACTAAAACATATACTGTTGTTGTAAACGATGGTACGGTAGCTGATTCTGCAAGCATTACAATAACCGTGAATCCTTTACCTGACACGCCGGGAACAATTTCCGGGGATGCCAGCGTTTGCCAGGAACAAAACAATGTCACTTACAGCATAAACCCCGTGGCTCATGCATCATCTTATGTATGGTCTTTGCCCACAGGAGCATCCGGAAGTAGCTCCGGTAATTCTATCAGCGTTGACTTCGGAACTTCTGCTGTCAGCGGTGATATCTCTGTCAAAGGAAGCAATGCATGTGGCCAGGGCACTGAAGTCTTTAAAAATATTACCGTGAATCCTTTACCGGAAACA
>PXBB01000126.1 GCA_003565735.1 Bacteroidales bacterium
TAAAGCTTGGATTTCATATCTTTGTTCTAAGGTTAATTGTTTACTCATAGCAACTTTTTTGTAGGAGATTAGGGGGCTAAGATAAACATTACCCATCAAAGCAGAGAGGGGAAAATCGTTTCCCTTCTTTGTTTTGAAAAATTTATTTATCTATTGCTTACCCATTTTCTCAACTGTTTATAAAAAGTTGCATTTCTAACTTGAACTTTCAAGGTTATAATCTTTGATTTAACCAAATTTAAATCAAAAGTTTTATCTAATTTTGTGCAACCTTACAATTAAGGTTTTTACATAAACACCAAGCTTCATGGATCATCATATAGTTTTCGGAGTACTTATCCTTGCTCTTGTGCTATTTGCCTGGGGCCGCATACGTCATGATTTTGTTGCACTGATCTCACTAAGTGTATTGCTTATCTTCGGCATAGTTGAGTCCGAAAAAGCTTTCCTTGGTTTTGGACACCCGGCAGTTATAACAGTGGCAGCAGTGCTGGTAATAGGGAAAGCACTGGAGTTTTCCGGTGTCGTAGATTTGCTTGGTAAATGGGTCATGAGGCTTGGCACTAATCTCTTGCTGCAGGTCTTTGCTCTCTCTATGCTTGTAGCAGTGGCATCAGCCTTTATGAATAATGTGGGTGCCCTGGCTATTATGATGCCCATAGCCATACACCTTGCACGCAAGAGCGGAAACCCGCCTTCGCTTATCCTGATGCCCATAGCTTTCGCTTCACTGCTTGGAGGAATGACTACCCTCATAGGTACACCGCCCAATATCATCATTGCAACTTTTCGTGGTGATGTGCTCGGAGAACCCTTCGGGATGTTTGCATTTGCACCTGTAGGTGTTGTTGTTGCACTGGCAGGCATTACATTTATTACCCTCATAGGCTGGCGATTGCTGCCAAAAAGAGTAGCTAAAAAATCTGATTCCGAGCTTTTTGACATTGACGATTATATTACAGAGGTAGTCATAACCGATGAGTCAAAAATAAAGGACAAAAGTATTGAGGAGCTTACCGAAATGTCTAAAGCAGATTTTCAGATACTTGGATTGGTTAGATCGGGGAAACGTATTCATGCTCCCGATACAGATGAGATACTGCTTTCAAAAGATATCCTAATCTTTGAGACCGATACAGAGGGGTTAAAAACATTTGTGGATGATACCGGAGTGGAACTTGTGGGCGGAAAAAAAATCAGGAAAGATGCCGTTGGCTCTGATAAAATAGCTATCAATGAAGCTATCGTTATGGCCGATTCGCGCCTGATTGGCCAAACAGCAGCATCCCTGCGCATGCGTAGCCGCTACGGTATAAATTTACTTGCCGTGGCACGCCGTCAGCACAAAATCCATCGCCGCCTTGACCATGTGATTTTCAGGACAGGTGATGTTTTACTATTGCAGGGTCGCGAGCATTTGATATTTGACACAATGACTTCAATGGGTTGCCTGCCTTTGGCCCGCCGTGGGTTACGACTGGGGTACGAAAAAAAAATCCCCCTTGCGCTGGGCATCTTTTTGGCGGCTATTGTACTGGTGGTGGCAGGATTATTACCTGTTCAGGTGGCTTTCACCATGGCTGCCATTGTAATGATCCTTACCGGGATTTTGCCTGTAAAAGAATTTTATCGCAGTATAGACTGGCCGGTGATTGTGTTGCTTGGAGCCATGATACCTGTTGGCAATGCCCTTGAAACCAGCGGAGGGGCAGGACTGATTGCCCAAACCGTTGCAGAACTAGGCAAAGAACTCCCACCCTGGGCATTACTTGCTATCATTCTGGTATTCACCATGTTTTTATCAGATATTATCAACAATGCAGCCACTGTTGTTTTGATGGCCCCCATAGCCATAAGTGTGGCCAAAGGTTTGGGTTATTCCGTTGATCCTTTCCTGATGGCCGTGGCCATAGGGGCGTCGTGTGCATTCCTTACCCCCATAGGGCGCCAGTCCAACACCCTTGTGATGGGGCCAGGCGGTTACAAGTTTACCGATTACTGGCGCATGGGCCTGCCCCTTGAAATCATTATTGTGGTTATTGGTGTACCGCTGATCATGTGGGTGTGGCCTTTGTAACATCTCATTTCTTTGTTAAAATATCTTTCGAACTAATTACCATTAATAGTTGAAAAATACACATTATTATGCAAAATTACTTCAGGGATCTCCGTGGTGAACTATTTCAATATTATGACAACCTAGTAGCATTTACGCCAAAATTGCTCAAGGCGCTACTGGTTCTATTCGTGGCATGGATAGTTTTTCGACAGATACGCAGTATATCATAAAGGAAACTGAAAAAGCAGATGGAAGACCCTTTACTGGCGAATTCCTGACTACGATGATCCGGTTCGTAGTTTTTATTACCGGCCTTCTTTTTTCTTTCAGAATTCTTGACCTTGGAGGGGTTACAGCCAGTATACTTGCAGGTGCAGGAATTACAGCGTTTATCATTGGTTTTGCCCTGCGCGATATTGGCGAGAATTTTCTAGCGGGGATCATTATGGTTTTTAAGGTGGGTTAGGTAATAGATTAGGATTTATGGAAGGGGGAGAAATTAGGGAAGACTGGAGCGACTTAAACGAACTAAGCGACTTTAGCGACGTATGTGACTGGAGGGGCCAAGTGACGTACTTGATACGTTTGCCTAGCTTTTTGTCTTCGATATATTCTTTGAGACGTCTGGCGTCACCTTATATGAAGTTTCTTTCATCGCGCTGCATTCTGAGTATGTCAGCGATGCTGAAGTGCAGGTTTTCTTTTTTATAGGAGTAGAAGCTGTCGGTGAGGAACTTTTATGTGCGACTACTGAAGCCTTTAATAAAAGCGCTATTTCACAGTTGCGTTATCTAAACTATTTGAATATTAACAATAATTACATGAGTAATTTCTTATGAATATAAAAAAAATAAGACGACCAAATGGGGGGTCGTCTATAGCTAATAGTTGCTTAAAAATGTTTAATTAATGCCCAACTATCATTGCTTTGGTTTCTCGTAAGTAACCATTTGAAATATGATACATGTATATTCCTTCACTCAGGCTATTATTTTGGAAAACAAAATTATTTTCCCCTTTTTCTGCTTGAATAGTTTGCCTGTAAACTTCTACACCAATGATGTTTGTGATTACCAATTCATAGTTTCCCTTTTCTTGAGCATTGAAAAAAATATTTGTATAATCAGTGAATGGGTTAGGGAAATTTCCTAAACTTAAATCAGTAAGTTGAGGTGTAGTTATACTTTGTGGGGTGTAGTCAAAATAGATATTATCAATCCACAAAGTACTTTCATGACATCCGCTTATATGAAAGCTTGACGACATAATGACAATATTCAGGGTGTCTGGTGTGTAAGAGTAATACCACTCTATAAGAACCTCAAATTGATTCCATTCATAAGTTGTGTCGCTAATACTTAAGGTGCCACTTCCAATTTTCACGCTCTCATTGCCATCCCATTTTTTTAAATCAACTTTTATCAAAGCCTCATCATAAGAAGACGTCTTGTATTTATAAAAGCCTTTGAGTTTTTTAGGGCGGTATGAGAAAGGTGTTCCACCTTCAATTGTTGCGGAGTATGTTGTCAAATCAAGGTTAAAAGACCCTAAGGTTAACAACCCCGGCATTGTTATATTACCAATACCATCAATAAAATGGGTTTCTGATTTGATACGTGCAGAAAAGTTTCCACTGTTGGGTTTTACAGAATCGGGATTTACAGTAGTAAATGACACTCCATTTATGGTTTCGTTTGAGGTATCCCAATAAAGTGGCTGACTGCCAGACCAATAGTTAAACTCATTATTGGGAATATGCTGTGCGTTAACAAGAGAAGTCAAAAGAACACACAAAGTAAAAACTGTTAAAATTTTATTTTTCATCATCAACTGGTTTTTGGGTTTATACTAATTTAAATTCAAATCTCATATAATGTGTAATGTTCATTTTATTGTTGTCGCTAACAATAAAATTTTTGAGCCTGTCAACCACATAATTTCGTAAGTCTTCGTTGCTGGCATTTGTTTGCTCAATATTGACAAAGCCACCATCGTCAACAAAAAAGCTGACTAGAACAACGCCTTCAATATTATTCTTTTTGGCAAATTCTGGATACTGGATTTCTTTTTTAAGTATTTCTGAAAAACTATCAGGTGAAAAAGCTGATACATAACCTGTGCAAAAAATTGTTAGTAAAATTGTTAATAATAATGTTCTCATTGCTTTAATTTTTTTTGTTGTTAATAATTTTATTTCTAAGACGCTTTTTAGTTTTAATTTGTTACAGTTTATTTTCATGACAAAACTAATTTTACCTAATCATGCAAGAAAGCTTATTTCAGTGAGCAAGAGAAATCAGCTTGTGAATGACAAAATATTTCATTTGAAAGATGTAACAGAAGGGACTGAGCTATAAACATCAGTTTTCATTACGGACGCAAATAAGGACGATGCCGGGGGAGGGCTTCGTTAACATTGGTGGAGAGTGGGAAACAAGAAGAGCGTTGGAGCTTGAGCAAGAGGGTTTTGGGCACTTTGAGAAGAGAGTGGCCACATGACAAGGTTTTTTGCGTTAAGCGTTTTGCGTTTGGCGTTAGATTATGTGTAGAGGCCCCCATTAACAGAGATGACTTCTCCTGTGACATAGGAAGCTTCGGGTGAGGCTAAGAATCCTGCTACTGCAGCTACCTCTTCAATATTTCCAAACCTGTTAAGAGGGATGAGTCTTTTAAGTTCATCTTCATTCATATCTTTGGTCATTTCGGTTTTAATAAAGCCGGGTGCTACTGCATTAACGGTAACATTTTTCTTGCCTACTTCTTGCGCCAGAGACTTAGTAGCCGCGATAACTCCTGCTTTGGCTGCGGCATAGTTCACCTGCCCCGGCAGCCCTTTGATACCCGAAAGAGAAACAATATTTACGATGCGTCCGTATTTTTTTAACAGCATTTTTTTTATGAGCCATCTGGTGATATAGTAAAAGCTGTGTAAGTTGGTGTTTATAACATCAAACCAGTGCTCATTTTCCATAAAAACCAGGAGGTTGTCTTTTCTGATGCCTGCATTATTGATAAGGACTTCAATGTAGGCTTCTTTATTATTTCCCATCCATTCGGACAACACACTTTCTACTTCTTCTTGCCGGGAAACATCAAACGGCAGTAGTGTTGCATGTCCATTTTGTTGCTCAATCATTTCAAGAGTTCTCTGAGCCTCAGCTTTATTGGCTTTATAGTTAACAAGGATATGGTAACCCATTTGCGAGAGTTTTATGCAGACTGCTCTGCCAATACCTCTGGAACCACCGGTAACAAGTGCGTACTTCATAATATTAGTAATTTGGAATTTCAGGTTCGTTTGAAAACAAATAATGGCATAAAGTTTTTAGTTCTTTATATCTGACACCATCTTCTTTAAAAGCGGGTGTAATTTGACGTAAATTGTGGTACACCTTTTTTGATGCAGGCGATATTTTATCTTGGATGCCTAAAATATCAAAAGCCTGCAATAATGTCATAAATTCCACAGCCATAACCTGATAGCTGTTTTCAATAACTTTTTTGCACACGAGGGCTGCATTGGTACCCATACTTACGATGTCCTGATTGTCATTATTGCAGGAAATACTATGCAAATGCATGGGGAATGCCAGTGTTTGATTTTCTGCGGTTGTGGAGGTGGCGGTAAACTGTGCGCCCTGCATACCAAAATTTAAACCTAATTTACCCATGTTTACAAATGGTGGAAGCTTATCGTTGAGCTTAGAGTTGAGTAAAAAATTAAGCTGTCTTTCGGAAAGCATGGTTAGTTTAACAATGGCGGCTTTCATCTTATCAGCCTCGGCAGCCACATATTCACCATGAAAGTTACCCCCATGGTAAATGTTTTTGGTTGCCATGTCAATAACAGGATTGTCGCTAGAGGAGTTGGCTTCTGCTTCAAGTACTGTCGTGGCATTTTTCAGTGTGTCGTAAACAGGGCCCAGTATTTGGGGTGTACAACGTAAAGAATAGTATTCCTGAACCTTATCTTCCAGATACTCATCGCTGCTGTATCTGTCAAAAAAATAATCTGACCTTTTACGAATCTGTTTACTGCCATTTAAAAATGCTCTTATATGCTGCGCAATGGTACTTTGCCCTTCATGTTTCTTTATGGCATTAAGGCCTGTCGAGAAATAATCATCAAAAGAGGCCACAATTTCATTAAGCATGGCTGAAGCTGCTATTGACCAATTAAGCAGGTTTTGGGCATGTATTAAATTCACGATACTGATGCCTGTCATAACATAAGTACCGTTAATAAGTGATAAGCCTTCACGTAAGTGCAGTTTCAGGGGCTCTATATTTTCTTTTTCCATGGCTTCCCTGGCCGGCACAATTTTACCGTTATAGAAAACCTCTCCCTCGCTGATAAGGGCCAGACCAATGTGGGCAAGTTGTACGAGGTCGCCACTGGCACCTACACCACCATGTTCGGGCACCACAGGTATTATATCACGGCTAATAAATACTGACAGCAGTTCAACCAATGAGGGATGTATGCCGGAGCAACCTTTAAGATATGCATTAAGGCTACATATCATAGCCGATTTTATGTAAATATCAGGTATGGGTTGTCCCATGCCGGCCGAATGGCTCCTAATGGCGTTGTATTGCAATGCCAATCGGTTGGTACCATTAACTTGAAACTGTGCCATGGGACCTAAGCCCGTATTTATGCCGTATATGATTTTGTCTTTGCTGTATTCTAATAAAAACTCATGACTTTCTATAACACGCTTCAGTACCTTTGGTGGTATGCTAAGCGTTGTTTTTTTTTGCAATATGTCTGATATTTCTTTTATGCTTAAAGCGGATTCTCCAATACGATACATGTCAAATTTCTATATGATTAATTCAGCGTGAATTTTCAAATTGCAAAATTAAAAAAATATAATAAGCGCCCGACTAAAAAAATCTGATTTCTTAGCTTTTACATGCTGTATTGTAATCTGTAAAAAAAAATACAAAAAACTGATAATAAACTTTTTATGTGCTTGTTAACCTGTATTATTCATGCTTTTTAATTTAGGTCAGATGCAAGGCGTCGAAAGCCGCCGACATAGTAAACTATTTCAAGGTTTTCGCAACTTATGCCATTAAGAGGCCTTTGGCGATGGAGAATACCGACGGATTAAACA
>PXBB01000145.1 GCA_003565735.1 Bacteroidales bacterium
CAAAGGGTGGCGTTTCAAAATCTTCTTCGAAAACCACTACTTGTGATTGCAATGTAACATTAACCGCCAATAAAGCTATGGCCGTTAAAAAAATGGTAAAAAACTTTTTCATGTTCATGAGGTTTTTGATTATATATATTATTTAATTTATGTTGTACTGCGCTATCATGCAAAATACTAATCTTGTCTTGTTAAAAAGCTGCTATATAGAACTGAGAAATCTTAAAAATAATCAGTTCTTAAAAATTCTTATACAAATAAACGATAAAAAAAATTACAAAAATAAAAAAAAATAAAAAAAATTATTTTTGTACTTGAAAATAATATGAATAAATACAGATACAGACTGAGTTTGATGGTAATGCATCTTTGTGGTATCAGAAGAAAATTTAGAGTGTGTAAAAATAATGAAAAATCAAATAACAAGTATATTTATTTTAATATTACATATGTTTAATAAACATATTAGTATTAATTATTTTACATAAATACGCTTGTTACATTTTTTCAATTATTGAATATAATAAACAATTTTTAGATAATTATATTACGCATATATATAATATTATTATATTTATTTAACACTTTATTAATATGCATTATTTGACAAAAATAAACCATAAAAAAAACTGGTATAAATAAGTGCTTTTAATACAGATTTAAAGCAGCATAAGAACATATTATAAGGAATTGGGTGGCATAATTTTATTTTTATTTTTTTAAATTTTTACCCAAAAAAGGCTTTAAAAAAGCAAAAATTAATTCTGAGAAACATTAAATTTAGGCAACACATCACACCATTAAAAACATCCGACTAATTATTATTGAATTATATCGAATATCAATCCACATATATAGGGCGGTTTTTTACCAATGATAGATTTTATAAATCACTGTAAATCAAAATATAATGTTTTGTCACAGAATTTGTTTTGCTTACTTCGACAGGCCAGCACAAGTTGCAACAAATTCATGTGCCAAAACCAAATTCTTGTATTCATTTTGCCACGGGTGGCGCTCCGCTTACCCGTGGCTACTGATATTGTTCCCACTTCGGCTTGCTCAGTGCACCGCCTACAGGGAACGCTGTCTTTACTGCTTTATTGAGTTTTTTTTAAAAAGTCTGACCCCTCAGAATGACACGACACAAGACTGCCGGCGAAGCACTTTCCCCCGGCATCGCCCTGATTTGCGTCCATAGCCAGAACCAACTTACAGCTGACACGGCTTTATTGATTTTTTAAAAAGTCCCTCCCCCTATGAACGACATTATAGGCTGCATTATTGAGCGCTTTTACTACAGCCCATTAATAAGCATTTTCCACATTCCAAACAAAAGCTCTGATACCCACCTCTTCATTAATAACATCAATTTTCTTTATTTTATTCAGCAGCGCATCAACTTTATCATTTTCAATAATTGTCATAATAGCAGAGTTCATTTCGGGCCAGGTATGTGTGCCAATGTGGGGGTTGCCCTTCTGACTACCCCTACCCTTGACATCTTCCCACAATGTGTAGCCTCTTATATTCAAAAAGTCAAGCATGTATTCTACTTTTTCGGTATGTGCCTGATTAAATGTTATCATTACAGCTTTCATAATTTTTATATTTATTTAGTGTGTTTTAAAACGCACCCATTATTTAAGGGAGCTTTATAGAATTTAATGTGTTCCGTTATTTTCAATTAAAAACTGCATTTTTTTTCGTAGTTTTTCTTTTTTGTTTCTTTGACCACTTTTGGCAATAAATCCATACATTACTGGTATGAGAACAAGGGTGACCATAGTAGAGAAAACCAATCCGCCAATAACAGCAATACCCATTGGGCGCCATATTTCAGAGCCTTCACCAGCCATTACCGCAAGCGGCAACATGCCAAGAATAGTTGTCATAGCTGTCATAAGCACTGGTCTGAGACGATTTTTGCCTGCTACCGTAATGGCTTCATTAAGCGCCAAGCCTCTGTCGCGCATCAAATTAATAAAATCGACCAAAACAATACCGTTTTTCACCACAATACCAATAAGCAGAACAGCTCCCAGGGCTGCAATGACGCTTAGAGTTGTGCCCGTTATAAAAAGCGCCAGTATAACACCTGAAAACGAAAACGGAATAGAGAACATAATTACAAAAGGCGTTCGGAATGATTCGAACTGAGAAGCCATTACCAAAAACACAAGAATAAGACTCAAAAGCATTAATAATGCCAGGTCCATAAATGCACTGACCTGATCTTCGTAAGCCCCACCGATATTAATCATAATATCAGAGGGCACCTCCACATCAGCAATGGCTGTTCTTATTTCACCGGCAAGTTCGCCCAAAGAAATGTCGTGCGGGATGGCAGACACACTTACAACACGCTCTCTTCCTTTGCGTTCAATGTTTGGAGGGCTCCAGTATTCTTCTATACTGGCAATCTCTTTAAGTTTCACACGATTACCCGTTTGAGACATTACAGAGATCTGGCCAATATCGTTTAAGGTATTGCGGTATTCTTCGCTGTATCTTACTATGATATCATACTCTTCGCCTTGTTCTCTGAAAATTGAAGCCCTTAGGCCGGCAATACGATTACGTACAGAATTAGACACCTGAAAGCTGTTCAATCCATGCAAAGCCATTTTTTCTTTATCGAGCTTTATCATTATTTCAGGTTTTTCCTCCTGTCTGCTAATAGCTACTTCACGGGCTCCGGGTATGGCTTCAATTCTATCTCTTATAGTGTGAGCCAGTTCGGTAGTGGTGTTAAAATCGTAGCCAAATATTTCCACCTTCACATCATTATCACCAAAGCCGCCACCTCCAAAGCCTACGCTGTAATTGACTATTTCGGGGAACTCAGCCAAGCGCATACGCAAATCTTCTGCAATTTCAAAGGTCGATCTTTGACGTTCTCCGGGAGGCACCAGACGCACGCCAAAAGAGATGGTATTAGACCCCCCCTGATTAAATAGCGAAAAGAAGCCTCCCTCATCGTCGGCACCAGATGATGTAAAGTAAATTTCATTTTCAGGCACATGCGTAACGATGAGCTCTTCAATTTTTTTAGCCACCCTTACAGTCTCTTCTACACGAATCCCGGTTTGAAGTTCAACATTACCATTAATACTACTTTCGTCGGCCTGAGGCATAAAATCAGTACCAATAAAGCGCATCAGCATTAAAGTACCTATAAAAATACCCAAAGCAGAGAAAGCCACCAGACGTTTATGCCTTAATGCAAAGCGCAATGTGCTTTCGTAAAAGTTGTCAAGTTTTTTAAATAATTCCCCAAAAGTATTCTCCCAGCTCATAGGGCGGCGTCTTTCTACCTTTTTCTTGAGTGTGAAAAGTTTAGATGACAACATAGGGGTAAGGGTAATAGCAGCAATAGTTGATGTTATTACTGTTATGGTAACAATCCAGCCCAGCTGGTTAAACATAACACCTGTTAAGCCACCCACCAGTGTTAAAGGAAAGAATACAGCCACAACTACCAAAGTCGTAATAATAACAGATAGCCAAACCTCATTGGTAGCATATATGGCAGCTTCACGCGGGTTGCTTCCCCGCTCAACATGACGCGAAATATTCTCCAGTACAACAATAGCATCGTCAACTACCATTCCTATAGCTATGGCCAATGAAGACAAGGAAATAATGTTGATGGTGTTGCCAGAAATAAAAAGATAAATAAAAGCAACTATAAGCGATATGGGTATGGTTAAAACAACAATAAAGGTAGCACGCCATTTGCCAAGAAAAACCAAAACAACAAGCATTACAAAGAACAATGCAAAAAGCAGTGTCCGCGACAAGTTGTTAATAGAACTCAATATGAAATCAGAGGTATCCAGAATTTCTTTGACCTCTACATCAGGAGGGAGCTGTGGGAGCAACTCTTCCATCATAGCTTTAACATCACGAGCGATTTGTATGGTGTTAGCCCCTGTTTGTTTTTGCACAAACATTCTCAAACCTTGTCCGCCGGCTATGCGTTCATCCTGAGATATATCTCTTTGCCGGTCTTCCACTTTTCCAATATCTCTTAAATATACGGGCCGTCCCTGAAAGTTACCCACGACCAAATTTTCAATTTCATAGCTTTCTTCAAATTCTCCTTGTATTCTCACCGGATAATCAAGACTGCCCATTTTAATATTTCCGGAAGGCAGGTTGAAATTTTCTGCACTGATCACATTAGCCACTTGCTCCAGGGTGAGATTGTGAGCTTCCACCCGCCTGGGGTCTAACTCAACATAAACCACTCGTGTAGGTGCACCAATCATGCCAACAGAACCTATACCACTAACCCTGTTCAAAGGGTTGATAAGTATATCGTCAAGTGTTTTGTTTAAGCCCATATAGCTTTCTTCGGCTGTTACGGCATAAAAGAGAATGGGCATCATACTGGTGTTGAAACGGAACAAAGTCGGACGGTTGGCATCCTCAGGCAAAAAATCCAGAATGCGTTCCAAAACATCCCTAATTTCATTTGAAGCGACATCAAGATTTATATCCCATTCAAACTCCATAAATATAAGGCTGAGATTGTCCGTTGTGATAGATGATATTTCTTTCAGGTTCTCAACAGTATTAAGTTGATCCTCAAGCAAACGGGTTATATTGGTTTCAATTTCATAGGCATTGGCACCCGGGTATGCTGTCATAACAGACAGAAATGGAGGTTCTATTTCCGGATATAAATCAATGGGGATGCTTCTGATGGAATATAAGCCCATTACGATTAAACCTACAAATACCATCAAGGTAGAAATAGGTTTATTTACGGCTGTTTTATAAATACTCATTTTTCTTGCTTTTTACTTTATTAGACTTCCTTTTAATTGACAACTTCAACCTCTACACCATCGACCAGGCGCGCCTGACCGGACACAACAAGGTGGTCTCCCACTTTCAAACCATTACTGAGAAGTTCAACTTTGTCGTCGAAACGACGTCCCAGTTCAACATTAACCCTTTTGACAGTGCCACCCTCTTCAATAAAAACATAACGGTCGTTAGCACCCTGAACTTTAAGCACTGCCAGCGAGGGTACAATAATGGCCTCTGTTTCTCCGGTGTTTATAGAAGCCCTGCAAAACATACCGGGGCGCAACAAACCATCACTGTTAGGCACCTGCACCTCAACCATGAATGTGCGCGAAATAGGATCGATGGTAGGATATATCCGGTTTATACGTCCTTTGAATGGTTTATCAGGGTAAATATCCGTAACGATGTTGACTTCCATATTGTTTTGTATTAGCGGGAACATTCTTTCGCTGATACTTATAACCGCTTTGAGCGGGTTTATCTGCACAAGAGAAATAACGGCAGCCTTTCCAGCAGGTGTATTTGGAGCAGCCGAAAACATTTCGCCACTTTGGTAAAACTTTCCTGATACCACACCGCTGAAAGGTGCACGCATAATACTATTTTGTTCAAGAAAATCGACATTGGAACGTGCAATTTCCAATTGGGCCTTCAGTTGATCATATTGCTGCTGGGGTATGCTTCTGGTTTTTATAAGCGTATCAAAGCGCGCCATATCAACTTCAAGGTTTTTGAGCTGAATACGCGCCTGCTGTAGTTGTGTCTGATCCATTTCAACCAGCAAATCGCCTTTTCTGACATGATCACCAATATTAACCCTGATTTTTTCTATGCGACCGGGTGAAGCAGGTGCATAATAAACTTCCTCCTGAGCTTCTAATGTTGATGTCAACTCGAAGGTGTTTGATATGGTTTGTTTGGCAATTGGAGCCACACGTATTTTCTCTACTCTTGCTTTGTCTTCATCTTCATCTGTTTCTTTCGTGCCGCCACATGCTGTGACCAATAATGCTAAAGCTGCTATAGCCATGTATTGGATGTTTCTTAATAATGATGGTGTTAGTTTCATTTGTTTTGTATTTAATTTAATTGACATAATTTTTTTATCTTCTATTAGTTCCCATAAGTGTTTCTGTTGAGCAGTAAATCAAGTGCGGTTTTGGCTTCCAATACCTGCATAACAGACATAACATAATCATTTTCGGCTTGCAACAAATTTGTGTTAGAAGTTGTCACATCCAGGCTTGATGCCAATCCTTGCTGATACTTATTATAAACATTGTTATACACCCTTTGGGCAAGTTCAATATTTTTTTTCTGAGCATCATATTGTTCAACCGCATTTTGAAGATTGTAACGCAGTTGTCTTTCTTGTATATGCAGCTGGTCTGCAACGAGCGCCACCTGGGTTTCAACAGATTTGAGGTTATATCGGGCTTTCTGTTGATTGAAATAGCGCATGCCACTGGTAAAAATAGGTATGCTGACATTAATGCCAACGACTGTAGTGGGTTGGAAATCCAGTTCAGCTTCTTCAATTTTTTCTGTATAATTGTAAAAGCCGGCTGCTGTGGGCAAAAAGCTAACACGTTCCAATGACAGTTGTCTGGCAGCAATATCCCGCTGTAGTTGCATCAGTTGAAAATCGAAACTGTTATTAATATCGAAAGAAGCTCTCAAAGAACCTTCAATATCTGCCTGCGCCATAATATTCAAAAGATTGTCGGT
Organism: Bacteroidales bacterium; assembly: GCA_003565735.1. GTDB lineage: Bacteria > Bacteroidota > Bacteroidia > Bacteroidales > PXBB01 > PXBB01. The sequence goes on from PXBB01000145.1 coordinate 6,550, forward strand.
AAGCACTATGTCAGTATCAGCTGCAACACCTAAGTGCATACGCAATAAATTATACGCCATTTCAACTTGTCTTTCGGCATTTCTTACAGCATTTTGAAGCATGGTTTGCTGCACTTTTATTTGGTCCTTATCGGTTTCGTCCAAAATGCCTACAGTAACCAGAGCCTCCGTCCTTTTAATAACTTCCGACAGATTATCAACATTTTGTTTCAGTATTTCTTTCGAACGTTCTGATATAAGAATCAGGTTATAACTGTTAATAACTTGTGATCTGATTTCTGCATCAGTTTTTTTATAATTGACTTCGGAAACCTCCTTTAAGAGTCTTGACAACTGAATGCCCACAATATAGCTGCCGCTGAAAATCAGCTGCGATGCTCTGATATTGAGGTTGCTCGTGGGTGTAAACTCAAAAACCATAGGGCCTAAATTAGCTTCGGCTCCCAAAAAGTTTTGGTAATCATAAGCGGCTTCAATTTGTGGCAATCCTTGAGCTATAGTAGCTCTGTGAGACGCCTCTGCCTCCAGCCTGCCTATAGTTGCACCACGCAACTGTTTATTGTTTTGTATGGCATACTTTACAGCCTCTTCCATGCTGAGTTCTAATGGCTGCTGACCGTACAGATTTGCTGCTATGCAAAATTTAATGATTAAAACTACTAATATTTTGATTTTCATATAATAATATATTTTATGGTTAGCTTTCATTTTGTTTGAGTATTCTATCAATAATTTCGAGGCCTTTTGTCGTAGCCATCCCTCTTGTAAAAATTAAAATAATGGTTTTAAATGCATCTATGACTGAAATATTTTCAGCAACAAAAACATTTTCATCCGACATCGTTTTCAGCTGTTTGTTTAGCACAATGGCAGCAATTTTTAAATCAATGTCATCACGAAAAATACCATCAGCTACCCCTTGCTCGAACAAAGCTAAAGCTTCTTCAACTTGTTGTTGTTCGTGCCTCGGCATCAACTCCTCGCAAAGTTTATAATGGTACTTCCTTAAATCTGCTAAAAATGCAGGATTTACTTTTTGCATATTAGATACTGCCTCATACATAATTTTGTAAATGGTTTCCAAAACATTTTCAGAACTCTTTTTGATCTCATTTATGCGCGTATCCTGCAAGCTTTTATGATAATTTATACATTGACACAGTAAATCTTCTTTATGCTCAAAATGTTCGTAAATGGTTTTTTTCGACACCCCCATACTTTTGGCTATGTCATCCATAGTAACGCTGCGAATGCCAAACCTTACAAACATTTGAAAAGACTCTTCAATAATTCGTTGTTTTATTTCCATCCTTTTTTCTTTTTTTGCAAAAGTATAAAAACTTATAAAACGAAAAAAGTTTTCAGTGTTTTTTTAACTTTTTTTTACTTTTGTTCTGCAAAAATATTTTCCAAGGCCTGTGTGCGCAAATATTTTCACATGAATGGCACAAACCTCATATTGAATAATCAAAATCAAGACTTCAACACAAGGATGTATCAAAGATTCAATCAGTCCTTGAAATATATATTGTTTATGGCTTTTCCCTTCAATATTAATTACAGCTCACCCACTTTCTCAACTGTTTTTTAAAAAAGTTGCATTTCTAACTTGAACTTTCATATGGTTAAAAAAAACTGAAAATTGAGTTTAAATAAAATTAATAACTATTTTTGCTATACCCTTATATTATATGACAGGTTTTAATAATTTTTTGAAATATGTACCCATTTAAAAATAAAAAATTATGCATATAGCAATAGCCGGCAATATTGGTTCAGGAAAGACTTCTCTGACACGACTGTTATCAAAACATTACGGTTGGGAGGCACACTTTGAGGATGTAGAAACCAACCCCTACCTGAATAATTTTTATGAAGACATGCGGCGCTGGTCTTTCAATCTTCAAATATACTTTCTTAATAGCCGCTTCAGGCAAATAGTAGATATCAGAAAACGAGAAAAAACCGTGATACAAGATCGCACCATTTACGAAGACGCTTATATCTTTGCCCCTAATTTACATGCTATGGGACTGATGCCTTCGCGCGATTTTGAGAATTACACTTCACTTTTTGAACTGATGAATTCTTTTTTGCGCCCTCCCGATTTACTCATTTACCTGAAAGCCTCGGTGCCAAAGTTAGTAGCACAAATTCAAAAAAGAGGACGTGAGTATGAAAACACCATACGCATTGATTATTTGACTAAACTTAACGATAGGTATAAACAATGGATTGAAAGCTATGACATAGGTAATTTACTGATTATTGATGTTGACCAAATCAACTTTGCTGAAAATCCGGCCGATTTAGGCAAGATAATTAATAAAATTGATGCCGAATTGCATGGACTTTTCTAATTTTTTTGAAAAATGTTAAAATTTTTATGTGTTATCCCTGCACGTTTTAACGCTTCGCGATTTCCCGGTAAACCTCTTGTATCTATCAAAGGTAAAAGTATGATACAAAGGGTTTACGAGCAAGTACTTAAAGCGGATTTTTTAGACAAAGTCGTTATTGCTACCGACGACAAACGCATCCAAGACCATGCCAGGGAATTTGGCGCCACTGTTTTAATGACCTCTAAAAAACATAGCTCGGGAACCGAAAGGTGTTATGAAGCCATGAAGTTAATCCATGCGCAAGAAACACCCTACGACATAATAATCAATGTTCAGGGCGATGAGCCGTTTATAAAACCCAGTCAGATTGAACTTCTATCTACAGTTTTTGAATCCGAAAATGTAGATATTGCGACGCTGGCTAAAAGAATTGATACACTTGAGGAACTTCGAAACCCAAATACTGTTAAAGTAGTCGTAAGTACTAAAAGTAAAGCGCTCTATTTTTCGCGTCAACCCATACCCTACTTCACAGAAAAATCAGCAGCAGACGACAATTTTTTAAAAGAAAATATCTTTTACAAGCATATTGGCATTTATGCTTACAGAAGCTCTGTACTCGAAGAAATATACCGCTTGCCGCAGTCACCTCTTGAGGTCGCTGAAAAACTTGAGCAGCTTCGCTGGCTTGAACACAATTACAGCATTTTTGTTAATTTTACTCAAGAAGAAAGCCTGAGTATAGATACGCCCGAAGACCTTGCCTGCATTATTCACAAAAAGTAAACAAAATAATTCATAAGACTTCTGTTTTGTGCATTGGAACACCCTGCTTTTATATTGACACCCTCCCATATAAGGGTGCGCTTGAGCATTAGAATTATTTAACTGCTCAACAAATGACACAAATATTAGAATGATGTTCAAATAGCCCGTTAGGGCTTTAATACCCATAAAAAAAATCAGTGAAAAATTCTGTTTTTGTCCGTTAGGACATTAACAAGTATTATAAAAATATACTGATGTTTTAGAGAAATTGGTTGCTTGGTTTATCCACTACGTGGAAAATATATTCTTAAGTTCTTGTTTTTATGAACATTGAAGCCCTAACGGACAAGAGAATATAGAGAAATGAAGAGCGTGCACACATTATACATTAAAAAAAATCTTCCAATTTTAAGCACAGGTTTTTTTCCACAGGACACCCAAAATTTCAAAAAAAAGAAATATAACTACCTCTATATCAACAGTAATTTTTTGGCGCGACTACGTGGTGCACAAGATAGGAATATTACAGGCTGAAAAACTGAAATATACCTATGCTATGTATTAGAGAGCCTTTAAAAACCTTAAAAGCTCTCCCAAAAACACATTGCCGCGTTTATAATGTTGTTCTTAAATATTATTGAAATGTGGTTACAGCTTATATTTTATACCTGTTTTCTTCGATAATTTTATCGGCAATACGCCTACGAGCATCTTTTACGTTTACCAATGGCACATCTGTCAGGGCTTTTATCGCATTTACAAGAGGTATTCTATCCTCTGCTGTTTCCGAAAAAGAAGCTATTGCCTCAAGTGCCTCTTTGTTAATAATGCGTGCAGCATCGTAAAGCTTGACATCGAGAATATCTTTATAAAGTGGCAATGATGCGTTGTTATGGGTATCTTCAATTTTCTTGACACGCAAAGCTAATGATTCGGTAATATATAGCTCCATGATCATGTTGGCAATATTATTTTGAATTTCTTGCTCTTGTGCTATTGATTTAAAAGAATTAGTGAATGCTTTAATAACCAGCGCAATTACTTTTTTGAAATGACTTATAGTTGTCATTTTTTGTTCATAATAACCGCCTTCAATTTTCATTTCACACAAATCATTAATAGACTCGTTCAATTTTTCTGCTTCACCAAAAAGATCATAGTTGCCTTTTTTAGCAAACTTAATCATACTTTCAACAATGAGCAATCTATTAATTTCATTTGTCCCTTCAAAAATTCGGTTTATTCTGGAATCACGGTAACCTCTTTCAATACCCATTTCGGCTGAGTAGCCCATACCCCCATGAATTTGCACACCCTCGTCCACAACATAATCAAGCATTTCCGAACCATAAACTTTTAATATGGCATCTTCTACTGCAAAATGACTTATAGCATCAATTGCAGCACGACCGGCATCTTCATAGGTCTTTTTATAGTCATCCATAAGCACATCAATGTCTTTACTAACTCTGTAGATGGCTGATTCGTGGGCAAAAACTCTGATAACCATTTCGGCAAGCTTGTACTTAATAGCCCCAAAGTTTGCTATAAGCGTTCCAAATTGTTTACGTTCATTAGCATAGTTGACAGATAGCGTGACAGCAGATTTTGCAGCACCAATAACGTTGGCACCCAACTTCATACGTCCCATATGCAAAATACTTAAAGCGATACGAAAGCCCTCACCTCTCTTACCAATGAGATTCTCAACAGGAACCTTAACATCATTGTAGTAGATTTGAGTAGTAGAAGAGCCTTTTATCCCTAATTTATGTTCATCCTGACCAATTTCAACGCCCTCCCAGTCAGATTCAACAATAAAGGCACTCAGGATTCTGTCTTTGTCAATTTTAGCAAAAACAACCTGAGTATCACAAAAGCCACCGTTGGTTATCCACATTTTTTGACCATTAAGAATATAGTGTTTGCCGTCCTCACTCAAAACGGCTGTTGTTTTACCTGAATTTGCATCACTGCCGGCGCCTGGTTCGGTAAGGCAGTAAGCACCCAGACACTCGCCGGAGGCAAGCTTGGTAACATAACGCTGACGTTGGTCTTCATTACCATAATACATAATTGGCAAAGTACCAATACCTGTATGAGCCATAAATGCAACTGAAAAAGAGTAAGCACTGCCTATAACCTCAGCGGCTAGCATTTGCGTAACGAAATCCTGTCCAAAACCACCATAATTGTCGGGTATGGATACACCCATCAAACCAAGTTCCCCTGACTTTTTCAAAACATCACGCATCAGCGCACGGTCTCCTTTATCGATTTGCTCGAAGTGAGGCGCCACTTCAGTATCAATAAAAGAACGGCAGGTATCTGCAATCATTAACTGTTCTTCATTAAATTCTTCAGGTATGAAAACATCGTTGGAGTCGGTTTCGTTTACAATAAAAGCACCACTTTTTTCTTTTTGCATCTTATTCATAATGATTAATTTTTCAAAATAATTAGTATATAGTCCTGTGTATTTTTATAAAAATAACGAAATGCAAAAATAAAAAAAAATATTATTAAAAAAACCTATTGTTGGCAACCGAAAAAGCAACAGAACAAAACGCCATTTTGTCACTTTAAATCAAATAAACACGACATAATGTCTTTATTTTTAGATATTTTCATTATGGTTAAACTTTTGATGTGTGTGTGTCTGCATTATTCACAAAAGTAAATAAAAACGATGTATAGTTTTGATTATCTAAATAAAAGCAACCAAATCTTTGAAAACATTTGATGTGTTAGTGCAAACTTAAAAAAAGGAGAAAAAAATGAATTTTAATAATTTTACAGTTAAAGCACAAGAGGTTATCAATAAAGCCGGAGAGATTACACGCTCCTTCGAGCAGCAATCCATAGAACCCGCACATATTTTGAAAGCAATGTTGATGGAAGATGATGCTGTCACACCTTTGATTTTTAAAAAAATGGGAGTTCCCAAAGAAAGCGTCAACAATGCTCTTGAAAGTATGATTAAAAATTACCCGCAAGTAAAGGGTGGGGAAATATATTTGTCAAGAAGCGCAACAGAGACACTTTCCGGAGCACAAAAATACCTCAAAAGTTTTAACGATACATATGTAGCTAATGAACATATACTTTTGAGTTTTCTTGACTCAAAAGATGATGTATCACAATTGCTAAAGGATAAAGGATTTACTCAAAAACATCTTATGGCGGCCATTAAGGACATGCGCAAAGGTGCTGTTGTGGATTCTCAAACTGCTAGTCAAAACTATCATGCACTGGAGCGTTATGCTGCAAACCTTAATCAGATGGCCTCAGGGGGCAAGCTTGACCCGGTTATTGGCCGCGAGGATGAAATTCGCAGGGTACTTCAGATATTATCCCGACGCACCAAGAACAACCCCATTCTCATTGGAGAGCCCGGTGTGGGTAAAACAGCTATAGCCGAAGGGTTGGCTCACCGTATCATCAATGGTGATGTGCCCGAAAACCTTAAAACCAAAACTCTGTACGCCCTTGATATGGGCGCATTAATAGCCGGCGCCAAATACAAAGGTGAATTTGAAGAACGCTTAAAAGCTGTAATTAAAGAGGTGATAGGATCAGATGGGGAGGTCATTCTTTTCATAGATGAAATCCACACCCTGGTTGGTGCCGGAGCCTCTGAAGGAGCCATGGACGCAGCAAATATTCTGAAGCCGGCTCTGGCAAGAGGTGAGCTGAGAGCTATTGGAGCTACCACTTTAAAAGAATACCAGAAATATTTTGAAAAAGACAAAGCCTTAGAGCGCCGTTTTCAAACAGTACTGGTGGATGAGCCCGATGTGATGAATGCCGTTTCTATATTGCGCGGACTTAAAGAGCGCTATGAAACACACCATCAGGTACGTATAAAAGATGAAGCTATAGTGGCTTCTGTTGAACTGTCGCACAGATATATCAGCGACAGGTTTTTACCTGATAAAGCCATAGACCTTGTTGATGAAGCTGCTTCAAAACTGAGACTTGAAATAAACTCTCTCCCGAAAGAAATTGATGAAATTCAGCGTAAGATAAGGCAGTTGGAAATTGAAAGGGCTGGCTTTAAGCGCGAGAATGATAAAGCACAATTGGATAAAACAGCTGAGGCCTTATCACAACTGGAAGAAAAAAATAAAGAATTGATGGCTAAGTGGCAGCACGAAAAAGAAATCGTCTCGCAAATTCAAGAGTTGAAAAAAAATATAGAGCATTATAAATTTGAAGCTGAGAAAGCCGAACGTGCGGGCGATTACGGAAAGGTTGCCGAATTAAGGTACGGAAGAATCAAAGAAGCTGAAACAAATGTTGATAAGTTGAAAAATGAACTCGGTGAATTGCAAAAACATGCAGCACTTATCAAAGAGGAAGTAGATGCCGAAGATATTGCAGAAGTCGTATCACGTTGGACAGGCATCCCTGTAAATAAAATGTTGAAAAGTGAAGTGGAAAAAATTCTTAATCTTGAAGATGAATTACACAAAAGAGTAGTAGGTCAGGATGTTGCGATAGAAGCCGTATCGGATGCCATACGCCGCAGCAGAGCCGGTCTTCAGGATAAAAGAAAACCATTAGGGTCTTTCATTTTTTTAGGCACCACTGGCGTTGGGAAGACAGAGCTGGCACGGGCTCTTGCAGAATTTCTTTTTGATGATGAAGCTGCAATGATACGCATTGACATGTCTGAATACCAGGAAAGACATGCCGTATCAAGACTTATTGGTGCACCCCCCGGCTATGTGGGCTACGATGAAAGCGGTCAACTCACAGAAGCCATCAGGCGTAAACCCTATGCTGTTGTTTTACTCGACGAAATTGAAAAAGCACATCCTGACGTTTTTAATATTCTGCTACAAGTCCTCGACGAAGGTCGTTTAACCGATAACAAAGGTCGAACAGCTGATTTTAAAAACACCATTATCATTATGACTTCGAATATGGGTTCGCACATTATTAATGAAAATTTTGAGAAATTTATAAACGAAGGCGAGGAAGTGGTTTTTGAAAAATCTCGCAGGGAAGTCCTGACCCTCCTTAGAAAAAATATTAGACCGGAATTTTTGAACCGTATAGACGAGATCATAACATTCAAACCTCTTAATAAAGAAGAAATTCACCAAATTGTACTTATACAATTAAACACTATCAAAAAAACACTTCAGGAACAAAACCTTGATATTTCTTTTACAAAACGAGCTATTACGCAATTGTCAGATTTAGGTTTTGACCCTCAGTATGGCGCAAGACCATTGAAAAGGGTTATCCAAAAATATGTATTAAATGCCCTTAGTAAAATGCTTATTGCCGGAACCATTAAAAAAGACAGTCAAATAAAAGTGGACTATGAAGATGGCAAATTTGTCTTCTCAAATTAAACTTATGATCATCAAAAAACTGTGTGTCATTTTTTTTTGATTCTTTTGTAAAAAAAATGTAGGTTTGCAAATAACTTTTTATTTTTATACATGAAAATTTTAATGGTGCTTCCACGTGTTCCCTACCCTCTGACAAAGGGAGATAAGTTGCGTGCTTATCACCATATAAAAGAGCTTTCAACGAAACACGATATCATATTGTGTGCTTTAACTGATGAAAAATTGCATCCTGAGGCCATTTCGGAATTGAAAAAATATTGCATCAGTATCCATATTTTCCGACTGCCTCCGTTGGGTATTTTCTTTTCTATTGTAAAAGCTTTTTTTACCGGTTTACCTCTCCAAGTGGGTTACTTTTACAATAAAAATATTGAAAAAAAAATCTTAAAAGTTATTGAAACATCAAAGCCCGACCATATTTTTTGCCAATTGATACGTGTTTCAGCTTATGTTCAAAAAGTGCATAACATTCCAAAAACTCTTGATTATCAGGATGTCTTTTCAAAAGGTGTTTACAGGCGTCAAAAAAAAGCAGCCCTGTTATTCAAGCCGGTTTTACATTTGGAATATAAGCGCTTGTTAAAATACGAACATAATGTGTTTGATGAGTTTACACATAAAATAATTATATCCGAAACAGACAGAGCCCTTATACCACACCCGGAGAATAAAAAAATTCATGTAGTACCTAATGGCGTTGATACAGATTTTTTCTCACCCAAAGAAATAGAGAAAATATATGATTTGGTTTTTACCGGCAACATGGCTTACCCGCCAAACATTAATGCTGTTGAGTATATTTGTAAACAAATCTTACCACTCCTTATCAAAAGCAAGCCCGACATAAGAATTCTTATTGCAGGGACTTCACCTGCCAAAAGGATAAGAAAGCTACAGTCCAAAAATGTTATTGTCAGTGGTTGGATAAACGATATAAGAAATTGTTATGCCCAGTCGCGCATCTTTTTAGCGCCCATGCAAATAGGAACGGGACTGCAAAATAAGCTTCTGGAGGCCATGGCTATGCAATTGCCTTGTATCTCTTCCGACCTGGCCAATAAGGCCCTCAATGCTCAGGACGGCAAAGAAATTATCATTGGCCATACCCCTCAGGCATATGTTGATCATATTTTGAACTTACTTAAGGATGACAAGGCCAGAAGTACCTTAGCCAATAATGGGCACAAATTTGTCAAAGAAAACTTTAAATGGGGCAGCTTAACTGATAAAATTAATACAATAATGGAGACTTCTCCATAAGCCTGATTGTATATACATTCCCGGCATTTATACAATAAAAAAAACGATTATAAACCTGCATGATTTACTCAAAACCAATAAGGAGCCCTATTTCCCAATTGGTTTTTGGTGAAATTTCCGCATAAGCGGGTGGTATAGAATTACACAGAGCACTATTATAGCAGCGCCCATATAAAAACCTGTTGACATATGCTCAGATTCCCCAAAAATAAGATAAGCCATTACCACACCATATACAGGCTCCATATTTATTGAGAGGATAACCACATAAGCAGATATTTTTTTCATAATTTCAATGATAGCTGTAAATGCATAAGCAGTACAAACCGTACCCAAAATGAACAGGTAAAAAACATCTGTGCCTTTTAATGCAAAAGACTGAACTTCAACACCTTTATAAAATCCAATATAAAGGCTGATGATTAAAAAGCCTCCTAACATTTCATAAAAACTGATAATTCGGGCATCGCCTTGGGTTGTAAGTCTTTTGTTTACAATATTAAATAGCCCTGCGAGCAATGCTGAAATCAAGGCATAAAAAATGCCCCATTTATAATGTGTTTCAAATTCAAAAATCAAATAAAGTCCGATGATAATAAAAACACCTAATACAGCCTCTAACCAATAAAAAGGGCGTCGAACTATGACAGGCTCGAGTATGCTTGTGAAAAGTGTTGTAGAAGCCAGACATGCTAATGTTACCGACACATTAGATACTTTTATAGCATGAAAAAATGTAATCCAGTGAGCAGCCACAATAAAACCTACCGACATGTATATTATAGCACGTTTCAAGCCCACATTAAACCGTAAACTTTTAAATTTAAGGATAAAATATAGTGTAACAGACGCCAAAAGCATACGGTACCACACCAATTCAAATGCCTCAATACTTATCAGCTTGCCCAAAATTGCTGTAAACCCGAAAATGAATACAATGCTGTGTAAATGTATAAAATGGCTGTAGTTTTTCAATGCTTTTTTTTTGCAAAACTAATTTTTTTTATTCACTACGATTATTAAAAAAAGAGTAAAAAACACAGCTTCTTGCAAATGGCAATTTTTTATAAAAAAAATTGTAGTTATAAAAAAGATATTAAATTTGCATCTTGTGTTTTTTTAAAAGTTGTTGTTTGTAAAGTTAACACTGTTTTTACTGCAAACGTTTTAATTTTATGCTAAAGAGAAACTTAGCATACAACAACGGAAATTTTATTATTAACCTGATCTGCTTAAAAGGTCACAAACAAATTAAAAGATGATTTTTTTCTGGGTTGTTATTGCATATTTGGTCATTTTGATGTCAATTTCTGTGTGGAAAAGCTTTATGGTGAAGAGCCAGGAAGATTTTATGGTGGCAGGCCGTAAAGTTTCAACAGCAAAGCTGGTAGGCACTTTGCTATGCACATGGATGGGTTCGGGAAGTTTATTGGCAGGAGCCGGCTTGGCTGCTAATGTAGGGCTTGCGTCATTATGGATGGCTGCAGGAGGCTGGTTAGGAATCATTCTTGTGTTTTTTCTTGCAGGAAAAGTAAGACGTATCGCAGAGTTTACCGTTCCGGATATTTTAGAATTGCGCTACAACAAGTGGGCGCGCATACTGGGCAGTATTGTTATTGTTATTGCCTACACAACCATTGTGGGTTATCAGTTCAGGGGTGGTGGCTTTGTGCTAAACCTCGTAGCCGGAATTCCCGAATGGCAAGGAGTTTTGCTGACCGCAGGCTTCATCATTCTTTTTACCGCATTTGCCGGCATGCTTTCAATAGTATCGGTAGATGTAATTAACGGAGCAATAATAACCATTGCAGTAATAATTGCCGTACCAATCATTTACTTGAGTATAGGTGGCTCTGAGCACCTTACAGCTACCATACCTGCAAGTCACTTTACAGTTTTTGGTGACGAAAACTTCTTCTGGGCAATGGGGATATTCTTGCCAACACTTTTTCTATTGTTAGGCGAATCAAACATGTATCAAAAATTCTTCTCTGCCAAAAGTGAAAAAGCAGCCAAGTCCGCCGTAGTTTGGTGGGTAATAGGAACCGTTATTGTTAGTACGGCTTTGGCCAGTGTTGCAATTCTTGCTTTTAGCCATTTCAATGCTTTGCCGGTTGATTCAGAACTTTTCATTGCAGCTTCGGAAGCCGAAAGGATTATATTACATACAGCACGCTACAGCACTGAAGTAGGACTACCTGTTTGGGCAGGCCTTTTGTTATTGTGTGCATCGGTAGCTATTATTACCTCAACCGGTAACAGCTTTTTGCTTACGCCATCAACCAATCTTACACGCGATATTTACCAACGCTTTATCAACCCCGAAGCTACTAACAAGAAAATTATCTTGGTTCAGCGGATAATGGTTATTTTGCTGGGGGTTGTTGCCTACTTGCTGCTAACCCAATTCGAAACCATACTTGCCATGGCATTGGCTGCCTACACAATGGTGGGTGCAGGGCTCACGCCTGCACTGCTGGCCGCCTTCCTCTGGAAAAGGGTAACCATGGCCGGAGGTGTAGCATCAATCGCCACAGGTATGGGCGTTACAGTTATTATCACGATTATAAACTCTGTACTCCCCGAACCTTTGGTTCCTTTTACTTATATTGTCCTGCCCTCAGCAGCATTATCAATAATTGTGCTTATTGTCGTTTCTCTTGCTACAAAAAAAGACCCCAAGAGTAAATGGGAACGATTCTATACCAAAGATACTTCTCTGGAAAAAGCCATAGAGGCATCTAAATAGCACATTTTTTATATCGGGTTTTTTTTAACTAATGCTTTGTCATGAGTTTACATAAACTATTTTATATTAAAAATATAAAAAAAAATGAGGACAGCTCTTTTGTTGAAGCCCTGGTGGAATTGAATGCCAAACACGAAGTTTTTGAGGGTCATTTCCCCGGAAATCCCGTTTTGCCGGGCGTATGCGTCATAGATATTATTAAAACCATAGTATCTCAGGTGCTGTCGTGCAAAGCGAAATTAACCCATGCACAAAATATTAAGTACCAACATCCCATAGTTCCATCAGAGTACCATTTACTTGTTTTGGCATGTCAAATTAATTTGGAAGACAACAATTATAATGTCAAAGTAGAAGTGAGTAACGGAACTAAAAAGTTTTGTTCTTTCAAAGGTACTTTTTCGTGCTAATAAAAGCTTTGTCAACCCCCCCACATGCTTTTTTGAAAATACAAAAACCTGATTTGCTTGCTAATTTCAAGCCACATCACCAGGTCTCTACACATAATTAGGATTAAAAACGAAATACAGCACTGAATTTAAGGCCAAACTGTTTTGGCTTTTTGGCCTCATCAACACCTTCGAGGTACGTAAGCCTGTGTATGGCATCCACCCTGAAAACGCTGAGAATATTCTCAATACCGTATGAGACCTCAATATAAGGTTTTTGTTTATCAAAAGTGCGGAATGTCGTTGCAGGAATGCCATCATAAAATTCAGCAGCCAATATGCCCTTGGGGTTATCGTCAGGATGGTAAATACCGCTTTTACTATAATCGAAGCTCCCGTAAGCCATACTCAGTGTGGCAACAGAACGCAATCCCAATCGGTTAATCAGTGGAAACTTATCAAGAATAAAGCCTTCTTGCCTAAAGGTGCAGAAAAGCTCTGCCGACGCATCCGCAACAAACTCCCCGTAACGCATCAGGTTAAATGTGCGTTCCGTACGAAAAAAGGATTCGTTAGCAGGCAGTATGTACAACAAAGGATATGGCAAAGCGGTAAAGCTTTTGGAAAGGTTTAACGCATAGGAAAATGTGCCTACACTACCGGTTAGAAAATTCTGCCTAATGCCCAAAGAAGCTTTATGATAATTAAAGTCACCGTCTAAAAAATTTTTAAAACCTATACTGTAATTGAATGTGAATGCCGGCGTTTTGCGAATGGCTACAGGAAAACGGTCGTTTTTATCCACAATAAAGGTGGCACCCGGTTGATAAAAAGAACTTAAAGTGAGTTCGGAAACTGTAATTTCTGACGTCTTATCGCTACGGGACGCATCATAATAAGCAAAGTGATAATCAGGACTTAATGGTTTATAGTGTTTGTTTTTAAACACAATTTTTTGATTGAAGCCACGGAATAAATCAGTTTCTACCCAGACTCGGCCGAGTCTTATGCTGTTAAGCTTATCGGCACCTCCAAAAGAAGTTGCAAATGATAAGAATGAACTGCCGCTATAAAACTCATCCACAGCACCCAGTCTTTCCACATCATGCATATATTGCAGACCTGCCTTAGTCCATGAATCACGCGAAATAAAACGCTCCAGCTGCGCATTATATTTAAAATCTTCATCTTGAGTACCATAAGCTAAATAAGCTGAGGCAATCCATTTCCGGCTAAAAGTAGAATTGGTACGAGCACCAAGACGTATGCGGTGCCCTTCAACTTCATTGTGATTGTAAAGCATAAAATAAGGACCCAATTCTATGCGACCCAGATTAAGATACCCCTTAATAGACATATTAACTAAGGCTGTAAGCCATTGTACCCTTCTGACACTTTTTAGTTGATCAATATAACTTAATGTTAAAGAGTCGCTACTGTCGTGAAGAGAGGGTCTGAGGGTTTGCCAGGTTTTTTCGCTAAGGTGGTAAGCGGTGTCACTTACTTCCAGTTCTGTATCGTAAAAACTCAACGGGTAAATGTCGCTGCTGTTGAAGTTATTATTGCTGATATATGCGTTGATAAATATATTGATGGCATCAGCCATTATTCTGGTTTTATGGGGATACCATGCCCCTGATGTATCCGGCACGAGGTCCTGCTGGATACGAATACGTTCAACAAAGTTTAAATTAGCTTGTGCGCCTACCTCTACGGATATTCTTTTCAAAGCATAAGTGGTATCGTTAATCCAAAAAGTGCCGTTAAATGTGAGGTCTTCCCCGCGGCGCGGAATGATACGAACTTCGTAACAATATTTATCCCCGATAAATAAGCTGTCCATTAAATAATACCTGTAAAAAAACCTGCCATTAGGAGATAATGGCGACACAAAGTTTTTATCCAATATTCTGACATAATTATCATTAAAATTGTACTGTGTATTCTTTTGGATAAGCTGTGTGAGCATCCCCGTTTCAACATCAGCCAGGCTGTTGGTACGGGTGCCTTTTACGACAACTTTTTCGCGCATAGGGAAGCCATGGGTATAAACTTTTGAAAAAGTTTCACTCATATAAACAGGCATAGCCGGAATATCGTCCGCACCGGCAGCCATAGAAAAGCGGTTAAAAATGCGCTCAGACAAAGTATCTCTGGGCGATTCTCTGTTAAACAAACGCCTGAGATAAACCTGAGTCTTGGTATAGTTCTCAAAAGAATAAGATTCCAAATTTGAAATATTTCTGGCATCTTTTTGTGCCCACACTTTACGCATCAAAGTAATTGCAGGATTTTCTCCCGGCACAATTACCACCTCTTTTAAACCCACCATTGAAGGTTGCAAACGGAAATTTATGATTTGTTCTTCATTTTTTACTACGGGTTTTGTTGAAGGTTTGTACCCCACAAAGCTTACAGTTAATGAATCAGTAGCATCCTCTGTAACAATGCTGAAAAAACCGTTAAAATCAGTAGTGGTACCCGTCGTGGTGCCTTTAAAATAAACATTAGCAAATGCTATAGCATCCATGGTGGTAGCATCAGTTACACGACCACTGATTGTTGTTGGTTGCGCATTTACAAACGGACATAATGCCACATAAAAAAAAATAAAAAAAGCGATGCATTTATTCATAAAAAAGTGATCTTTAATAACCAAAAAAAGCCTTTTTCAGAATTGGATTTTTTTGCTAAATTAATCATTATTAACAAATACCCAAGCTGAAAAATTACCACTGTCGTTTACTGACATATAAGAGCAATTTATCTCAAAGGCTCATACAAAAAAAGATGAATTGCATTGATGCCTTATTTCAGCAATTATTAACTTCAACATATCTGAATGGCTTGCCATTTGCGGATATGCTATCCTGCTTTTAGTGTAACTGAAGGTATATAACTCAGGCAGTATAATGAACAATGCTACTAAAAAAAACACAACACTTTTAAAAAAAAATTGAAATCTATTTTTTTTTATATATTTGCAAAAGTTTACACTATGCCCGGATGGCGGAATTGGTAGACGCGTTGGTCTCAAACACCAATGAGGTAACACTCGTGCCGGTTCGACCCCGGCTCCGGGTACAGAAATTTAACGTACACATTGCTAAAAAGCCCCTTTTTGGGGCTTTTTTAATATACCTTAAATCTGTAAGTGTTTGATATTAATATGAGAAGCACAAATATAAACGCTGTAAGCGTAGCCATAGCTACGGTAAAGAGTGGAATGTTGAGCATTTCCGTAGATGGTGTGCTATTCAGACATGCAGTAGCAAATTACTTGGGTATTTAAGGGTAAAGGAAAGCTATGCTCTTCAAAATCCATAAACAAAATTTGTTTAATGTATTGTCAGTTAGCTAATTAAAAATAATCGAAAAAATAACATGATAATTCTATATAAAATAGAATATTAATTTGTATAATTGCATGCTTTTTAGCACATATTTAAACAGGGGTTCAGGTTTGTGTCTGAAAAAGTACCATAAAATGATTTTTCAGGGCCTGCCTTATTTTAATTAATAAAAATAAAAAAGTTTGTAATGAGTTTATTCAATCGTAACAAATCAGGGCGAACTGCCGATGGTAAAGAACGCGACCGAAAAGGGTTTATAGACACAGTAAAATGGGAAATGAATACAGATGATCTGGTTTATAAATTCCCTTATGACAATCTGACAACAGGGACTGTTCTTACAGTGAACGAAAGCCATACAGCCTTTCTTTTTAAGGATGGTGTTATGTATGATTCTTTTGGTGCCGGAAGGCACGAGTTAAAAACGGCCAATATACCTTTTCTTCAAAAGTTTCTAAATATACCAACAGGCGGACAAACAACTTTTACGGCTGAAGTATGGTTTGTAAATACTGAGGTGGTCAAGAGAAATATGCCATGGGGGGCAGGCAGTTTACGCATCATAGACCCTTATTTTCAAATACCTGTAAAATTAGGCGCCCGCGGGCATTATGGGATAAAAATTTCTGATGGCGCCGTATTCCTAAAAAAAAATGGTGGGGACATTGCATAACATCACAACCGACAAAATTTATGAACAATTTAGGGTTGATGTTATTGAAGGGATGAAAGTACATCTGCATTCATTTATGAAGAAAAATAATTACAGTATTAATGATGTAGCAGGAGAAACACTGACCATAGCAAGTTTCATAAAACAGGAGCTTGATAAGAGATTTGGTGAATACGGTATCGAATTGCTTAACTTTAATATAGAAGGTATCATTATCGATGAAGATGATGAGGGCTATAAGAAAGTCATGGAGCAAATTGCACTAGGTGTTGGTGAAAAGAAACGCTTCGAAGCATTAGGTGATAATTATGCACAGATAAGACAGCTCAATATTTTAGAGCAAGCCTCACAAAATGAAGGGATGGCAGGAGGAGCTATGGGTGCTGGCCTTGGCGCCGGCATGGGCCTCGGCATGGGCAATATGATGGGTAACATGATGGGTAATATGCAACAAAATCAAGGGGGTAATCAGCAACAGCAGCAACCCCCACAAAACACACAAGCAACACCGCCGCCGCCACCAGCATCAATACATCTGACACGAGACGGACAAACATTTGGCCCCTACACTGTTCAGCAAATTAAAGAATTAATAGATCAAAAAATTGTTGATAAAGAATCCCTTGTCTGGAAGCAGGGAATGGGTAGTTGGGTAGCAGCACATACCATGCCCGAACTAGCCCCACTATTCGAAAGCACATCGCCACCACCGCCGCCACCACCGCCTCCTGCAACAGGCTAAGACTTTAATACAACAGATAAGAAGCAGTCTATAATTAAAAGATTCAAGCAGTCATCTTTTAAGCTTAAAATAGTTAAATCATTTTTTTAATGTAAAATCAAATTCAGCAAAATGTCCCCCAACAAACAATATTATTCATAACACTTATAAAAAACACAAAAAATAATCATATGAAATACTTAAACGCAATTTTACTTACTGTCGTTATCATCGGGACGCTTGGTCTTTTCTTCTTGCTGGGTCCTGAAATAAAAACAACTTTGTTCTACGCCAACATGCTTTTTAGCTGTTTTTTGTTATTGCTTTTATTTGGCACAATTATCAAAGTATCGGGCGACACATTATTTACAGTGCCTAATTTGGCGGTGGCCATTCAAATAAAGCGTTATGTACTATTGGCCGCATTCTTAATGATAGCATACAATGTTTTGACTCATTTTTTAGGAAAAGACCTTATAGAAGTTAAGTGGTATGTTGCATCATTAATACTACTGACAATAATATATGTAGTCATTATTATTTTTGTTGTTCAGTCTGCCGGTTACCAAACAAATCAAACTACTGAGATTAAGGAAAAAACACAAAGGCGCCTTGACCTCAAAGCTGAACACCTTAAGATGATTAATCACCTTAATAGAATAGCATCAAGAAAAAATTTTGACCTGAAAAAGTACGAAAATGCAAAAAAATCTATTGGAATGATGGGAGATAAAGCCGGCATCATCCCTGTTGCAAAAATTGAGCAACATTACGAAAAATTTGAATCCATATACAATGCCATCATAAAACTTCAGGCTGATGTCGAAAACCTTGAAGAAACTACAAGCTCAGAGGAGGAAAATCAAATATTAGAAAGAGTAGCGCGCAAAGCCGATGAAATTAGTGATAATATAAACCTTATAACCAAAATTTAGTTTTAATTAAATAATTTAAATCAAAGAATTATGTCATCAATTCAAATCAAACAAATTAAATGCCCTGAGTGTGGTGGGCAAGCCAACAGCATAGGCCTGTTTTCTTCCTCCAAAAAATGTGTTTATTGTCATACCGAGTTTGTAGTTACGGGTACTATGGAAAAGGAAATGGAGGTACCCGAAAGAATTTTGCCTTTTAATACAAACCGTGAAGATTTCGAAAAAGAGGTTTTAACCTTATTTGCTCAGGAACCTTATGCCCCCAATGATATATTTGACTTTGCTGCTTTTAAAGATATTGATGGCGTTTTTCTTCCCATGTATTTATATGAAGGAAAATACGAATGCTCATGGAATTGTTCAGTTGGCTATTACGAAAATGAAGTGGTGGCTTCTTCCGATGGTAAAAGTGTAAAAAACAAACAAGTGCTTAGGTATAGACCGCAAAGCGGTACCACAAAAAGAGACTTTGCTATTGTATGTGCGGCTTACGAAGGTGAAGAAATTAAGCCTGAACTTATTGAATATGCACGTGCCTTATACTACGATAGAGATGCTGCTAAAAGCTTTGATGAAAAATATTTGGAGGACTATGATTTTGTGCTTCACAATCTTGATAAGGAATATACATGGGATAAATATGGCATAAACTCCGTTAAATATATTGCCGAACAAGATAGCCTTGAACAAGTACCCGGCGACACTTATAAAGACTTTAGATGCTCTGTTAGTACTGATGAAAAACATAAAGGACGTCTCGTTTTTTTACCTTTTTGGATGGTTTATTATGATTACAATAATGAGCAGCACTACGTTATTATGGATGGAACCGGAAAATCCGGCCTTACCGGATCAACACCAATCGATGAAGAACGTGTAAAAGCTGTTAATAAATGGCACGATTTAGCAAAATATGTAAAATGGGGTGCGTGGGCATCGCTGATTGCAATTTTATGGTGGGTGTGGGGAATTCCGTTAGTAGCATGGCTCGCTTACTTCTCAATTAAGTTTTATGCAAAATTTAATGAAAATAAAATTATCAAAGAAAACAAGAAAATTAGAGAAACGAAATTAAAAGAAATATTAGACGGGGGAAACAATTGATTTTCCCCATGAGCTCATGTGTTTATAAGAAGTTGCATTTGTAACTTGAACTTTCATAATAAAATTTTTTTTTGTGCTTTGCATTTATTAAAGCTTGGATTTCATATCTTTGTTCTAAGGTTAATTGTTTACTCATAGCAACTTTTTTGTAGGAGATTAGGGGGCTAAGATAAACATTACCCATCA